>CAYGEK010000073.1:0-1049 GCA_964348885.1 uncultured Candidatus Saccharibacteria bacterium | reverse complement strand
AAGCAGTGGAGCACTCGCCACCTTCTTTAGTGTGAGCAACATCGGAAGCACCACCATCTACCAAATCCCTTCATCACTTCTCAAAACAAACGCAAACGGCACTATCATCGCCGCAGTTGCTGGTACTGACTACGCACTCCCTGGTGCAGTGTCACCTAACGCCTACGAAATCGCCACAACCACCGACATCGGTGTCTCGCAACTCACCTATGTGAGCAAAGCAAGCGGCCGCACCACCCTCGCCTCAGTCGCCACCACCTCACTCTCCCTCGGCTCATTCCCTGCAAACTTCTCTGGAACACTCGGTTCTCTCGTGGGCGGCACTAACAGCACCTGGACGTGGTGGGGCATCAGTACCACCAGCAATCTCACCGGTGGCCAACTCCTCATGAGCAGTGGCAGTGGTGGAGCGGGCGTCTCGAGTGTTGCAACCTCAACTCCCTCACTTAGTCTCGGTCTCTCATACTCTGGCACCCTCGGCAACTTTGTGGGCGGCTCATCAGGTGCGCTATCCATCGCCACCTCCTCTCTCTTCTCTGGCACCACGGGCCAGGTCGCATACTTCGACGGCACCAACTCACTCAGCGGCACCTCAACACTCTTTATCTCCACCGCTCAAAACATAGGTATTGGTACCTCAACCCCCTCATACAAACTCACCGTATCAAATGCCAGTGGCCCACAGCTTGCACTCACTGACACTTCCTCAACTGCCTCCCCCTGGACCTTCCGCTCCATAAACGGCAACCTCTACATCGCAACTAGCTCACCAACCACGTTCGCCACCTCTTCAGTCAACGCACTTTCTATCAGCAACGAGAGTGGGACTGTTACCTTCGGCAACTCTCTTGCTACCTGTGTCGCCCTCACGGGTTCTTTAGAGCTTTGTGACGGCAGTGACTCTTCAGGAGGCGCCGGCTCC
The DNA here is from genome assembly GCA_964348885.1 of uncultured Candidatus Saccharibacteria bacterium. Taxonomy (GTDB): domain Bacteria; phylum Patescibacteriota; class Minisyncoccia; order UBA6257; family WO2-44-18; genus JAHFLQ01. The sequence goes on along the minus strand of CAYGEK010000073.1, from coordinate 127 downwards.
TCTGCCTACGAAATCGCCACCACCTCTGACATCGCGGTCTCCCAGCTCACCTACGTCAGCAAAGCAAGCGGTCGCACCACCCTCGCCTCAGTCGCCACCACCTCACTCTCCCTCTCCTCATTCCCTG
>CAYGEK010000072.1:0-1147 GCA_964348885.1 uncultured Candidatus Saccharibacteria bacterium | reverse complement strand
ATGAGAATAGTCTTTAGTTTCGGGTCCAGATTTTTATTTTTCAAAAACTCGTCCCGTGAAATTTCTTTTGTATGCGACTGGAAATGATGATCAAAACGATATGTTCCGGATATAAATACGCGGTCAGCGGGATAATGATGCAGCTCCATCGCTTCTTTTTTCATCTGCTTGTTCCAGCAGACCAAGTAGTCTGTTTTCCGAATTTGCACCGAGTTTGAGGTGTAGTTGTCCCAGCTGGAATCGATAGCCGCGGTCGGAAGGTTATTTTTCTTCGCAAAGATAATGGCTTCGGTTTCGATTGTGGTGAAACCGGGAGTGCAGGTCATTATAAGGCTTGGCTTGTACTGCTCGACAAACGCGCTAAGCCTCGGAGAGTTAGGAAGCAGGAGGGCTTCAATGCGGGTAAAGAAATCCGCGGTGGTCATGAACCGAGGAAGGAGCTTACTGATAAAGCGGAGCACCCGGCGCTGCCAGTTCCAGTTGGTTTTTTCCCGCCACCGCATTTTCATGTACTCCAACGAATCAAATTCACGGAGCATTGAGAGCCGCAGGGTTTTTGTAAAAATAAGCCAGAACTTCGGGTATTCCAAGTCCCATTTCACATATTCAATATTTGGTGACTGGTAGTAGCGGGAAGAATCGTTGGTTTGGAATACCGGGCTGAAAATAATGACCCGGAATTTTTCCGCAAGCGTTTTTATAAACTTGGTATTCAAGAGATCCGAAGTGAACGTGAAGTTCGGGATAAATAAAAAAAGCGTCTTCATTGCTTTTTCCGGAGTACGTATAAAATATCGTAAGACCAACGATCACCTAGGAACTTTCGCAATTTTGGATGACGCGCCGAGAAGTCATAAAGTATTTTTCGAATCTTTCCTTTAATGCCTCGCTCAAAGATCTTCGGCCTTATGGCGTAATCAACGTCAACCATTTCGAAATACCTAAGGAGGGCTTTTTTTACAAGCGCCGGCGTAAACAGGAAAAGATGGTTATTGGTGGACCGGTAGCTTCCAAAGTCTTTATTTTTTGAGAAATAATCGATAGCCGGTTTGGAGGTAATGTGTGGGACGCTGAAGATAAATAAGCCGCCCGGCTGCAGTACGCGGTTAATTTCACGAATGGCGTGGAAAGGATTTTCTACGTGCGG
>CAYGEK010000071.1:0-1165 GCA_964348885.1 uncultured Candidatus Saccharibacteria bacterium | reverse complement strand
ATATTGTACAAGTTCAATATATTGCTGAAATAAACGTCTTATTTCAGTCACAGAATAAATATAACTAAAATCAGAAACAGGAACAATCCTTACATAAGAGGTCATTGGTCTAATTCCATATCCGTCCATTTCTGCCTCATTCATTCGATTCATGCGATTCATTCGATTCATTCGAATCATGCGATTCATTTCCAATTAAAGTACAAATTAAAATTTCAATTTCAATTTTATTTATATTTAATGAAATACCGGTGTATGTCTTGGTGCGTTCAGAGTCATTGATTCATTAACATAACTTGGATGTAATACATTTGAATAGTATCCGCTAAATCCCTTTCCATCATTCACCGATGCTGACAGTATCTTCGCCTCACTATCATACAACTGCTTCATTAACAGAGGCACTTTCAATCCAACATCCTCCGGAAATGCCGGAGGTATTCTCTTATCCATCCAATCAAATCCCTCCTCAACCGGACGCTGTCTTATCGGTTGTGTCATAAAAGCATTGTCCATTAAATTGGTTGCCTGTCTGGCACCACATCCGCCATTGTAATCAAGTTTCTCTCCTATGACTTTGTTTGTCTGAAATGATGGTGTTCCCTTCATATCAATCTGAACCTCCTCTCCATATCTCAAATATGAGGCATCATAATTCGGTGGAAGTGTCGGTTTCTGTGTATTATTCATATCACCAACAAAAGGGGCATAAGTATTCCACACATTTAAAGGTGTTCCTTTATTCACGTTTGTTGTTTTAATGAATGGACTATACACATTCACATTGTTCTGCTCTTGTGGATCATATGCCAATGTGTAAGGTGAAAAATATCTGTTCTGTTCCTCCTTAACCTGATTTTTTTTAAGTGTATTGATAGCACTTATTGGATAAGAACCCTGTAAATCAGCAAATGTTTGCCTTTCCTGCCAATGTTTCATATTCATATATGGTGATGACATATCAAGATTCTGATCACATCCTGTAAAACTTGCCGGAAAACTCCCACGTCCGGAAGCTCCATTCACACATCTTGATGTATTCATCATTTTAATTCAACAATAAACTTATATAGTTTGTAAAGAAAATAATAGTCAATCGAAAATTACATCAAAAAAATTTTTTTTGATACAAAATTGATTTTATAAACAGAGCTCTGTTTATACA
>CAYGEK010000070.1:0-1187 GCA_964348885.1 uncultured Candidatus Saccharibacteria bacterium | reverse complement strand
AAGTATCACTCTGACCGGAGGCGACCTTCTTCTCTCTGCGGGTAAGATCACTCAGATATCTACGGCTACCTCTACGATTCCTTCCCTTAGCTCTACTAATCTCTCTGTCACTGGTCTCAATGTTACCGGAGCTTTGGATGTCACCACTACCGGAACTTCTTCCTTTGACGGAGGACTGACCGTATCTCAATTGAACTCCACCGGTCTCAATGTCGGCGATATCTTGTCTTCAGGTAAACTGACCGTTACTTCTGCCGCGACTTCTACTCTCCCGAATCTTGATTCCACCACTCAGTTACAGGCCGTCCTCCTATCTCTGTCCGGTAAATTGAATTCTTCCTTTGCTGGCACATCCACCTTCTCCGGAGGTATCAACGTGACTACTACCGGCGGTCTATCTTCCGCTTCCGGATTGACCGTCTCCAGCGGTGACACATTCTTAGCCGGTAAACTGACCGTTACTTCAAGCGCCACCAACACCCTCCCGGCTCTGTCCGCCACCACTATCAACACCACCGGACTCAACGTCTCCGGAGCTTTGGACGTCACCACCTCCGGCACCTCCACCTTCACGGGCGGTATCACTGCTACCGATCTGACCCTGACTCAAGGACTCCGGGTAGACTCCGGAGACGCTATCTTTGATCAGACCATTGATGTCGGCGCCGGTACTTCCACCTTCGTCGGAGATATCAAAGCCAATCTCCTTCACTCCGATACCCAGTTAGTCCTCGCGGGATTACTCTCCTGCGATACCCTGGATACCGACGGAGCCGGAGTAGTGAAATGCGGATCAGATAATGCCGGAGCGGCCAGTGTAGATCTCCAAGATGCCTACAACACCCACGGTGGTGATGCTCATGTTCTCACTGCAGATACGAAAGATATCATCTTTGACCTGGAAGACACCTCCACCGATCCGAACTTCGCTATCGCCATTGAAGCCACGGGACTTGGACAGTTCTTGGTCCAGAATCGTAATTCTTCTGGCGCCGCTACTACTACCGTCTTTGCCGTCAATCAATCAGGCAGGACGCTCATCGGTACCTCTACCGAAGCTTTTGATCAGGACAATACGGTTACGATAGTTGCTACATCATCCGTCTCCAATGCCCTGGTTGTCAGGGGATTCGGTCCGGCCAACGACTACTACGGTAATCTCCTGGACGTCCAGAACTCCACCGGAT
>CAYGEK010000069.1:0-1263 GCA_964348885.1 uncultured Candidatus Saccharibacteria bacterium | reverse complement strand
GATCGGGATTGTTGTTCCGCCGCGCAGCTAATCCGACTTCTTAGCAAAATAAAAAACTGCTCCTTTAGGGGGCAGTTTTGTTTTCTGTGACAGGCCAGACTTCGCTTGGATCCATCAGGCGAAGATTGTGCCAGGTGGTGATGGAAAACCGCGGATGCTCCCTGCCGATGGCGCGGAGTGTTTCCAGCGTATTCTTTTGCCAGCGGGCATCGCGCGGCTTGAGCTCGGAGGCGTTGAAGCACTCCATAGCGTCCGTTTCCTTCAGAAAAAGAGCCACGACTTCTGAAGTGTTGCCGCCCCACCACATCGTGTTCACGTTTTCCAGCTGAGTGACGAAGGTGCTCCTTGCCGACAACCAGCTGTGGCCTTCGGGTATGAAGACGACGATATGTTTTCCGACCGACACCATAGTCAGGCCTCGGCCGCCATTCGGGCCGCTGACAATTGATCCGACTGCCCTAATACTTTCGCCTCTAAGAGCAATCTTTTTCACTTCCGGCGCCCCATCCACGTCATCTTTGACGTGATAGATGGACGTCATCGTGACGGCAAAAAATTCTTTCAAAGCTTCTTTTTCCACGCGCCATCCTTTCAAATTTCTGACTGGATGGTATCATTTTTGCTAAGATGAATCAATATGGACGCGAAATCATTGGCAAAAATCGTCTCTGATGCTTCCAAAAAAGAACTCGGCCTGTTGTATTATTCTCCCGCCGAGTTGGAAAGAATTATTGAGGAAAAAAGATTTGTGTCGTTTGAAGAAGACGGCAAGCTCGCCGCTTTCGGTGTCTGGACGATGCATGGTGAATGGATAGAGGCGCACACCCTTTATATCAGCCCCGAATTCCGGGGCAGGGGATATTTAAGAAAACTTTTTAACGGGATTTATGAACGGTTGAAGGGCACGAATAAAAAAGCTTTCTTCTTTACCGTAGCGCCGGCGGTTTCGCACGTGGCCGAGGAGTTTAATTTCAAACCCGCTTCCTATTCGGACATCCCGTTTCAGGTTTTATTACGGATTATTTTACACAGGCTCCAGCCCAGGAGGTGGTTTTATTACCGTAAATATCTTACGCATTTAGGGCACCTGTTTAAATTCAAGGTTTTTGTCAGGGCTTGAAACGCAGCTGACTGTCGGTTAGATTAGATGGGTTAGACAGCTGGGATTCCCGGCCCAAGGAGGCGTCATGGCGGCCAAGAAGAAGATCTACCTGATCGGCTCGTTGAGAAATCCCGAAGTGCCGAAGATCGCGAATCGGCTTC
>CAYGEK010000068.1:0-1271 GCA_964348885.1 uncultured Candidatus Saccharibacteria bacterium | reverse complement strand
ATTCCTTCAAACAATCCGGCGGTAGTTTGGGGAAGAGCAAACTTCCCTTTCAGCCTCAACTCGCTGATAGTGCGCACGCCCTGCATGCTCATCATGGAAGCAAGTCCGCCGATATGCTCGTTAACCACGTCGGCAATCGTTCCGATTACCGGAACCAACTTCGCCACACCTTCCGGTCGCCGCTTCTTATCCAGCGTGCCGTGACTAATCCGGTCACGCTGAGCCTTGAATGAAGCCGAACCGACATATTCCTTGATGCGGCGGCCGTCGTCATCCACGTCCGTATCGGCGGCGGATTCTACCGTTCCGGCGAACAGCCTGCCGGTCATCACCGCAGCCGCTCCGGCAATGATTGCTTTCGCGGTGTCGCCGGGATTCTTGATGCCGCCGTCAGCGATGATCGCGGCATTCCGGCCTTCCTTGCGGAACCGCTCGGCGATAGCCGAGCAGCGAGCCACCGCGGAAAGTTGCGGGATACCGATGCCGATCTGACGGGTTCGGCAGGCTTCGCCCGGACCGATACCAACCTTCACGATATCCGCTCCCCACTCAAAGAGCGCTTTCGCTCCTTCCGGAGTGGCAGTATTGCCGACAATCAGCGGCAATTTCGGAAACCGCTTCCGCACGCCTTCCACCGCTTCTTTGGCATTAATGGAAAAAGCGCGGGCGGTATCAATCAACAGCATGCAGATCCCTTTTCGGACCTGGGCCTCTACCTGCTTAAGATGATCGGCGGTAAAAGACCGGCCGACTCCGACACTGCCGACTTTGAGAAACCGTCCTTTACCGTCACCGGTAGAACGGGGGTGATGATGCTTGTAGAAAAGACCGTGCGCCGTGATCAGCGCGACCAGGCGGTCGTGCTTATCCACGAGAGGCAACTTTTCAATCCGATGCTTACGGAGGATCTGACCGGCATCTTCAAACGAGATGTTCTTCGGGGCGCTATAAACGCCACCGTTACGCCGCCGGCCCATCAGGGTAGCGACCGTTTTGGTATTATCATCTTCGTAACGCCAGTCACGCGTGCTCAAAATTCCGATCGGCCGGTATTCGGCGTCCACAACCACGAGGCTGTAGATGCCAAACTTATCCATCAGCTGTTTCGCTTCCGCAAGCGTCTTGTCCGGGCTGATGGTCAGCGGGTTGTCGATATAGGCCGACTCCGCCCTCCCGATCCGCTCCAGCATTTCCAGCCGATCTTTCAAATCGAGCATCTGCGGCGGAATGCCCAGACCGCCTTCGCGCTGGACCGCCACAATCGCGTCCAC
>CAYGEK010000067.1:0-1280 GCA_964348885.1 uncultured Candidatus Saccharibacteria bacterium | reverse complement strand
GTAGCCCGAGGGAAAAACTGACGGTGGCGGGAGGAAAGTTTTTGAATCCGGTGGGAGTGCCAGTAGTGAAAAGCGGGGCTGACTTCGGCACGCACACAGTTACAGCTCTTACAGTAAGCGGTCGTTACGCGTATATTTTAGCGTCCGACAGTAATGACACTTGTACTGCCGGAGGAGCCTACGACGGGTGCGAATTTTCTATTTGGGATGTTTCTAACGTCGCTTCATCAACTTTTATTAGCGGAGCGAATTTTACCGCCGGACTTGGTACTGACCATCCACAGCGCATTAATGTCGTCGGTAGATACGCCTACATTGTTAAGGCAGGAAATACCGGTAATTGCATCAACGGTGGACAGTATGACGGCTGTGAGCTGATGATTTGGGATGTTTCTAACGTCGCTTCATCAACTTTTGTCAGCGGCATTGATTTACATGACCACGCATACGGCGTGGATATCAGGGGTCGTTATGCTTACGTTGTAATGCGTGACAGTATTGAAACCTGTTCCGGTCTAACTGATTACAAAGGTTGTGAATTTCAGATCTGGGACATCTCCAGAACTGCTTCCTCAACTTTCGTTGGCGGTACTAATCTTAGCGATACCGGCGGTAACGAAGTAGTTGTGCTTGGCAAGTACGCCTATATCATCAAAGAGAGTAATGCAGGCACTTGCTCCGGTACTACGCTGGCCGGGTGCGAATTCGCTATATATGACGTTTCCAACGTGGCCTCAAGCACAGCGGTCGGCGGTCTTGATCTGAACGATATACGCGCCAATAGCTTGGAGATCTCCGGGCGTTATGCTTTTATCACACGCGACGCGGTGACCGGCACCTGCTCGGGCTCCACAATTACCGGGTGTGAGTTTGCCATTCTAGACATTTCCAATCCGAGTACTCCGACGGCGGTTGCAGGTTTTGATAACGGGGATGTGGATAGCGATTACGTAACCGTTCATGGGGATTATGCTTACGTATCTAAAGACGGGTACACTGATACTTGCTCCGGCGTCGAGGTTCTTGGCTGCGAATTTACAGTTTATGACATTTCTAATCCGGCTTCGCCAAGCGTCATATCAGGAGTTGATCTGGATGATAACGGCTCCGGCGTCACGTATATTTCAGGACATTACGCGTATCATCTATTGAACACTTGGGATTTCCAAGGCTCCTGCTCCGGCACCTCGGTCCGTGCGTGTGAATTTAAAATCTTTGAATTACCCGGCTCCGAAATCGGCGCCGCTAATATCGGCTCTCTGGAAACAGGCAGTCTTCAG
>CAYGEK010000066.1:0-1287 GCA_964348885.1 uncultured Candidatus Saccharibacteria bacterium | reverse complement strand
GTAGCCCGAGGGAAAAACTGACGGTGGCGGGAGGAAAGTTTTTGAATCCGGTGGGGACGCCAACCGCAATTTCCGGGATGGATTCATCAGACGATATTGTTTACTCTATTAGCATAGTCGGACGCTACGCTTACGTTGGGAAAGGGTCTGACTCGGGTACTTGTTCCGGGACTACGGTGACGGGTTGCGAGCTTGCGATCTATGACATCTCCAATCCGGGCTCGCCAGTAGCGGTCGGCGGTATTAACTCCCTATCTAATGTCGCCATACTCTATGTCAATGTCAGCGGACGCTACGCTTACGTTTCCAGATCATCAGTCGCCGGTGCCTGCACAAGTTCAAATTTTAGCGCCTGCGAGTTTACTATTTATGACATTTCCAATCCCTCTGCGCCAACCGCGGTTGGGGGAGTAGACGCGGAGGATGATTATGTTTACAGCATTGAGGTTGCCGGCCGCTATGCCTACCTTGGTAAGTCAGGCGATACCGGTTCTTGTTCGGGAGCAAATGTAGACGGCTGTGAATTAATCATTTACGACGTCTCCAATCCGGCTTCTACTACGGCTATTAGCGGAATTGATTTCCTGTCTACTACTGGTAATCTTTTTACAGAAGTACATGGGCGTTATGCCTACGTCTTGAAAGATTCTGACGCGGGCACCTGCTCCGGCGCTACCGTCACCGGTTGTGAATTCAGTATCTATGATATTTCCAATCCAAGTTCAATATCCGCAGTTGGCGGAGCTAATTTGACGGATAATGATTATGGTTACTTCTTGACTGTCTCGGGCCGCTACGCCTATATAGTAAAAATCACTAATGGCGGCACCTGCTCCGGAGCTACGGTAGACGGCTGCGAATTTATTATTTATGACATTTCTAACCCTGCTTCGCCGACAGCAGTTAGCGGTGTCGATTTATCAGATGATATTGGCTATTCTATTAAAGTCTCTGGAAATTATGCCTATCTTACAAAAGCCGGCAACGCCGGCACCTGCTCGGGCTCTACGGTAACCGGTTGTGAATTTATTGTTTACGATATTTCCAATGCGGCTTCGCCATCTTTAGTTGGCGGAGTGGATCTAGGGGATGTTTATGGGTATTACATAACCGTTGAAGGCCGTTATGCCTATATCGGCAAAGGCGTTAACGCCGGCACCTGCTCCGGAACTACGTTAACCGGCTGTGAATTTGTTATATACGACATCGGCGGCTCCGAAATCAGCGCCGCCAATATCGGCTCTCTGGAAACAGGCAGTCTTCAGGTATTGAGCGATCTCACCGTCT
>CAYGEK010000065.1:0-1293 GCA_964348885.1 uncultured Candidatus Saccharibacteria bacterium | reverse complement strand
GCCTTGCGAAGTCCGGATACAACACTAGCAAGAACTTCTTCAAAGGACTCTTCGGCGTCGGTAATTAAAACGCTATGGCCTACATTAAAGACCCTAAAACTGGAAAGTACATAAATGTCGGTTCTACACCGACCAGTCCTCCATTCACCGTACCCAAACCTTCGTCGGCCGGTACTACAGTGAAGTACCAAAAGAATTCCGAGGGAAAGTTTGTGACGACCGAGGTAGAAAAAACGGCCGGTAAGCCGAACGTGACAACAGTCGAGGGACTGCGTGATTTTGCTCTGCAAAATAATGTGGACGTCTCCTCCACTCAACCTAAAGAATCGACCCTGCAGAAAATTCTCCACGTACTCAACACTGGAGGATATGCGGTCGGCGGTCTTATAAGCGGAAAAGGAATCAAGGCCGGAATCAAAGAACGCATTCAGCCCTCTGAAGCACTCGGCATCAAAAGCAAAGTCGGCGGATTTATTGCCGACATCCTGCTCGATCCAACAACCTATCTAAGCTTCGGTTATGGAGCTGGTGCAAAACTAGCAACCAAGGCCGGTACAGTCGTGTTGAGTAAGGCCGGAACATCACTACTTAAGAAATCGATTCTTGAAGTCGGCGAAACGGCCGCACGAAAAGCTTTTGCAGAAAAGGTGTTGGTAGAGGGTGGCGAAAAGTTTCTTGCAAAAGGCGGTCTGAAATTTGCTGGCAAACAGATACTGCCACGATCGGCCGTCACTGCTCCATTCAGAGCCGCAGATTGGCTCGTAGAAAAGACTCCTGTGGTCGGAAAGATATACGAGAGTGCAAAGGATTTGGCCGGTAAAGCATTCGTGCCATTCAAAAGCATTAAAAACCTACCCGGACGCATCGGTGAGGAATACGTCGATAAGTTCTCTCAATTCACCAAATCGACCCGGTCCGAAGTCGGCAAAGCCGTTGAGGAAGCAACTACACTCGGCAAGAGCGCACAAAAGGAAATCGGAAAAGACGCCGGTACTAGAGTCGGTCGCATGATTGAGGGAATGGCAGAGATTCCTGCAAAGGTGGCCGACGGGGTCGAGAAAACAGCAACTGCCGGAAATAAGGTCATCGATGACATCATCGGCCACATTCAGGGGGAGCATAAACGCTTCGCAACACTAGAAAAAGAACGAGGACTGCTTGATAACGAACTTCCGGATTATTTGCGTCACTACCTGACACCAGAGGGTCGTGATTTCTTACAAAAGAATAGCGACGTTGCCGCAGAACTTCTGCAAAAGACGAGAGTAAGCACTCCGTTCGCAAAAGCTCGAA
>CAYGEK010000064.1:0-1369 GCA_964348885.1 uncultured Candidatus Saccharibacteria bacterium | reverse complement strand
GAGGTGGAAAGCAAAAGCGCTGGTCGCAGGTCAAGAGATCCGTGTTGAATTGATAGTCGCGCCTCTGGAGTCGTCGTGGCTCCAACTCCTGTATATCCTCTAGCGTCAATAATGAACGCTGTCGTTGTTCCGGTGTCCGTAGATGTTGAAACAAGAAACGCGGCTTTAGTGCTATTTGGTTTTCCCACAGCAAGGACTGCACCCGGAGATGATGTACCGATCCCCATGAAACCACCGAAGTAATTATTGAGCGACCCTGCTCTTTGATATATACCGTAGTTAACACCCGCACCTGAAACATCATCTAGATAAATTCCATAATTAATGTTCCCGTCAGCTACAATGGACTTAATATTAAGCCCTCTTTGATCAATTCCGTTATTCGGATCGATTGTTGAGAGATCAATATCGAGTGCTCGAACTTCCCTCCCACCAAGATCAGCGAGTGTTATCTTGTTTTCTATACTTACGAATGACCTTATACCGCTTATATTGTCTATGTCTGTCGTGTAACGAGCGGTAATTGGTGCAACCGCAAGCAAACTCCCCCCTGTCACCGTCAACCCATTCGAACTCGAAAGCCCTGCTGTCTGTACCCCACTCTGGAAGGTAGAGGAGGCTGAACCGTTACCGGTGACGAGGAGTGATCCCGCAACCGAGAGTTGCTGCCCTGGCGACGTCGTCCCCACACCCACCCTCCCCAAACTATCAATCACCAACGCCGTAGAGGTTGCATTCCCACTCGTCGTGGTCGAAATCAAGAGAAGCGGTGTTGTTCCTCCTGCGGCGGCAGCAATGGAGAAGCGACCTTGTGGAGTGGTTGTGTTGCCGATACTCACGTTGCCTCCGCTGAAGATACTAAAGATAGTGGAAGAAGCGCTTGAGACTGTCTCGAAGAGCTTGGAGGCGGTAGATGTAGCCCAGATGGAGAGGGCTGAATAGGCAGTAGAGGTGCCGATTGAGAAGCGGCCGTTGGTGTCATCCCAGTTGAGGTTGGTGCTGCCGTCTGCTGAACCTCCATTGTTGAACTGTACTGCTCCGGTCTGGCCTGCAGCTGCAGCACTTGCAGATACTGCTCCACAAGTGACAGTTCCATCACTGTTAGTATTGAGGGCGTTTGTTCCGCTACATGAGGTTACCGAAGCCAGACTCAAACTCTTGTTTGATCTGAAGCTATCAGCTCGAATACCACCAGCAAATGATGAAGTAGCAGTACCTTGGACATCGAGGTTGCCGCCAAAGATTCCTGAGGTTGCAAAGCCACCACCTTGGACGTAGAGATTACCTGCAATACCCAGAGTGCCTGATGGAGAGGTGGTGCCGATGCCGACCTTGCCATTGGCGTCGATGAGGAAGGCGGTGGAGGTGG
>CAYGEK010000063.1:0-1399 GCA_964348885.1 uncultured Candidatus Saccharibacteria bacterium | reverse complement strand
TGTCATTTACGAATTAAAAGTAGACACTTTTTGATGAATTTTTGATTTAAAAGTGGACACTTGAAAAGTGCCATACTTGGAAGAAAAGGAGATTCCAGGATGGCTACCCAAATACACAAGAAGTTTAATGATGAACAGGTTAAAGAGTTTTTACAAAAGTACTTAAACAAAGATGTTGAGCGAAAATACATCCAGCAAATCCTGGGCATTGGCAAATCAAGATTCTTTGAATTAGTCAAGGCCTACCGAGATAATCCTCATAAGTTCTCCGTCGATTATAAGCGCTCAAGCCCAACGCGCTGTATCAACCCGGAAATTAAAAGTAACATCATCAAAGAACTGGCTATAGACCAAAAAGTTCTCTTTAATAAACAAACCCCCCTGTCTGGATACAATTACAGTTTTGTTCAAAAGCGTCTTGAAAATCACTATGGTCAATCGACCGCTGTATCAACCATTATCAAGCATGCCAAAGCCAATGGATTCTACTTACCCAAACGGCCAAGACACAAAGCCCATGACCGGGTTGTTCTGACTAATTATCCCGGTGAGTTAATCCAGCATGATGCTTCTTACCACCTTTGGGCTCCAGATTCAAAGATCAAATGGACGCTTATTACTTCACTTGATGACTACAGCCGGTTCCTGCTTTATGCCCAATTCATTGAACATGAGTCATCCTGGGATCATATCCAGGCTTTGCAGTCTGTGGTGGTTAAATATGGAACTCCTTTGGCTTATTACACAGACTGCCACTCTATCTTCCGTTACATTAGAGGTCGTGATCAGCTCCATCATAACTTTACCAAGTTTACCGACGATGTAGACCCTCAATGGAAGAAGGTTGTCAAAGACTGCCGTATTAAACCTATCTATGCTTTGTCCCCACAAGCCAAGGGTAAGATTGAAAGGCCTTACAGATGGCTGCAGGATCATATTATTCGTATCTGCATCCGTGAGAATGTCAAAGATATTGCTCATGCCCAGAGGATCTTAAACTGGGAATGTGACCAGTATAACTATAAACGAATTCACTCTACGACCCTTGAAATCCCTTCCAAGAGATTTAATTCGGCTCTGGAGGCAAAAAAATCTTTATTTAGCCCTTGGGTCATTCCTAAGCCTTTTTTAAGCCTTAAGGATATCTTTGCTTTAAGGATGACACGCTTTGTTGATAACTACAATGGCGTAACTGTCAGAAACTTACACATCAGGCTCTCTGGTGTAGAGCCGCGTTATCCCGTCGATATACGCGTGGTCATCCTTGATAAAGACTTTTATGAACTTAGATTCTGGTATAACAGCAAACTTATTAAGGTTGAACGGCTTAAAATCAAGGGCTTTTTACCTGTCCACTTTTAAACGCTAAAGTGTCCACTTTTAAAAAATCGGTAACAGA
>CAYGEK010000062.1:0-1410 GCA_964348885.1 uncultured Candidatus Saccharibacteria bacterium | reverse complement strand
GGGTCAGGGTGTTGGCGTTGGTGGAGGTGGCGACGATGGTGAAGGTGTTGTTCTGTTCATACGGAGAAACTGAAGTGGCAAAAAGCAGAGAGCCGTTAGCGTCAATAACCAGCTTATTGGTTTCAATTACAAACAGATTCGCATTGGCGTCAGCATTGGAAATACTGAACGTCTCAACACCGGTATTCGCATTGATAGCTACAGCACCGGCTGCCGCGACGGTAAAGCGCTCCTCTCCCGTGCCAAAAATGGTAAACAACTGGGCTGGATCCATCGTTCCAACGCCGACATTGCCGCCCGTGAAATAGGTTTCACCGCCCGATACTAAAAGCCCACCGGTAGTCGCGCTCAAAGCGGCCGCGCTGATTCCCCCGGCAAACGTCGAAGTACCCGCCGAGGTAGACGTGATCTTCCCAGTGGTGAGGAAATCTCCTGTCAGATTGAGGGATGATCCATTGAGATCGGTGGCGGTGAGAGGACCGGAGAATGAGGATGTTCCCGTCGTAGTGACATCAAAAGCGCCGGAGACGTTGAGTCCGGTAACCGAGATGTTCGTGGAGCTGAGGGAAGGAATCGTGGAAGTAGCAGTGGAGACCTGGGTGATCTTTCCGGCGGAGAGAAGAAGATCGCCTCCGGTCAGAGTGATACCGGAAGCGGAAGAGAGACCGCCGGTAGTAGTCACGTTGATACCTCCGGAGAAAGTAGAAGTGCCTGCTCCCCTGACGTCCAAGGTGCCGGTGGCGATCAGAGTAGCTACTTTCACGGAATCCAGAGCGTAAACCGGTCCGGAGAAGATGGTGGATGTGCCGGAACCGATAGCTAAAGCTCCACCTGGGGTGGCGGTACCGATTCCAAGGGAGCCGTCACGGGTGAAGAGAGCAACTGTCGTCGTGGCGGAACCGTCGGCGTTCGCGATACGGAACTCCCCGCCTCCCGAGGTGTGGAGAGCCATAATGATGTTCGGATCGGTAGCCGTGTTGTTGGCGAAGAAGATCAAATTCTTGTTATTGGTCAGAGTAGTCTGGCCGTCAGCGGAAAGATTGTCATAGACATCTTGCAGATCGGATGAGGTAGCGCCGCCGGCGGTATCACTGGCGCAGATTATATCCCCTGTTCCATTGGTGGTGAGTTTGCCGCCGTTGCCGGAAGCGGAGCAATCAAAAGCATTAAGAGTAACCGTCGAGCCACCGATAAATAGATTTCCGGATAGAATCGTATGACCAACGATTGCCAACTGGGCATCGGCCGGAGAAGAAGAAGCTACGGAAATTGTATTGGTGGCATTCAAAGCTCCGGTCGTGGTAGTAGCCGAGATGTAGACGTTACCTCCCAAGATTGTGGAAGTGCCATGTACAGCCAATCCCGCTCCCGGAGTAGTAGTACCGATACCGAGATTACCTCCGGCTCCGG
>CAYGEK010000061.1:0-1517 GCA_964348885.1 uncultured Candidatus Saccharibacteria bacterium | reverse complement strand
GATTCCATAGACAGGAATCCGGGCACGAGCATAAATAGTCTTAATTATAAAAAGCGCTCAATTAAGAGCGCTTGGATGATCTTTTCCTATTCCTTCCGGGCACTTCGGTCACATTGAGAATGTTGCCGCGCGCAGAAAATGGCTTTTCTTTCCCTTCGGCGATATCAAAGGCCTGCTGTCTTGTTTCCGCGGTGACGATATCGCACTGAACCGACTTCGTAAAAGGATCTAGCCATCGAACCGTGAATCTGGAAAGGTTTTTCTGAATCTTCATTAGACTCCTCCTCGTGCCTTCTATCTGAATAACCAGCCGGTCATTTGGCAATTGGACGCTGGGCAATAACCAATCGCGCACGCGATCAGCCAGATCACAACCGCTAAGGTCATGAGCGTACTGATCGCCACAAGAGCGCAGTCAGATTTCTTCACCGCGCGCCTCCGAGGATGAATAGGACTGACTTGCAAACGTAGAAGTAGCCGATGATGGCCGCAAGGTCGATAGCGAACCAACCGAAAGCCTTCGTCAAAAACATATGGCCTTCCTAAAAACGAACTGACGAGAGCATAACAAAAATAATTCAATTAGGCAATAAAAAAAAGCAGCGACGGGAAGTCGCTGCTTGGCATTTAATCACCGCCCACTACATGCGTAAGTTCAGCAATCACTCGCGCCTCTTTACTCGAAATTTCTTCAACCGGGTCCATTGCTTTCTCCGCACAACGCCGCTTCCACCCCTTGAATTTCACAAGAACTAGCTTGCGGGCGCGGGCTTTAGAAAGCGCCCAGACGTAGTAAAAGCTAAGCAATATTTTCGGAGTATCTTTCAGGGTCACCTTGAAAAGCTTTAGCGGAGCTTTTGCAGCCTTCTTCACCTTGCGTCTCCTAAAATTAATTGCCGATAGAATATCAGTCCATGAGTGACTTTGCAAAGAAAGAGCAGAGATATTCTGTCGCTACTCTTAGCTTAAAAGTCACCAGATGTCAGAATTGTCGGAAAATTAATTTCAACGCTCGTTATTTCGACCGGCTTCGCGCACCTCGGACATGGCCGCTTTATGCGATCACTCGGTACGACAGCGCCAAATCCCGGGCGCGGCTTTACCTTAGGACAATCCTTTTCATCCAAGATAAAAAGAAGTTTGCATTTCTGACAGATTCCTCCTACCCCGCAATCATGCGTAACCATTTTCGAGTCACGCACCTCATTTATCAGAATCTTCATCGCGCGCCTCCTATCTTATCTTTTTCAGACCGACGAGAGAATGTTCTGAAATCTTTTCAGAACTGCCGGGTCATTGATGGTTCCGAAAAGTTCGCCCATCGCCATCTGGTTCAGAAATGGGAAGTCGCGAACCTGAAAGCAACTTAACGGCAAAACAAGAATCTTTTCCCGGAGCTCACTCAGCTCCGTCGCAATCCTTTGCATCTCGGGCGGATATCCAATTTTGATCTGAGCCATACTTTCCTCCTTTAACGAACTGGGTATAAAATAACACAAAACCAAAAATAAGGCAAT
>CAYGEK010000060.1:0-1625 GCA_964348885.1 uncultured Candidatus Saccharibacteria bacterium | reverse complement strand
GGAGATATCCTTTCTTCGGGCAAAGTCACCGTAACCTCATCCGCCACCTCTACCTTTGCCGGAGGAGTCAAAGCATCATTACTTCACTCCGATACTCAGTTAGTCCTCGCCGGTCTCCTCAACTGCGATACCTTGGATACCGACGGAGCCGGAGTAGTGAAATGCGGAACGGATGCCCAGGGAGCAGGTTCCTCAGACTTGCAAGACACTTATAATAACTCGGCCGAAGATGCGATGTTGCTGACTAGCAACGCGAAGGACGTAATTCTTGATATTGCTGATACCGCAACGGATGCCAATATTGCTATTACTATAGAAGAGACCTCCGGCGGGGCTTTCGTAATTCAATCTCGTAATTCTTCCGGCGCGGCCACAACCACCCGCTTTTTAGTTAATCGCGACGGTTCTGTAGGTATCGGCACTACTACTCCAGGCGCCGGATTGGCGGTTCAAGGAACGACTACTATATTAGGCGGTAACGTAAACATTGCGGCTACTTCTACCGCCTCCAGTTTCATTGCAACGTCTACTCTGAGCGTCGGAAGTTCGACGATTTCCGGATCATACCAATTCGGACTTACCGGCAATGCTTACATCTCCGGAGGTCTGAGTATTGGGTCCGATGCCACAACTTCCCAGGGAGACGTTAGAGCAAATCTGTTACACAGCAACACTCAACTAGTATTAGCTGGCCTAACGGGTTGCGATACTTTAGATACCGACACGAACGGTGTAGTGAAATGCGGCAGTGATGAATTAGGGGCTGGTGGCGGTATTGCGACTATTCAGGAGGATGATGTCACAATCGTTTCTTCCGCCACGGTCATAGATTTTCTTGGCCCTCATTTTGATGTAGCCGCGGCCGGAAGCGAAGGCGACATTTCAATCAACTACTTCTCTACTACCGGAGATTTAGTGATTGACGGCGACGCGTTTATTAGCGGTTCTGATCTTAATATTGGTAACGGTTTGGTCGCTACCTCTACCATTTCAGCTCAATACGGACGTCTTGGCTTTGGTTCTACGACTCCATACGGACAGGTAGTTATTGAAGCTAGTAGTGTAGCAGGCTCTTCAACTCCGATCTTCGTCGTAGGCGACGCCGGTTCATCAACTCTCTTTGGTATCAACTGGGCGGGCGTGGTGGGTATCGGCACCGCGACAGATTCCGGAGCTGAGTCATTGAATGGTAACGGTTTTGCGGTAGCCACCAATACTGTGATTGGCGGCAACACTTCAATAACCGGCACATTGGATGTACAGGGAGCTACCTCCACATTTGACGGAGGGTTAATAGTTACATCCACCGGTGGCCTATCTTCCGCGGCTGGTATCACTCTGACCGGAGGCGACCTTCTTCTCTCTGCGGGTAAGATCACTCAGGTCTCCACCGCTACCTCCACTATCCCGGCTCTGACCGCCACCACCATCAACACCACCGGACTCAACGTCTCGGGAGCTCTTCGCGTTGATACCGCCGGCACCTCCACCTTCGCGGGAGGAGTATCCGTCACCCAGCTCAATGCCACCGGACTTAACGTCGGCGACATCTTGTCTTCAGGTAAATTAACCGTTGTCGGTAATGCCACTAATACTCTTCCGGTTATAGCCGCCAACACCCTCAA
>CAYGEK010000059.1:0-1689 GCA_964348885.1 uncultured Candidatus Saccharibacteria bacterium | reverse complement strand
ATGAAATATTTCGGCACGATCCTCGGATTTTGTTTTATTGTCTTCGCGGCATTCGCGGTATTCAAGTACACGCCGGATGCGATTAAAGGAGCCCGATTTTTGGCGGTGGGGATTTTTAATTTCTTGGAGGACTCTACTTTCTCTCGGTAAGGGTCACGCTGACGTTCATTACTTTCTTTCCGCGCATTACTTTGAACTCCAATACCTCGCCGACATTCTTTTCTTCCAAAATATCCTGAATCGTTCTGGTTTCAGTGAGCTTCTCACCGTTGGATTCAAGAATAATGTCTTTTTCTTTCAGCTTGGCTTTGTCCGCCGGGCTACCGGGGATAATCGCTTCGGTGTGCGGTTTTTGTCCCACAATCATCGCGCCGTAACCAACTGGCAATTTCATTCTGGCTTGCACGTCCTCATTAACATTCATATAGCGCAGACCCAGGAGGGGGCGCTTAATGTGTCCGAATTTTTGGACATCGGAAAGATCACGCTTCGCGTAGTTAATCGGAATGGCAAAGCCAAGATTTTGCGCTCCAAAAACGATGGCAGCGTTGATGCCAATCGCTTCGCCTTCCAGATTTACGAGTGGTCCGCCCGAGTTACCGGGATTAATCGCGGCATCGGTCTGGATAAGACCGCGTAATTCTTGGGGAGCTACCGAAGGTGCGGTGGCCGCACGGATGGAGCGGGAGAGTCCGGAGATGATGCCGAGAGAGACGGTATTTTTAAAAAGTCCGAGAGCGTTGCCGATAGCGAGAACGGTCTCGCCCAGTTCCAGCCCGGTTGATTCGCCGAGTTTTACCATCGGCAAATTTTCTCCTTCAATTTTCAAAACGGCTACGTCATCAATCGGATCCCTGGCGAGTACCTGGGCCTTGAATTTTCTTTCGTCATGCAAAATTACCGTATATTCCGCTTTCGGATCCGCAACCACATGCTTATTAGTTAGGACGATTCCGCTCGGGTCCACGATGAAGCCGGATCCGCCGCCAATCTTAATCATGCCGTGGGCGTCTATCTCTTCTTTGGGAATATTCAGATGGTTGCCGTATGGCAGAAATGGTAGCACTTCCGGCGGAATTTCTTTTTCCAGGTCCTGAAGGCTTTTGGAAATGACTATGGATACTACCGACGGCATCACCTTTTTAATCGTTTCTTTTATATTCATGCCTTTAATTATAGAGTATTTTATCGCTAATTAAAAAACCCCCGCTATGGGCAGGGGTGTAACAGGTTACTTATGCTCTACATACCAGACAGTGATGACGATGACGGATATATCGCCACTCTGCGTTCGTCCCGTTATCGAGATGACGCCGGCGTTATCTTTCAGCCATTGAGCAACCTTATTCTCTAGCTCCGATACGCCGGCATCGCCCCTGCCGGCAGAGAAGATCTTAATCTGCTCGGTCGGGTCATTTTTCCGGTACTCGGAAGTCTTTGTCGAAAGATTTTCGCTCAGAAACATGGGCGCAAGGCCGGCAAAACTGATTGCCAGCAGCCCCACAATAATCAGGGATATGGCCGCAAACGTGGTCTTAGCCATGATAGCGCCTCCAAAATGAACCAAAGTAATTTTACTAAAACGGTTATCGCTTTGCAATAAAAATACCGGCATTCAGCCGGTATTTTTAAATGTGCCCAGGACAGGAGTTGAACCTGCACGCCTTTCGGCGCTACCACCTCAAGGTA
>CAYGEK010000058.1:0-1909 GCA_964348885.1 uncultured Candidatus Saccharibacteria bacterium | reverse complement strand
CCGCCGCTCGTCTGATTCCGTGATGCAATGCCAACTCAAGGAGCTTTTCTACTTTTAGTTTTAATTCCGGTGATTCTTTCGCCAAGTAACCAGGCAAAGTGCCTGATGCCGGCTGGGACGGAGTCGCCGGCGCGGGCGCGTTTTGAATCCTCTCCTGAACTAGTGTCTTCACCGCTCCCCTGCCTTTATCCGAAAGGCCGCGTTCCTTTATTTCTGCCGAAAGCTCTTTAATCTCCTGTTCCAGGCTGGAATGTTCAAAAGTCTTTTCCATATATTACTTGCTTATAATTATACCAAACGTTGCTCTAATCGGATAATTTTGCTACAATCCCCTTGTTCTTTTGAGGGAAATTGGATGAGCGATCATCTTGCCTGGCAGATGTTTCTGACCCGTTGGGTCATCCTGTTCGTGGTGACCTTCGTGGTCGGAATCTGGCTAAATGGCGTCACGGCGTTGATTGCCAAGGACAAGGAGCCCTACAAAGGTAAGGCGCTCTGGTGGACGGTTTTCGTCGTGCTCGCGGTCGTCCATATCGGAGGCTTCCTGTACCGACACAGCCTGCCGCACTGGGTACTTTCGGCCAGCGCGGGCTTCTTCACGGCTCTGGGCGCCACGCTGATGATGCGTTGGATCTTTGATCTCCTCGCAGTTAAGGCCAACATTATCGGCGCGGTTATGGCTGGCCTCGGCTTCGCCCTGGTCGCCAACTTCACCCAGGTGGAAGCAATGCTGATCGACTGGTGCAAAGCTCTCTAAACAAAATTCCCGCAAAAGCGGGAATTTTTATTAATTCCTGGAGATTCCAGAAGAAGATGCGAGAAGCTCAATGTTATCAGCACCATCAAATCTGAAGAGCATTAAATCAGCATCCGATCCAACGTCTCGGATAATTTGGCTAGCTGAAATAGAATTCATTCCTTCGGAAACAATAACAAAAATAATTCGTCCAATGCCGAGCAGATTCATTCTCTCGCGGAAATTTCTAATAATAAATTTTAATCTTTTAAAACTTTTTTCGGTTACGAGTTTTATTTCTGCTGCAGCGCTGATTGCACCTTCTGAATTTTTCACAATGCCGTCAAGTAAGATTTCCCGTTCTTCAACGAGTAACTTCATATTGGATTGATAGCTCTCCCCAAAGAGTTTGGATAAAAAAACTTGGACAAGCCCCTCGACTTTCATAACTTTCTCAAGCCTTGCTAACATTTTCCCTGTAGAATTAGTCTGATTTGGCTGAGCTGAAGGTTGCTCGGCATTTACTTCTGGCCGTGCAAGGCGTGCTTGGGTTTCAGAATCGTCATCAGCATCTTCAGATCCAATTTTCTCCTTTACTTCATCCTCGTTGGCTTTAACCGTTAGCGCACGAATCGTTTCGGCCATTTTTTGGGGGTCGCTTTTCATAATAGCTGCAAGTGCCTTCATAAAATCTTCACTTGCAATAATTAGCCCTCCAATAAAAAGCGAGAATATAAAAACCCATCCATCCTGAGCAATAATAGCAACAATAAAAACGCTTAGCCCTCCAACAATTTTTTGAAATGCTCGTTCCGTATTATCCCCTCTACAGAAAAGCTTTAAGAAAGAAAACAGTATGATTGAAAGAAATACTACGACAGAACCCAATATTATAAATGAGTAATTATCCATGTCTTATTTCCATCACGTCGCCATCGGCGACCACATAATCTTTACCTTCCAAGCGGAGCCAGCCTTTCTGTTTCGCCGCGGCCCAAGAGCCGGCTTCCAATAATTTCTGCCAATTAACCACTTCGGCACGGATGAATTTCTTTTCAAAATCGGTATGGATTGCTCCGGCCGCCTGCGGCGCTTTGGAATCCCTTTTGATCGTCCAGGCGCGTGTCTCGTCCTCACCGGTGGTAAAAAAGCTGATCAGATTTAAAATTTCAT
>CAYGEK010000057.1:0-1992 GCA_964348885.1 uncultured Candidatus Saccharibacteria bacterium | reverse complement strand
GTGGATATTTTGATTTTTCTAGTTACGAGAGCTACCTCGTTGTTGGATCAATAGCCTTTCTAATCATAGGAATCCCTGTACTACTAGCTCTGGTCAAAATTGTCCGTGGTGCAGAGGACAAAGAAGCCTGGCGGTTTAACCAAAAATGGCGCAGAATACTCTACAATATCGCTATTGTAACTTTGATCGTAACGGTTATTAGCACATTGGTCGGCATGACATACGAGATTCTATCTACCAACCTCAAATTGTCAGAACTAGGCTACAGCAGCTACTCTACAGACTCAAAACCGGACACTAATGGCCAACTGCAGTCGGCACTGGTATCAGGTGCGATCAATACAGTGTTAGCAATCTTGCTACTAGCAACTGTTGTACTAGAATACACCCACAAGTACCGCAAGGCTATCTGGGGCGTAGTAGCCAGCCTCGCTGTACTAGCACTAATCTTTAGTATCTTTAGTGTTGTACACATCAACAAAGACGTCGCCGCAGCCAAAAAACAGAATGAAAAACAGCAACAAGATTACTCTTCGTTTGATATGGGTAGTAGTTCCGACGACGGCACATCATTTAGCTACTCATCTTCATCTGACATGAAAACAGAGCTAGAAAATGTGAAATCTGATCTAGAATACTACGCAGCCGACAACGACGGGAAATATCCAACACAATCTGCATGGGATGATGGCTCGCTTGAAGCACAATATCTACTATCTTCAGAAGACATCTTGGCACAAATTACCTATACTCCCTCTGGATGTGATACAACAAGCTGTACATCATACACACTGAGCGCAAAAGACGAATCAGGCAAAATAATCTACGAAAAATCCGACTAAGCTACTACTGAACTTCTAGTGTCGGAATCTGAAATTCATCGTTATTAATATACTGCACTGCCTTGTTTTGAGTTGTATCACTTTGAACATAACGCAAGGTGAATTGTTGTAGCATTTTGATGCGCTCAGCATACGTGTCTTGGGCTAGTTTTTCTTTGTGTGCAATCTCAAATTTTGCCTGCTTAGTTGCATGAGTGTTAGTTGAATTGTGCAATTTTTCTAGTACGTTCATGGTGTTTTTGTTTGAAATATATCTATATAAACATTAGCATAATAATCAGATATTGTCAATACTACTCTTCGCTAGTCAAATCATCGAGACTAGATATCAGAACCTCACGCGGCCTAGCACCGTCTGCTGGCCCTATAACGCCCTGTTCTTCCATAGTCTCTATGAGTCGTGCTGCACGCGCATAACCAACACGCAAACGTCGTTGCAAGAGACTAGCAGAGGCTTTGCCGCTATCAACAACAACCTGTAGTGCATCACGATACAAATCATCGTCCCCTGCGCCATCCATGTCCATGATTACACCGCCTTTGCCGCTCAAATTGACTTGTTGTTTTGTGATCTCTTCATCGTATTCTGGTGCACGTTGCATGCGCATGTGATCTGTAACCTTTTGCACTTCATCTTCCATGACCCAGGCACCCTGAATACGTTTAGGCTTGCTCATTTCTGGAGTAAGCAGCAACATATCACCTTGTCCAAGTAATTTTTCGGCACCAATTTGATCTAGTATTGTACGCGAGTCTACTTGTGAAGCGACCGTGAATGCAATACGAGCAGGTACGTTGGCTTTGATAAGCCCAGTAATAACATCAACACTCGGGCGCTGAGTAGCTAGCACTAGGTGTATGCCAACTGCACGAGCCTTTTGTGCTAAACGTACGACAAGCGCCTCAACATCACGCGCAGCAATCATCATAAGATCTGCTAGCTCATCGATGACAATGACAATGTATGGCATGCCTTCGTCTTTTTTCTTCTGATTGTAGCTCTTGATATCACGTAATTTTTCTTCAGCCAATAAAGTATAGCGTCGTTCCATTTCATTGACTGCCCATTTGAGAGCGGATATACATTCTTCGGGCTTTGTAATAATAGGCGCAAGTAGATGTGGTATATCCGAATATGGAGCCATTTCAA
>CAYGEK010000056.1:0-2040 GCA_964348885.1 uncultured Candidatus Saccharibacteria bacterium | reverse complement strand
CCGGTAAGGTTGAGCGCTTTAAGGCTCGCCGCGAGAAAGCGGCCGCCGCTCCTAAAGTAGAAAAGAAGACTCGCGTGAAGAAGGCCGCCGCCAAGAAAAAGTAGTAATAATAAAACCGCCGATTACTCGGCGGTTTTGATTTGATTGTGCTTCTCGATCAAGGAACCCCACAACTCCCAGCGCTCCTCCTCTTGAGTTTCTGCCGCAGTGAGTTTTTTGCCCTCCCTCCTCGCGTCTCTTGATCCACTGGTATAAGCCCACACGAGACCTCGCACGTCATTGATTATAAACCAGAGGAACCACTCCTCTCCCTTGCCAAAACATTCCCTGCACAAAGATGAGTACCGCCGCATTCCGGGAAGTTCGCCAACCCTGGTCGATCCCATATCGTTTCCTAAGAGGGCTGACATCGGCGCCTCGGCCGGCGGAACCGTCCGCCACTTTGCCTCGGGTGACAGCAGGATAACGTCAGCATTCTCGGCTTGGAATCTTGCCCTGCATACTGCGCAGATTAATTTTCCCGCTTCATCGCTCATACACACTCCTGGAAAATGAACTTTAAATTGCTGGAGATATATTAGATAAACCTTACTCAAAGGTCAATAAAAATCCCCGCCAATCGACGGGGAATTTTTTGTTTTAAGGCAAGGGCACATCCTTAAACTCAAACGGGATCTTCTTTTCATAAATTTCGGTGAAAACCCGAAGTCGCGCGAACTCAACCGTTTTCACCGCTTCGTTGTGATAAACGTAAGCGGTAATTTGATTTCCGTTTCGGCCTGGCCGGAAATCGTCCCCCTGGGGCACGTAGGTTGTCTTGTCCGAATAAGTCAGTTCAAACAACCCCGAATCCAGGAAGTCCGGTCCGGCTCGAACATCGCCGTCCTTCTTAAGAGTCAGCTCAAACATGCCGGGGCAGTTCAGATTCCCGGATATAGAGATATCTCCCTCTTTCGCGAGGAAATTATCGGTCGCTTTCAGCGTAATCTCTTTGCTGGCGAGGACAAAGTAAAAGACAATCTCACCTTTGATACTGGATAATTTGCGGGACGCACTGCGGAGATCGCTGAACTGGAAGGGACCGATATCCGTAGGTCTCATTCCGTATCCCGAACTAGGGGAAGCTAACGTAACGGGCGTCTCCTTCAGCTCCTCGCCTTCCCCTCCTTTGACTTCGTCAAAGTGAATTACTGGAGTTCCGACAAAGCTCACTCCCGGCTCAACCCGCGGTCGGAAATCCAGCATGACTTGATAAGAGCTGACTGGAAAGATGGAGGAACGTAAAACGAGCAGTCGTCGGATGTCCAACTTGAAAGCGCCGGAGTAGAAGCTCGGCGCGCCCGAATGCCGCCCGTCCAGAAAAAGGATTGCTCCTTGGAAAAACTCCCACCGGAGTTCGGAGGCTTTTTCGCAAATGCTGTCCAGAATCCGCATCAGCGGCGCTCCGGACAGCTTCAGCGTAATCCTCTCTTTTTCATTGGCGGAATCAGAGTCCACACTAAGACCGGATTGCCGAGCAATCTCCTTGAAGACGTCCGACAGCGGCGTGTCCCGAAAGTCTACATCAAATGGCTTTATCTCCTTGAGAACCGCTGCCAGCTTGAGGTCGCGCTCAATTTCCCTAAGCGCCTCGCTTGCGAGCACTCGAACCTCGGCATCATCGCTTTCCGCGGCCTTTTTCAGTTGCGAAACAGCCTTAGCGCCAAGTTTAACTAATGACTTGGTCGCCTCCAGGCGAATCTCAACGTTGTCATTACGCAAAGACTCCACCAGCCGACCAATGTCGTCATCCTGCGCGGCAACCATCAGCGGCGCCAGTAGCAACAGCCAAAAAATCTGCCTCATATAGCCTCCTCATTTCACATAAATCTCCGTCGGGCTACGGCTATTTTCTCGCATAACGTCGTTTTCGGGCTCGGTAGAGATTTCTATACCTTCGCCATCAAGCCTAGTTCTTCGAGAAAATAGCTCGCATCGCGTCCGGAAGCTTATGTGAAAGGAGGAGGCTGCTCTCTTTCAAATTTCTGCTCAAAATATACC
>CAYGEK010000055.1:0-2070 GCA_964348885.1 uncultured Candidatus Saccharibacteria bacterium | reverse complement strand
AACCGGGGTCGAAGTCGGAGTACCTCCAATTAATGAACCCCAGACAGGTCCGTTATCGGTAATGGAAATAGACTGGACTCCGGTGTTTAAGTTAGATAACTGACCGTCTATCTGTATTGTTCCACCGGATGATGTCATTCCTTTATTGAAATTTACAGTGGTTATCCCTCTCGTCGGGTGATTTAAGGTAAGGGTATATGAAGATCCGTTATCAACTACTGAAGCATTGATGTCAGCACCGCCGGCATCTCTGGCTTGCAGAACATTCAAAAAATAAGTTTGAGCGGTTCCGGAGGTTTCAACTTCAAGCCTGTATTGAGCAATGGCAGCAGTTCCCCCATTTGTTGCCTCATCTATGACCCTGTAAACCGGGTTAGAGGGAACCAGGGTTGTCATTTTAAGAGCCTGGGTACCGTTTACACCCAATACGGAGTTTGGAGAAGTAATCTGGGGGTTATTTTCAAAATGAATCAAAAAAGCCTTGGAGATATCCGCCGCTTGGGTTGTACCGACAGTATTCGATTCGAGGCGATCAAAAACTACCAAGGTCTCCAATGGTTTTACATAAAGAAACTCCCGGATAACTCTAGAGACTGCCGGGTTATCGTTTTGAGGTCTAGTCGCCACCGCTCTGTATGCGTCGCTCAAATCTGAAACTGCATAGCTAAATGATGGTGCACTATGAAGCCTGACTACCCGGGCCGGTCCCCTGGCGTAATCATTAGGATTAACATATGTACCGTTCATAATGATTCCGTTGTGATGAAGTACATTGATTGAAGGCACGGTACCTACGCCCGCATAACCAGCTACTAATTCAGAGTAAGATGTTGTTTCTCTTGAAAGCCATCTTCCTCCCCGCCAGATCTGAAATCCCCAATCGTCTTGAGAGTGGCCTGTGTGGGGCATATCGTTACCGAGCATAAGATGGACAGCGGTGGTATTTTGGCTCCAATCTGTTCTGGTGAACAATCTCCCCGGTCCGGTAGCGAAATAATCGAGGGGTAAAGATGAGAAGGGCAAAGCTGATCCGCCCGGATCAACTGATCTCACATGGGCATGTCTAGGAGGTTGAACGGTATTAATCCATTGTCTGGCATACTGACCAACCGGAATGTTCGGCCACTTAAGCGCCATTGAAGTCATGAAGGTTCCGTAATCTGCGTCATGGGCACTTCTTCCAAATCTCCAGAATTGATCGTCGTTATATGGAAATAGCTCATATCCGGTTTCTGTAGTTCCTCGATGTGTTGATGGCCCCGGGGTCATTCCATAGATCAAAGCGAAAATTGCACTCTTATAGAAATCAGTTTCGTTATATATAGGTCTTCCGTGATTTTCGACGGAGGGAAAGGCTACTGCGCTGTATCCGACTAAGTAGGGGCCGTATTGAGAGCCTTCTGCGACAACACCGCCGACACCAGATGTATTACTGTATGGGATGAAAGCGTTTTGCCACCTTGTGACAAGAGAGTCGTTAAGATCAGTGTTTGCGTCGGCATTCTCACCATAGCTTGAGATTCCCCATAAGAGCTGGTTTCTCATGTAGCCCCAATGATAGTTGTTGGCAGACATTTGTACTCCTCCCCATTGATAGGCTCTGGTTACGTTGTTTACGTTATTCCATCTATCAAGAATAGTCTGTCTATCAGCTGCTGACATTTGGTCATGACACCAATCCCATACGAGAGCGACGTGTTCTCCGTACCAACGAGCTTCATTGGAAGATGTTGCGCCGAGAGCAACCGTTCTGTTTACTGCCCAGTTAATTGCTGAAGTACAATATGACGGGTTTCCTGTCATTAGGTATATGAAGGCATTATCGACTGCTCCTTGTTGAGCTATTCCGGATGGAGTAACGGGATTGGTTGCATACCAGGCACGGGCCTGGGCAAGCCTGGAGGGAGTGAACCAGAGCCTGGGATGGCCGGAGGGGATGGTCATGCCATAGGTGGTCGTTTGAGCAGATATGAAGAACCGCTCTGAATTAGCGATAACCAGACCCATGCTTATCGCCGTCGCAATTATGAGTACGAAAAAGAAATGGAATCTGTGATGATTTGTTTTTAT
>CAYGEK010000054.1:0-2313 GCA_964348885.1 uncultured Candidatus Saccharibacteria bacterium | reverse complement strand
TAAAAAACCCAGCTTATGACTGGGTTTTGAAATTAGGTTCCACGAACATTCCGCACGACGCCTTCACGTCCGGGCCGACCCGGGTGATCTTCTTGATCTTGGAGAAAGGCAGGTACATTTGCATCGTCTTCGCCCGATGGTCGATTACCCACTCGGGCGTTTCCTGACCGTACTCGGGTCCGTAAGGATTATAGCGAACGATGGCGATATCCACGCGCACGCCCGAAGCGCGGATCTCATGGCACATCATCACTACGTCCTCCTCGCTGTCGTTCTCTCCGGCGATGAATGCCCAGTGAAGCTTGATAATCTTCTTGGTGTTCTCCTGATAGATTCTGAGCATGTTCAAAGCGTCGCGGAATGGCATCGCGTTCGGTAGCCACTTTTTCCGGAACTCGTCCCGGACGCTATAGATGGAGTAATAAATCTCGGGATGGATCACCGGGAAAATACCGCTTAGTGATTCTTTGGCCAACGACTTCGGCATTATAGTAGACACCAGAAACCGAGGAATCAGCTTAAGCTTCTTCGCTTCGTAGCCGAGCCGCTGAAGTACTGCTTCGCCGTACAGAAGAAACAACTCATTGCTGAAGGCCTCGCCGCGCGCCATGAAATTAAAATGCACTATCTCGGCGGACGGACAGTTCTTCGTGTAGTACTCAAGCACTGCCGCCGCCTGGTCCACGTACGTGTCCGGACTCGCGGGCACGTCCGACACCTGTTTCGTCGCCGTCAGATGGCACATCCGGCATCCCTGTCGGCAACCGCTCTGCGAGGAAAGATAGACCGCGAAATAGCGCGGGTCCCGACGAACGTACCTGGCTTCAAAAACTCCGGGGAATCCACCTGAAAAAATGAAATTAACGGAATCGTCTTCCACGCTTTTCAAAATCTGCGTATCCAACGCTTCTCTCCTTCAAAAAACTGAACTTATCCTAACACAAGTTGCGATAAACTAAAGACCCCGCGCGACCATGCCGATCAGCAACACGCCGAGAAAATTAAAGACGTAAGAAATAGGGATGAAGAAGGAAGTTTTTATTTTAGAAAATCCGAGCAAGGTTACTCCCAGCTCATCCGGCAATGGCGAAGCGATGATCAACCCGCCCAGAAATGCCAGTGACCATCGGAAGGTCTTGATCCGGAAGAGAGCTTTGGCGCGCCTTGTGAGACCCTCTTCGGCCAAGAGCGCCATAATATCGTCGGCGAACCGATCTTTAACAAAACGAAAGATGATCAGATCACCGATCACAGCTCCTGCCGCCCCTAAAAAAGCCGTTGGCAATATACCGCCGGCTTGTGAGATCACGCCTAGCGCCGCGATCGCCGGAGCGGTGGTAAAGACGGAAGTGAAAAATAGTCCGGCCACGAACGCGCCAAGTAAAACAAATCCGTTGGTGGCATTCAGAAGCGCCGCTAAGGTACCGGAACTAACTAACAAGACAGCGACCAGGACGCTTAAAAACACCAAGGCCGCGTCCTGAATTAAATTGTGCCGAGTATGCGAGCGCACCTTTACTTGATATTACGAATAGCGTTCATCGCGGTCTCATGAGCCGCTTTCAAGACGTTGCTTAAGGTTTGGAAGGCCTGACTCTGACGCTCAACGATATCCTGGAACTTTGTGAAGTCCAAATTGCTCTGGTTATGCTGGAAAGCGGCTTCCACACCTTTCGTGAAATCAACAGAATCGTTAGTCGCGAAAATTAACCACCATGGCTTGCCCTGGCTGACTTTGCCTTTGTCATCAATAGTGAAGGCGTGTTCATAAGCTACCGGGATGAAGCCGAGTAATTTCGCCGGTCGTTCAACCGAAACGGAAACGCTGTTCGGCTCAACAGTAACATTGCGGAGGGCGGTTTCCATGCCAAAGACTTTTCCGGCTACCACGTCTACTTTTTTCGCTATGGCTTCTTTCTGATCGGCATCCCAACCGCGAACGGTGACCCGAACCTCCAAAGCCGTCTCGCTTGCGGCTACCTCCGAGACTGTTTTAGCCTGCACGCTTACCGGATCGCCGGTTTCGTCAAAAAGATGATACTGAACTTCTACCGCCGCGCCCGGAGTCCGTTTGCCGGTCGCCTGACCGCTGGCCGCGTCTCGGCTGACCGCGGTGGTGGTTACTTCGGAAGTAACGGTAACGCTTTTCCCCGTAGCCTGTCCGCTGGCGGCGTCGCGCGGCGCGCTAACGCCTGCGGAAGCCTCCATTTCCACTACCTCAAAAGCGGCGCCCGATCGTACGGCCGCGTCATAAATTTCTTTCGTAGTCGCCGGCTGAACTTCGCTGATCAGCTGAGCGGTCATTCCCTCTTC
>CAYGEK010000053.1:0-2381 GCA_964348885.1 uncultured Candidatus Saccharibacteria bacterium | reverse complement strand
TAATCTTGGCAGTAGAGTCTACAGCTCAAAATTGATCAACTTCGCGAATACGAACATTTTGCCTCACAACGCGGTAAGAGCTAATATGCTGGCAGAGGTCTCATGGTGGGGTGGCTGAGTGGTCTAAAGCGCCGCTCTCGAAAAGCGGTGGGTCCGAAAGGGCCTCGTGAGTTCGAATCTCACCCCCACCGCATCTGACTGTAAATACCTGCCTTGCGTGGGTATTTACAGTCAGCTTATGATAAGTGAGATGAGAAGGGTATTTTCAAAATATGAACTGCTTCATGTTTTGAAAAACCCAGACTTCGGGTGAGGGGCGAGCCATGTTTACGAAGCGAGCCTCGATGGAGAAGGAATCTCACCCCCACCGCATCGCTTGTGCTGAGGGCCCGTAATTCAGTGGTAGAATACCTCATTTGCAATGAGGAGGCGCCAGTTCGATTCTGGCCGGGTCCACAATGAAATAAACCAGCCGCGCGGCTGGTTTATTTATATCTTGGCCGGATAATCGAACTTCGCCACGCCTCCGTAATGGTTTAAGTAGTTGCAATTATTTTCAACATGCTATAATGAGAGTACCGTTTTGTGCACAAAAAGGTCGAGCAAACCAGCGGTAATGAAAATATAAAAATATGTTTAAATCAAAACTTGTTTGGGTTGTCGTGTTGGTAGTTGTTTTGATGGCGTTGTGGCAGATGGATCTCATCCCGTATTTTTCTAACGGAAAATATCAGGCGGTTTTCCTCTCCAACAACCAGGTTTACTTCGGTAAACTTTCTTACTTGAAATCTTCATACGCGACTTTGAGCGATGTGTATTATCTTCAAGTAACTCAGCCTCTTCAACCGATCGATCCGAAAGCCCCGGCCCAGCCACAAATTAATCTTGTGAAGCTTGGCGGAGAATTGCATGGCCCGGAAGATACGATGAAAATCAATCGCGATCACATTTTGTTCGTGGAGGATTTGAAAGCGGAATCTCAAGTGGTCAGCGCGATCACCGACTACAAGAAAAATCAGGCAGAGTAGTCAATAGGCGAATTATCCACAGAAAGCAAAAAGGATAAGCGCCATTTGCCCAGTAAAGAAGCCCTTCCCGGGCTTTTTTACTTTTAGCTTCAAATAAGCTCAAAAATTAGCTCATTTTTGAGCTTACGCAAATGCTAAAATAATAGAAGGTGAAATCAGGAAGAAATTCATTTGCAAAATTCCTTGCAGGCCTTCTTATTTTCGGCTTTGTTTTTTCTACTTTAAACTTATCTCCGATAGCTGTTTACGCTACCGAAACTGGTGGCGGAACCCCGCAAACTTTAAGCTATCAGGGACGACTCGCCAATTCTTCCGGAACTCTTCTTGGATCTTCCTCCGGCACCACTTATTATTTTAAATTCTCCATCTGGGATACTTCCGCTATTAATACCGGAAACCGGATGTGGCCCAGTGCCGATCCCGGCACAGCCTCCTTAACTGTTCGGAGTGGCGTCTTTGATGTGAACATCGGCGATGTTTCTAACGGCTATCCCGATGTTTTGAATTATGATTTTAACAGCAACAGGGCAGTTTACCTGCAGGTTGAGGTTTCTGAAAACGGATCATCTTTTGAAACGGTTGAACCGCGACAGTTGATCGGCGGGTCTGCTTTTGCCCAGCTTTCCAATGCGGTCAGCGGCACCTCCACGCCGTCTACCTTCGGCACCACGACCCCGCTCGGTCTTTCGCAGGTCAGCATAGAAGCTACCACTACCAACTCCATCCCATTATCCATCCGGGCGGCTGATGGGCAGTCGGCGAATCTTTTCCAGATCCAGGAAAGTAATGACGGCATGGCCA
The DNA here is from genome assembly GCA_964348885.1 of uncultured Candidatus Saccharibacteria bacterium. Lineage (GTDB taxonomy): Bacteria > Patescibacteriota > Minisyncoccia > UBA6257 > WO2-44-18 > JAHFLQ01. Next base: position 552 of record CAYGEK010000053.1, on the reverse strand, counting down.
GGCTCTTGGTGGATAGCAGTTTTCGTCTTGGTGTTAGCACTTCTTCAATAGGTCAGTATCTTGAAGTCGGCGGCGGCGGCGTATTTAAGGGCGATCTGGCTGTTGAGGGCACTTTGAAGGCATCATCGTTTATTGCCACAACCAGCTTAGGCGTGGCGTCCGGAACTCCGACCGGGGTTTTGGGCGTAGCCGGAGACGCTTTTATTTCCGGTGGACTGACAATCGGATCTAGTGACGCGACTACTACTTCCGGACACGTGCGTGCTTCAATGCTTCATTCGGATACTCAGTTGGTTTTGGCCGGACTCGTTTCTTGCAACACTTTGGACACGGACTCTGCCGGTGTAGTGAAATGCGGCAGTGATGAAACCGGCGGCGGATCGGCGGCTACGCTTCAAACTGCTTATAGGGATTCTGCAGTTGCCGCCCAGGTTACTACTACTGATAGCAAAGATTTGATTTTCTTCGGCGACAATACCCCTACCGATTCCAACATCGTCATCGCCCTCCATTCTGCCGGAGGAGCCCAGTTCCAGATCGCTTCCGCCGACG
>CAYGEK010000052.1:1314-2419 GCA_964348885.1 uncultured Candidatus Saccharibacteria bacterium | reverse complement strand
AATCTTCTGCGCGGAAGGGGTGACAGCTTCATTCGCGGCCTCAACGACCAGTTGGGCCTGTACCTGATGGACGTTTTTCTCGGTAATCTGATTTTCCAGCGCCGCCGGAATCAGTACGTCCGCAGGAAAATACAGCACATCCTCTTTTTCTTTCAACCGGAACTTGTCGTTCTCGTACCCGGCGAAGGTCTTATTATCCCCGTAGTATCGAAGCACGTCCCACATATTGAATCCTTCAGGGCTGGCAATCGCGCCGGCAACGTCGCTCAGCGCCACCACCCTGAAGCCGTGAAACTCTTCGTTGATTAACTTCGCGATGTTCATGCCGACATTGCCGAACCCTTGAATTGCGACCGTACTGGATCCGCGGTTGCATCCCGAAAGTTTCAGATAACGCTGAAGAAGCAGGAGCAGTCCGCGCGACGTGGCATCCTCTCGGCCCGGACAGCCGTCATGACTGAGCGGCTTGCCTGTAACTACCGCCGGAACATTCGGCATGCCGGCGAGCACATTCCATTCCGCCACCTTGTTGTACATCCAAAACATCGTGTCGGAATTGGTGCCGACATCCGGCCCGGGAACATAAATATCGGGATGAATCAGTTTTTGGCGAAGTAGCTGCTCCGTCGCCTGCTCCGTTACGGATCGCAGAGTTTCCGGAGTGTACTTTGTCGGATCAATGACAATGCCCATTTTCGCGCCGCCAAACGGCAGCTTCGCGAGCGCGCACTTTTCGGTCATGTCCAAAGCCAACGCGCTCAAGAGATCCATGCTCACCTTCGGATGAAACCGGAAGCCGCCCTTATACGGACGCGCGCCGGTGGAATGCGGATTGCAATGAAGTCCGAGCATCAGCTGAAAATTTTCCTGCACGCCATTCACCCGGGTACGAATTTTCATTTCATGCCGTGCCTTCATGACGCTCAGGTCTTCCATTACTTTAGAAGAAATCCCAGCCTTCTCGGCGTAGCCTCGAAGCTGCGCAATCTTCTCGTCAAACATATCTATCACAACCTCCTCTTAAAGTTCTGCCGCCACTATAGCGAAAATATTGATTTTTGGAAAGAGATGTTTTACTATATCGCGGTAAGCAGTTTGACGGATT
>CAYGEK010000052.1:0-1214 GCA_964348885.1 uncultured Candidatus Saccharibacteria bacterium | reverse complement strand
ATGGTTCGTCTAGAGGACGAACTTGTTGGTATTTAGGTTTCGATGAGCTAAGTACATTATTGCAATCCCACACTCCCCGCGCAAGTCAACTTATCCCCAGCCGCCTTTTTAAAGACCGAGATTAGGCTGCGCCTCCATTTTCAAGCTCTTTTTACGCATTTTTTGCATATACGCGGCGGCAGCAATCATTGCCGCGTTGTCAGTATTGAATTCAAAATCAGGCACAAAGAACTTTGCTCCAAGTTTCTTGGACTCCCCGCTCAACGTTTCTCTAAGCAACTTATTAGCCGATACGCCGCCAGAAAGCAAAACCGACTTCGCTCCATACTCATGAGCCGCTCGGATTGTTTTGCCGACCAGCACATCTATAATCGCCTGCTGAAAGGAAGCAGCGAGATCCGCTTTTTTAGTTTTAGGATTATCACGAACATAGTACAGAACGGAAGTCTTGATTCCGGAAAAACTGAACTCATAATTTTTCTCCCTTAACATCGGCCGAGGAAAGGCAATCGCCTTCGCGTCGCCTTTCAAAGCCAGTTTCTGAATTTCCGGACCGCCTGGATAGGGCAGGCCCATCAGCCGCGCTACTTTATCAAAAGCTTCGCCCGCGGCATCGTCTCTGGTCTCGCCGAGATTGTCCCACCGGGTCGGAGACTCCAGTGCCAGCACCATCGTATGACCGCCGCTCACAACCAGTGCCGCGGCCGGGAACTGAATTTTTTCTTTTGCCGAAAGTGTCAGCCAGGTGGAATAAAGATGGCCTTCCATATGATTGGCGCCGATGAGAGGTTTTTTTAATTCTTTAGCCAAAGACTTGGCGAACTCTATCCCCGCCCAAAGCGCCGGCGACAAGCCCGGTCCGACCGTAACGGCAATCAGATCAAATTTCGGTTTTTCTTTTTTAAGCTGCTTCCAAAGTTTAGGAAGATTGTGGAGATGCTCCCGTTTCGCGAGCATCGGCACCACTCCGCCAAACGGCCGATGGATATCTATCTGTGAAGAAACTATGTTTTTGAGAACTTTAAAACGCGGATTTTTTATTCCGCCGCTCGCTTCAACAAGCGCGAGAGAAGTTTCGTCGCAGCTGGTTTCAATCGCTAAAATCTTCATAGTAGCCCCAAGGAGAATCGAACTCCTATTTCGTCCGTGAAAGGGACGCGTCCTGGCCATTAGACGATGAGGCCTCGTGGGATATTTATAACAGTATCTTTAAA
>CAYGEK010000051.1:0-2440 GCA_964348885.1 uncultured Candidatus Saccharibacteria bacterium | reverse complement strand
GCCTGCTTACCGGCATCAAAGCCCTGCCAGCCGGTCATTCCGGAAAGCTGTTTTATAATCGCGGAAGCATCCTGACCGCTGTTCTCAAGAATGGCGCGAATCGGCGCTTCGCTGGCGGCAAGTAAAATCTCGGCGGCGGCGGACTTGTCATCTTTCAGTACCAATCCCGCTCGTAATAACGCGATACCGCCTCCCGGCACGATACCCTCCTCCATCGCGGCGCGAGTCGCAGCTACCGCGTCCTCAACTCGCTGTTTCAATTCTTTCTGGGCCGATTCGGTTGGCGCGCCAACCTTGATCACGGCTACACCTCCGGCCAATTTGCCAAGACGTTCCTGTAATTTTTCCTTATCAAATCCGGATTCGGTCTTCGCGAGTTGAGCGCGAATCGCCGATACCCTCTTCTCAATTTCTTTCTTGTCGCCCTTACCGCCTACGATAGTGGTGTTGTCCTTGGTGGAAACAACCCGATGCGCTTTACCGAGATCGTCCAAAGAAATTGAATCAAATTTCTTGCCGACTTCTTCCGAAATAAACTGTGCGCCCGTGACCGTGGCAATATCCTGAAGCATCTCCTTGCGGCGGTCGCCGAATCCCGGGGCTTTTACCGCGAGGACGGTAAAAATGCCACGAAGTTTATTTACAATCAGAGTGGTTAACGCCTCACCCTCCACTTCATCAGCGATAATCACCATCTCTTTCTTACCGCTCTGCACTACCTTTTCCAAAATCGGCAGGAGCTCCTGAATAGAAGAGATCTTTTTATCGGTCACTAACATATATGGATCTTCCAATACCGCCTCCAGTCTATCCGGATTCGTAATCATGTACGGCGCGATATAGCCGCGGTCAAACTGCATACCCTCCACTACTTCGTAGGAGTTGCTGATAGTGTTGGAGTCATCAATTGTAACTACCCCGTCTTTGCCTACTTTATTAATAACTTCGGCAATTAAGCCGCCAATCTCTTTATCTTTAGCAGAAAGGGAGGCCACTTCCTGAAGCTTCTTCACATCATTGACTAGCTCGCGCTGGGTTTCCAAATGCGCAATTAACTTCTTCGCACCCGCTTTTAGCTCATCTGCCAACTGAATCACATGGACTCCTTTGGTTTTTAAGGTTTTTTCTCCGTGCTCAATAAGCGCGTGCGCCAACACGATAGAAGTCGTAGTGCCGTCACCTACCGCGTCGTTAGTCTTATCAGCGGCCTGCTTAATTAAATCCGCACCGAGATTTTCAAACTTGTCTTCAAATTCAATTTCTTTCGCCACCGTTACGCCATCAAAAGTCACCTGCGGGGCACCGTAGCCTTTTTCAAAAACCACCGCTTTGCCTCTCGGACCAAGTGTGGCCGTTACCGCTTTCGCGAGCTTGTCCACGCCTTTCTTCAAAGCTTCCCGAGCCTTCGCGTCAAATAAGATTTGTTTTGCCATGGTAAATAGAATTTAGAATATGGGATTTAGAATTTAGTAATAAGAGAAACTACTCAACAATCGCCAGAATGTCATCCTCGGAGCCTACCAGATATTTCTTGCCGTCCACTTCTATTTCGTCCGGCCCGTATTTCTTGAACAAAACCTTGTCACCGATCTTAACCGACATCGGCATCAACTCTCCGTCCTCATCCCGCTTTCCCTGTCCGAGAGCCACAACTTTGCCCAACATCGGCTTTTCTTTTTCCATCGTATCCGGTAAAACAATACCCGACTTGGTGGTTTTGTCTTCTTTTAATGGTTCGATAAAAACGTGATTTGATAATGGTTTGATATTGATCATATTTTTAATTAAAACATTAGTTAAATTAAGTTGGTAACAAGCACAGTATAGCGAAAAAAATACCCCGACACAAGGTCGGGGGTAATAAGTTAATCCACGTATTTCGGGGTCAGACCGGAGTTTGCCAGCTCCAAAAGCACATGCAGGGCCAGCTTGGAGACCCGAGCCAGCTTCGGATAGTTAATCTTCTCCCAGGTATCGGTCGGCGTGTGATAGTCCGGATGTTCTCCCGTATGGAAGAACAACACCGGAATCCGGTTGCCGGCCGGCCGAGCCTTGAAGAACGACTCCTGATCACTCCGGTTAAAGGAATCTTTGTCCGCGGAGTCCTGATAGTTCAGGGCGAATCGCAGGTCTTCCCTTTTATTTGCCGTCTCCACGAGAGCGTGTAATTCAGGGCAGGCCTCCTTCAGGGTACGCTTCCAATTCGTTCCGATCACCCACAACGAAGCATCCTCGTTGCGGCCGACCATGTCCAGATTGAGAGCGGCCACGATCTTTTCCTTCTTTACTTCCGAAGGAAGATTTCTCATAAAGTGCTCGGAGCCGAGACAGCCCATCTCCTCCGCGCCCCAAAAGCCAATGAGGATATTGCGTTTGAAGCCCTGGCCCCGTCTGCGCAAATCGCCGATTGCTTCCGCGATCTCCAGCACCGCGGAGGTGC
>CAYGEK010000050.1:0-2622 GCA_964348885.1 uncultured Candidatus Saccharibacteria bacterium | reverse complement strand
TCACTGCCACTCTGCATCACATCCGACAAAGTTTCATAAACGGTCTTTTTAAAATCCAAACCGGAAAAATCCTGTTTGTAATAACCCACCTTCACATCGCTCGCGATCTCCGCGCCCTTCGCTTTTCCCGTAGCCAAAGATTCCAGGAAGGTGCTCTTGCCTACTCCGTTCGGGCCGGTAATCAACAGCCGGTCTTTCCGCTTCATCACGATATTCACTTTTTTATTCGCCACCTTGCCGCCTTTCAAAGCGGAGATGGAAGTAATGCCGACGATCTTCCACTCGGGCAAAGCGGTATTTTCAAAAGCCTGCACGGGAATCACAAAGTCGCGGATAGTCTTATCCTCCTGGCGGAGATCCACCAGCTGGGATTCCAGCTCATCAATCGCTTCCCTCATCTTTCGGGCAACGTCGCGCATCTTTCCGCCTTTCTGAGCGAAGAAATTCATCTGATCTTTGCGATTGGCGATATCCCGCTCCAACATTACGTTCTTTTTACGCTCGCGTTCTATGCGGAGGGCGATCTCTTCCACCACCTTTAAATAGTCGCCGACATACTGCTCAACCTTGCGGGTAAAGCTGTCCAGATAAAGAACGCCGTGGGTAAAGGCGTTCAAGAAGTGAGCGTCATGGGAAATGATGATGCAGGTCTTCGGGTAATCAATCAAAAACTGCGTCAGATGCTCAATGCCCGTCTTGTCCAAATTATTGGTCGGCTCGTCCAGTAAAAGAATATCCGGGTTCTGAATCAACGCGAAAGCGAGAAGCAGACGCGCCTGTTGGCCGCCGGAAAATTGGCGGAGCTTCTTTTTGAGATCGGCTTCCAAGTTGACCACTACGAGAATCTTTTTCACCCTCGGTTCCAGATCATAAACTTTTTGTGAAAACGCGCGCGCGAAATAGTCCATCACCGTGTCGTCCATCCAGTCCGGCGGAATCACCTGCTTCGCGATAGCCACCGTCGCGCCATCCCGGATATTAATCACGCCTTCCTCGGGCTTCAGCTCGCCTGTGATCATTTTGAAAATCGTAGTCTTGCCCGCGCCGTTCTGACCCATCAGAGTCATTTTGGAGCGCTCGCGCAAACTGAACTCCGCCTCCTGCAACAAAGCGCGGTTGGCGGTAAATCCGAAAGTGACCTTATTAAAACGCAGCACCACGTCTCCGTGGTCGTATTTCTTCTGCTGCCCCTGTTTTTCCTGCTTCGCTTTTGCCATTTCTAAGTTCCCTTATAATATCAGTTTTCTCCCATTTGGTCTAGGGAAAAGGATATTCTATACTGAAAACAATGATTCTTGTAACCCACGGCTTTATCGGCGCCGCCATCGGCCGCCTTCTGCCTTATAATCCGCTCGCCGCTTTCGCCCTCGGCGCCGCGAGCCATTTCCTATCCGATGCCATTCCGCACTGGCACTATCCCCTGCTTTCGCAAAAAAGAGATAAGGAGAACCCGATGAATAACGACCTCATAATCGGCAAAGGCTTTCTGACCGATCTGGTCGGTATCGGCCTTGATTGCGCGCTCGGACTGGTTCTGCCGATAATAATTTTCCAGGGCTGGGACGGACTCGCGAATCCATCGCCAGCAATTCTGGCGGGAGCTATAGGAGGCATCCTCCCCGATCCGCTCCAATTTCTCTATATGAAATGGAAAAAAGGACCGATTGTGGCCCTGCAAAGATTCCATATGTGGATTCACGCCAAAACTGATTTGGACCGCCACCATCTACTCGGCATCGGCAGTCAGTTTCTCGTTATCGTCGCTTCCATTTTAATTTCGCAGAGTCTTCTTTAAGCTTTCCGATTCCTTCTCCGTCAGCAGACGGGACTCGCCCGGCTTCAGCTTTCCTATTTTAATTGACCCGATTCGCACCCTGCGCAAACTGACCACCGTCATATGAAGAGCGTCGCACATCCGGCGAATCTGATGCCGACGGCCTTCTTTTATAATCAAAGAAAAAGAATGGGAGCTCAAGCGCTCCGCCTTGGCGGGCATCGTCATTCCGTCTTCCAAGACAATTCCCTCCTCCATCCGGCGAATCTTGCCCAACGGAATATCTTCCTGCACGCCCACTTCGTATTCTTTCTCGGTCAGGTGCGCGTCCCCTGTTACCGCTTTGGTAACCGGTCCGTCATTGGAAAGTAAGATTAACCCTTCGCTCTCCTTGTCCAAGCGCCCGACGGCGTTCAAACCGCTGAACTGCGCCGAATAGCCCGGAATATCTTCCGTGGCGAGCCCACGCGGCTTATTGAAAGCCAGGGTTTTTTTGCCTTTCAATGCTCCGCCGGGTTTAACCACCTCGACTTTGTCCTTGGCGGGATCAATCTGCACGCCCATCTCCCGGACCACCTGGCCGTTAAGCTTTATCCAGCCCTGTAAAATATAAGCTTCCGCCTCCCTTCTGGAGAGTATGCCCTGCTGGGAGAGATACTTTTGAATACGCATTTTTTCGCTCATCTGTATGATAAACTTACCCTATCTGATGGATTTCTTCCACCGACACAAAATAAAATTGCTTCTCGCCGGTGCCGTCTTCGGCCTGATTTATCTCATCATTCACTTCCTGATCTTTGACGACCACTACAACTTCACCACCGTTTGGCGCTTCATTCTTGACGGCC
>CAYGEK010000049.1:0-2720 GCA_964348885.1 uncultured Candidatus Saccharibacteria bacterium | reverse complement strand
ACGTAGCGCAAAAAATCCGCCGTAACTTCGGCGAGGCTGATCTGCGTGATTTCCAGCTTCTTCGCTTCAATCAGCTCCAGAAGCTTTCCCAACGGGCCGGTAAATTTTTCTGTTTTAACTTGGTACATATTATTCGGCTTTCAACGCGTCCCTAGTATAGATATTAGAAGGGCTCCAAATCATCCAGCCGCCGTAAAATTCCGGCGAGCCAACGGCCGCATCGTCCCAGGCCTGAATCTGCGCGCGAACTTTTTGCGCGTCGTAATCGGCGCCAAGATCAAAGTCCTGAATCCAGGGACGTAGTTTTCCAATCGGTGTAGTGGAAGCGACCAGGCTCAACTGCTTCGCTCTCGCTAAAGCGCTAACCATTGAGTATTTTAGCACTTCGTAAGGATGTTCGGCGGGCTTAGTCAGGCCGATAAATCCGGAAGCGTAGTGCGACGGATAGGTCATCGGCGCGACCGCGTCAAAACTCGGCAACGCGTACTCCAGATGCTGACCGATGCCGAGGCCGTCGGTATTGATCGTGGTCAGTCCGAACAGATCAGCGGAAACGGGCGCGTACGGAATCTGCTCACGCACGTACGCGTAAAAATCCTTCATCTCCTCAACTTTCAACCGGGACGAATCCCAGATCGGATATTTGATATCGCTCATATTTCCGTCGGACGCGAACCGGATGTAGTCAAAATTCGCCTCATCAAAGCCGCGGGCGAGAATTTCCTTCGCGACGGCAATATTGTAATCCCAGACTTCTCTGGAAGTGGAGTCCATCCAAGTAATTCCTTTCCGATCTTTCCAGACCTCCCCGGTAGTGGAGCTGTACAACGCGAGGTCGGGCCGCGCGAGCGCGAGCCGCACATCCTGAAAAATAGAAACGCGGCCGATGATATAAATATTTTTATCATGCAGTCGCTTAATCAATCTGTTCAGCGTGGGCATTCGGAGCTCCACCGCGTCATATTTTTTCGGTAACTCAAGGTCGGTGTTATACGCGATGTATCCCGAAAAATCTTTCACATCTATGACGATGGCATTTATCTCGGTCGTATCAATCAAGTCCAGAAGATACTTCAATTTTTTTTCACTGCTCACCGCCCAGCTGGTAGCGTAAATCGCTTTGATAACCTCCGGCGGATTGGAGAGACGGGCCTGCGGTGGAATATCGGCATTGATTGGCAGGTCGGCGGCGGGAGTGGTGGAAGCGGACGGGTGGTCAATCACGATAGAGTTTTGGGCGAACAAAAAAAATCCCGCGGCAACCGAGCCTAATCCGATCAGCACCAATGACGTTCTAAGACCGAGTTTCAATACTCTAATTTTATCTCAAACCAGATAAACAGCATAGGCATGATTTGACATTTGCTTGATTTTATAATATAATTACCGTTAGATTTTTAAAGATTGAGAAAGGAACGCGACATGAGCCGGACGGTGAGGATTAGGGCCTCCCGGAAGAACGATCAGGGGCTGGACTGTGTTCTTCTGGTGCTGGAGACGGGAGAGGACAAGGTCATCTCCCCTTCGTACAGTTTCAGGAAAGAGCCCGGCTGGGGCCTGCCCGGCGGGCGGGTTCATCCGGGCGAGGATATGCTGGAAGCGGCGATGCGTGAGTTCTACGAGGAGACGGGCCTCAAAGCCTCCTTCCCGATGGATCCCGCGGCGCGCATCAAGCATACCGAGAGCCACGTCATCCTGCTGTTTGAGCCGCTGACTGTGGAAGGAGTCATCTCTCCGCGGGACAAGGCAATCGTGAAGGCGGAGTGGGTGCCGCTCGCCTACCTGATCACGGATGATGACGGAAAAATCCCGCAAATCGGCTACGACGGCAAGGATTACGGCGTGTACCGGATGCACTATCCGATGATTCACAGGGATTTCGCGAACGTCGTTCTCGTCTGAAAGCAATTCCCCGACTACAGGTCGGGGAATTTTTATATGTTAGAATACTAATTAATGTCCCTCGCTCTCTACCGGAAATACCGGCCGAAAAATTTTGAAGAGCTGCATGGTCAAACGGAAGTTTCTTCCGTGCTCCGCAATGCCGCGAAGCTCAACAAGCTGGCTCATGCTTATCTTTTCTACGGCTCGCGCGGCAGCGGCAAGACCACCGTCGCCCGCCTGGTCGCCAAAGTAGCCAACTGCGAAAAAAGAAAATCGGATAAAAAATTCGCCGCCGAGGGCGAGCCGTGCAACGCCTGCCAGCGCTGTAGCGACATTGATGCCGGCCGGGCGCTGGACGTGGTGGAAATTGACGCCGCTTCCAACCGCGGCATCGACGAGATCCGCAGTCTGAAAGAAGGCGTGCGCCTCTCCCCTTCCTCGTACGATTTTAAAGTTTTCATAATCGACGAGACGCACATGCTTACCCGCGAAGCTTTCAACGCGCTTTTAAAAACTCTGGAAGAGCCGCCGGCGCACGCGATTTTAATCCTCGCCACCACCGAATATGAAAAAGTGCCGGCCACCATCTCCTCCCGCTGTCAGCGTTTTCATTTCAAAAAACTGGCGGTGGAAGAAATCACGAAAAAATTAAAGACCATCGTCGCCGCGGAAAAAATGAAAATCACCGACGACGCGCTGGAGCTGGTCGCCGCTTCCGCCGACGGCAGCCTTCGCGACGCCGAATCCTTACTCGGGCAGATAACTTCGCTGGAGGGCAGCGTGGATCTGGAGCAGGTGGAAAAAGTCATCGGCAAAGTGGGCCACGCCCGCACCGC
>CAYGEK010000048.1:0-2628 GCA_964348885.1 uncultured Candidatus Saccharibacteria bacterium | reverse complement strand
CTTAGGGGGTCGGCTGAGGGGCCGAAGGCCCCTCGATGGGCCGAAGGCCCATCTACCAGTGTCCTCCTTAGGGGGTCGGCTGAGGGGCCGAAGGCCCCTCGATGGGCCGAAGGCCCATCTATCGGTGTCCTCCTTAGGGCCTCCTTAGGACCCATCGATGGGCCTATCGGTGTCCCCCTCTCTCAAACGTGAGCCCCTCACACGGGGTCCAACAGAGCCGAATTTCGGTTCATAGGGCCCCGTTTAGGGGGGGTCGGCTGAGGGGCCGAAGGCCCCTCGATGGGCCGAAGGCCCATCTATCGCCTTAGCCTTATATGACCCCAAATGCCCCTCTATCCATCCAAAATTGATTTCTTCCTTCCCCTCCTCCCTCTTTATCTCTCTCTTGGTTGAGTACCAAAGCCAGGTCAAATGGGGAAGACTTAAGATCTTCTGTCTCGCACTTCGGGGGTTCAAATCCCCCCTCAACCATTCTCTCTTTGTCCCCCCCTTACCTCTTGTAAAATTTCCCTTCCGGCCACCAAAATCGATTCTTTCTATCCCTACTCCCCTCTCTATTTAACTCTCAGTTTATCAACTCAACCAGATAACACTCATCTCATCTCATCTCATCTCAATCAATGCCTCGCACCTCCAAGGCCACCAAAGCCGCCGCTCCAGTTCCAGCCCCCACTGCTGGGGCCGCCGCTCCAGCAGTTCCAGCCCCCAAGGCTGGAACTGGCGCCGCTCAAGATGCTGGCGCTTCCGACTCCTCTTCCATCAAGTCCACCAAGTCTTCGAGATCCAACGCTAACGTTAATCTCCTCCTCAAGTCTCTCAAGTCTCTAGGTATCTCTCTTTCTCTTGAACAACTCAACCAAGCTCTCAATCTTCACAATCTCAAGATCTCTCGCTCACGCACCTCTGTCTCCGATCCTGATGCTCCTAAACGCACTTCCGGATACATCCTCTTCGGTCAATCTCTTCGTGCTTCTCGTGCTGATGTGATACTCACCGTTCAAGATATCGCTACCGCATGGAAGACTGCTGATAAGAATGTTTTTAATGATCGGGCTAAGAGTCATAATGATGCTCTCCCTAAGCCTGAATCTAAGGAAGTCGATGCCTCCGATTCCGTTAGCGATGTCTCCGCCTCCGGTCGCAAACTCTCCGCCTCAGAAATCTATGCCTCAAAGCATGAAGCTGATATTATTAGCCTCATGGCCTCCGATGGTCTCAACAGACGTGATGCCAAACGTAAGTTTCTTGATGAACACTGGCAAGATTTCGACCCTGATTGCAAAACTGCCTACGGTAAGCGCTCTAAGCCTTAACACATCCTTCATCTCTTCATCTCTTCATCACAAAAACATATAACCCTCTTCCAAAATCCATAAATATCTCCTTCGGGGTCTCTCTCCCCCCACTTTGTTCTCCTTCTCAAACCCTTACTAACCCTTACATCCACTTTCAGTCGATAGCCATCCATACTCTTTCCATCCAAAATTGATTTCTCCCTTCCCCTCCTCCCTCCTTTATCTCTCTCTTGGTTGAGTACCAAAGCCAGGTCAAATGGGGAAGACTTAAGATCTTCTGTCTCGCACTTCGGGGGTTCAAATCCCCCCTCAACCATTCTCTCTTTGTCCCCCCCTTACCTCTTGTAAAATTTCCCTTCCGGCCACCAAAATCGATTCTTTCTATCCCTACTCCCCTCTCTATTTAACTCTCAGTTTATCAACTCAACCAGATAACACTCATCTCATCTCATCTCATCTCAATCAATGCCTCGCACCTCCAAGGCCACCAAAGCCGCCGCTCCAGTTCCAGCCCCCACTGCTGGGGCCGCCGCTCCAGCAGTTCCAGCCCCCAAGGCTGGAACTGGCGCCGCTCAAGATGCTGGCGCTTCCGACTCCTCTTCCATCAAGTCCACCAAGTCTTCGAGATCCAACGCTAACGTTAATCTCCTCCTCAAGTCTCTCAAGTCTCTAGGTATCTCTCTTTCTCTTGAACAACTCAACCAAGCTCTCAATCTTCACAATCTCAAGATCTCTCGCTCACGCACCTCTGTCTCCGATCCTGATGCTCCTAAACGCACTTCCGGATACATCCTCTTCGGTCAATCTCTTCGTGCTTCTCGTGCTGATGTGATACTCACCGTTCAAGATATCGCTACCGCATGGAAGACTGCTGATAAGAATGTTTTTAATGATCGGGCTAAGAGTCATAATGATGCTCTCCCTAAGCCTGAATCTAAGGAAGTCGATGCCTCCGATTCCGTTAGCGATGTCTCCGCCTCCGGTCGCAAACTCTCCGCCTCAGAAATCTATGCCTCAAAGCATGAAGCTGATATTATTAGCCTCATGGCCTCCGATGGTCTCAACAGACGTGATGCCAAACGTAAGTTTCTTGATGAACACTGGCAAGATTTCGACCCTGATTGCAAAACTGCCTACGGTAAGCGCTCTAAGCCTTAACACATCCTTCATCTCTTCATCTCTTCATCACAAAAACATATAACCCTCTTCCAAAATCCATAAATATCTCCTTCGGGGTCTCTCTCCCCCCACTTTGTTCTCCTTCTCAAACCCTTACTAACCCTTACATCCACTTTCAGTCGATAGCCATCCATACCCAGTTTAGGGCTCCGCT
>CAYGEK010000047.1:0-2895 GCA_964348885.1 uncultured Candidatus Saccharibacteria bacterium | reverse complement strand
CACCAAAGCTATTCATTCCGGTCAGATCGTCGGTTACTCCCTCCAGAATCTGGATACCGCTTCGCCTGAAGGGGATGCGGTGATGGTGATGGCTGAAAACGGTTATTTCGCGACTGACGATTCTATTCCGGAAACCACACCGGAAAACTTACTCTCATTAATCGCGGAAGCGGTACAAGGCTGGGTCACCTCTATTAAAGAGTTGGTGCTGGAATCTTTGACGGCAAAGAAATTAGTTGCTGATGAGATAGAATTAGAAAATATATTGATGACGAATAGCGACGGAATTGTTAAATGCGCCGCGATGATTAACGGCCAGTGGCAGATGGGAGCCGAGTGTCCGACCCCGGTTGCTACCGTAATAGAATCAGCGGAGGCGCCTGTTATTGCCACCACAACTTCAGAAGTTGTGGAGGAAGCTCCTGTGAACGAAGCGGTTGAAGAGGTGAATGTCACTAACGATTCTGAAGGGACCGAAGAGGCTCCGGTAGTGCCAGTGATTGAAGTGATTGACGAAGCGAACCCAACTGCCGACACGTCGGAAATTCCGGAGGAAAATCCAGAAGTTATTCAATAATATGAAAAGAAATTTACTCATAACAATAACGGCTGCGCTGATGATCGGTATTTTCTACGGTCCGACGACGAGCGCCGCTACTCTCTGGGAAAGAATCACTGCGAATTTCCAGCATACGGCGCGGAGTATGGAAGAGCTTTTCTTGGCGCAAATTTCTTCTACTGTCAGCGGGGGCACGGAAGTTGATACGACAAGTTCCGTTCAGGTTAGTAACGGTGAAACGACCACAGTGACTCGGCACAACGTCTCGCCGATTACTATCAGTATCACCGTGCGCGAGGACGACGGCGGCTTAAGCGCTTCATCGCCGACCACCGCAACGATTCAGACGCAAATAGACGCGCTTAGCCTCACCCTTACTCAGTTAACCAGCCAGGCGTTGCAGAACTTGGGTCAAAACATGCCTTCGGCCGACGTTTTGGAAAGTGCCGGATTGAGCAATACTACTATTCCGAATACCATCACCGCCAGTCTTTACACTTTACTGACGGGCGGAACTTTGACCGGTAATTTACTCTCCACCGCATCTGTCGGTATTTCCACAACTTCTCCCGCCGCCGCTTTGGCGGTCAGCGGAAGCGCGGTAATCGGCGGAAATATGACAATCGTTGGCGATGTAGACATTCAGGGATCGTGCGCCGGTTGCGGCAGCTCTTTAACTATTCTGACCGAATCCGGATCCCTTACGGCTATCGGCTCCAGCAGTCCTTGGGGCGTACTTTCGGTTGAGCATATAACTTCCAGCGACGTGAACCTTCCGGCTTTCGTGGTTGCCGACTCCGGTACCACCACCCCTTCATTAATAGTCTTGAACAGGAATGGCCATGTCGGTATCGGCACCAGCAGCCCGCGGGAAAAACTGACAGTTGCGGGAGGTAATTTCTTGAACCAAACATCAACCACAACCCCCATCAGCGGTCTTGATACGGGCGTTATCGTTAATGACTTTAAAATTATAGGACAGTACGCCTATATAGTTACGGGCCAGGACACGGGCACCTGCTCCGGCAGTACTTACACCGGCTGTGAGTTCAAGATTGTAGACATCAGCAACCCTAACGCGCCGGTAATTGTCGGAGGTACCGACTTACACGCCATCGGAGTCGCCGTAACCATTTCCGGACGATACGCCTACATCGGTAAATCTATAAGCACTAAGACTTGTTCTCAACCGCTAAGTCTTAAGGGTTGCGAGTGGGTTACATACGACATTTCAAATGTCGCTTCAAGTACCAGCGTGAACGGCGCGAACTTTGATAATTCCGGAGTTGGTCCGATTTTAATTAACGGAGATTTGGCTTACATCGGAACTTCCCGCAACAGCTCCGCTTGCTCCGCGCCGACGCAACCCGAAGGATGTGATTTTCAAGTTTGGAATATTTCCAATACCGCCTCCTCCACGATTGTTGCCGGCGTTGATCTTCAAGACGATGTTTTCAACATTGGCGTTGACGACATGATGATTCAAGGAAAGTATCTTTACATGGTTAAGGCCGACTCCGGTGCCGGGGATTGCACCTCCGCGGGCGGCTACGTAACTTGTGAATTCGCTATTTATGATATTTCCAACCGCGCGTCTCCCGTAGCGGTCGGCGGTCTTGATTTAGGCGTCGATGAAATTTTGGGGAACGTCGGTTTTTCGGTCTATGTTTCTGGGGGATACGCCTATGTCGCCAATGATGATAACGCTAGCGGTTGCACCGTGGCGACTTATGAAGGTTGCGGTTTTATAGTGATAGATGTTAAAAATCCCGCTTCACCGTCGGTAGTCGGCGTTTCCGATTTGGATGAAAGCGATGGCGATAGCGTGTTTATTTCCGGTCAATACGCTTACGTGACCAGCATCAACACCACGTCTGACTCAGTTTGCACTACTGCCAACTTTAGATTTTGCTCCTTAGTAATTTTTGATATTTCTAATCCTGCCAGCCCTAATCCTGTTGCCGGCATGGAATTGGCCGAAGATAACTCGTCACCGTCACTCGTTATTACATCCGGACCGAATATTTATGTTGGCGATAGGGCAACTAGCGGAACTTGCAGCGGCACGGTTACGTTCGGTTGTGAGTTTAAGATTTACGGGATGGCCGGCTCCGAAATCGGCGCCGCTCAGATCGGCTCTTTGGAAGCAGGTAGTCTCCAAGTATTGGGCGACCTCACCGTATCCAGCCGCGCAAGAATCACCTCCGCTCTGAATGTTGGCGAAGGAGGTGTCAGAACGGACGGCTCCTTAAGCGTCGCCTCCTCGTCTATTTTATACAGAGGCCTCGGCGTCGGCACCACCTCTCCCCAAGGCATGGTAGCCATAGATAACTCCG
>CAYGEK010000046.1:0-2957 GCA_964348885.1 uncultured Candidatus Saccharibacteria bacterium | reverse complement strand
CCAACTGGTCGTTGAGGCCGCGAATGAAGCTGTCACCCCTTCCGCGCAGAAGATTTTGGAGGATCGGGGCATCGTCTTCATTCCGGGAATCGCGGCCAATGCCGGTGGCGTGACTGTTTCGTATTTGGAATGGAGCCGTAATCGCGGCACTCGTTCCCATGAAGTAGACGCCGCCGAGGAGCTCAAGGGAGTCCATCAGCGGCTGGAGAAGATAATGCACAACATTATGTGGAAAGCCTTCTCCTACGCCAACGAAAAACGTTGCTCAATCGCCGAGGCCGCTCATGCGCTCGCGTTGCGCGATATCGCGGCCCTGCTTCAGATGAAGCATAAGTAGCAACATTATCCCGCCTTGACCAGGCGGGATTTTATTTGTATTATCTTTTCAGTTTAAGGCGGAGGTTGTATGAGGATCTTTGAGGTAACGCTGGAAGTGGAGAACCGCTATCAGTCCGGTTTTCTTATCGGCGAGGTGTTCATGAGTAGGGTGTCGGTCGGTTGCGTGGCCAGTAATGAGGCTGAGGCGAGGAAGCTGATCGACGAAAACTTCCGTCATAGGATGCGGGCCGGTTCCTATTACGAAGTGAGAGATGCCGGCGAGGCTCCTCCCGGAGCGCAGCAGGGTTTTGCGCTTACGCCTATCTAGAAAATTTGCCGCCGGTCATATAACCGGCGGTTTTTATTTTCAGAGTAAATGACTATAATAGTAGCAATGGAAAAGGAGTTGCCATCCGCATACGACCCGAAGACGGTTGAGGGAAGAATCTACAAGGCCTGGGAAGATTCCGGTTTTTTTAATCCGGATAATCTTAAAGGCGCAAAAAAGCCGTATGCTATTCATCTGCCGCCGCCGAATGTTACCGGCTCCTTGCATATGGGCCATGCCCTAAACGCTACCATCACGGATATTTTAATTCGCTATCACCGTCTCCGGGGATATAAGACGGTATGGTTTCCGGGTACGGATCATGCGGGCATTGCTACGCAGAGCGTAGTGGAGAAACAGCTTAAAAAAGAAGGAATCAATCGTTGGGAATTAGGTCGGGAGAAATTTATTGAAAAGGTTTGGGAGTGGCGGGGAACTTACGGGAATATCATTATTGAACAGCTGAAAAAGCTTGGCGCGTCCGCCGACTGGTCCCGCCTTCGCTTTACCATGGATCCGGAATATGCCGATTGGGTTAAAAAAGTTTTTATTCACTATTACGACAAGAAATGGATCTATCGCGGCAAGCGTCTTGTCAGCTGGTGCACCGCTTGTCAGACCTCGCTTTCCGATTTGGAGATTGAATATAAGGAAGAGAAGAGCAAGCTCTGGCACTTGAAGTACCCGCTTGCCGATAAGAGCGGTTTTGTTATTGTCGCCACCACTCGACCGGAGACGATGCTTGGCGATGCAGCGGTCGCGGTCAACCCGAAAGATACCCGATATACCAAGCTGGTCGGGAAAAAGATTTTGCTTCCGATTATGAATCGGGAGATTCCGATTGTGGCCGACGATGCTATTGATATGACCTTCGGTAGCGGCGCGGTTAAGGTGACGCCGGCGCACGATCAGACCGACAACGAGATCGGCCAACGGCACAAGTTGCCAGTGTACGAAGTGATTAATGAGCGTGGCAAGATGACAGAACTTGCAGGTCAGGATTTTGCCGGACTTAAAGTAGGGGAGGCTCGCGAGAAAGTAGCGGCGGAGATGGAGAGGCTCGGCCTTTTGGAAAAGGCGGAAGACTTCACGCACAACGTAGCGGTTTGTTATCGAACCGGCACAGTGCTAGAGCCGCTTTTGAGCAATCAGTGGTTTTTGAAAATGGAGGAGTTGGCCAAGGGAGCCTTGAAGACCGTCAAATCCGGGAAGACTAAAATAGTGCCGGAAAATTTTGAAAAGCCGTTCTTCGCCTGGATGGAAAACATCCGCGACTGGTGCATCTCTCGTCAAATCTGGTGGGGTCATCAGCTGCCGGTGTATTTTTGCAAGACCGATCCGGAAAAATATTCAGTCAGCCTGGAAAAACCGTCCACTTGCGCCGTTTGCGGGAAATGTGGCATGCGCCAATCGGAAGATGTTCTGGATACCTGGTTTTCCTCGGCTCTTTGGCCGTTCGCCGGATTCAAGCCGGCAGAAGAGGCTGATATTCTAAAAACCTTCCACCCGTCTAATGTATTAATTACGGCTCGCGATATCATCAATTTATGGGTTGCCCGCATGATCTTCTCCAGTTTGGAATTTATGAAAGAAGCGCCGTTTCCGGAGGTGTTGATTCATGCCACCATTCTTACCAAGGACGGCAAAAGAATGTCCAAAAGCCTAGGCACGGGCATTGATCCGGTTGGGTTAATTGAAAAATACGGCGCCGATGCAACACGGTTCGGCATTATTTGGCAGGCGATGGGCACGCAGGATATTCACTGGGATGAGGCCGCGGTAATGGCGGGTAAGAAGTTCGCGAATAAGCTTTGGAATATTGCCAGGTACATTCAGGGGCGCTCCGCTGGATTTGAACATAAAAAAGCTAAGCCGACCGAAGCCGACGACAAATTGATTTTGGAAAAATTCTCCGCGCTGGAAAAATCAGTAGGCGAGCGGGTAATTAAATACGAATTCGGTCAGGCCCTGCATGACATCTACGACTTCGTCTGGCACGAGGTGGCGGATGTATATATAGAAGCGACTAAAAAGCGGGAGGACGAAAATGCTAAAATGGTATTACAGGAGCTATTGATGGGTTCGCTGAAGATTCTTCATCCGTTTATGCCGTTTATTACCGAAGAGATCTATCAGCGCTTGTACGCCAAAGACGGTAACCTGCTAATGGCCTTGGAGGCTTAATGCTAACCTTTTTCCTTATCCTTCTCGGTATGATTCCCGGATTCGCCTGGCTCGTTTTTTATCTTCACGAGGACATTGATCACCCGGAACCGAAAAAACTAATCCTTTATACTTTCATCGCCGGCGC
>CAYGEK010000045.1:0-3012 GCA_964348885.1 uncultured Candidatus Saccharibacteria bacterium | reverse complement strand
TGCGGAATGTTCGTGGAACCTAATTTCAAAACCCAGTCATAAGCTGGGTTTTTTAATTTGCTATACTACATACATGATGAAACGCCTCATTTTAGCGGTTGTCGCTGTTTTTCTTTTATCAACAAGCGTTTCTTTCGCACAAGTACCAAATAAGGCTTTTTTAGCGAGCGCCCAAGAATTGATTCTTCAATTGGAAGCAAGAATAAAAGAGCTCCAGTTGGAGTTACAGAAAATTAAGTTGAAAGAGATTGAGCTTAGTAATGAGCTCACACTTGTAACCGCTAAGCTAACGTTCACAAAGAATTTGCAAAGAGGCATGCGTGGAGACGAGGTTAGTGCGCTTCAAGAATTTTTGAAATCATTGCCGGGTATTTACCCTGAGGGCTTGGTGACTGGATACTTCGGCGAACTAACGGAAAAAGCGGTTAAGCGTTGGCAGGCCGAGAATGGTATTGAGTCCATTGGTATTGTTGGCCCGAAGACTCGTTTGCAGATTAATTTTTATATTTCTAATACTACGGCCAGCTCAACTCCAACAACGACTACTTCTACCTCTACGCCGGTAGTCACCGCCACCACAACTCCAACCACTACCGCTACAACTACCACCCCTTCCACAACTGCGACTTCAACAACTCCTACGACAGCTACCTCCACTGATACGGGATCTTCGGGAGAGGGTACGACTACTCCGCCGCCTACTACAACTACCGCCGACACCACTGCTCCAACAATCTCCAGCCTTCAATCCGCTTCAGTAACTAGCGAAGGGGCGAGGATTACCTGGACTACCAATGAATCTGCCAACGGCCGAGTTTACTTGTCTCCCGGTTCCGCCACGTTCTCAAGTAGTACCGCTCTAAATTCCAGTCTTTCAACCAGTCACTTATTTGATCTTTCCGGACTGACCGCCGAGACTACTTATTATTATAGGGTTACTTCCGCCGACGCCGCTGGAAATACCACGACTAGTGATTCCGCGACCTTCATAACATCCACTGTATCTTCTACGTCCACACCTGATACCACAGCGCCAGTTATTTCCAGCGTTACTTCCGCTTCCATTACTGCAGAGGCCGCGACTGTAACTTGGAATACGAATGAATCCGCAACCGGAAAAGTGATTTTCTCTGCGAACTCGGCGACTTATTCCAGTAGTACCGCACTGGTCTCCAGCTTGAGCACCGGTCACACCTTTAACATGTCTGGGCTGGAAAGCTCGACTCTTTATTACTACAAAGTGGTTTCTGCCGACTCTTCCAGCAACTCAGCTACTTCCGATTCCTACACCTTCACCACCGCCACCGCTTCCGCCGCGACCTCAACTCCAGATACGACTGGGCCTGTGATTTCCGGCGTTTCTTCAGGCTCAGTAACTCATGAAGCCACGACAATTACCTGGAGTACTGACGAAGCCGCTACGGGACAGGTTTATCTTTCCCCGAATTCCGAGTCGTTCTCTTCTAGTACTGCGAAAGTTTCCAGCTTATCCACTAGCCATTCATTTAGCTTGTCCGGACTGGAAAGCTCAACTCTGTACTATTACAGAGTAGTATCCGAAGATTCTCTCGCGAATACTACCACTAGTGGTTCGTACAGCTTTACTACGGGCACGGCGCCTGCGGCGACTTCAAGCACGCCAGCAGTTACACAAGGATCAACTCTCTGGCTCCGTGAATTCGGCGGTACGGGGAGCGACAGTGCATATGGTGTGGGCGTGGACGGCTTGGGAAATCTCTACGTTGTTGGAGATACCGGCAGCAGCTTAGATGGAACAAACGCGGGATCTGATGATGCGTTTATTGCAAAATATGATGACGATGGCAACAGTATTTGGACTAAGCAATTCGGCAGTGCTTATGGCGATTATCTGAAAGGAGTAGCGGCCGATAGTTCTGGAAACGTGTATGCAGTAGGGTTGACCTATGGATCCATCGACGGACAGTCAAATTCGGGCAATACAGATGCATTGGTTGTAAAATACGACAGTAACGGTAATAAAATCTGGACGAGGGAATTTGGCAGTTCGTTGAATGACCAACTCTATGAGGTTGCACTGGACAGTTCCGGCAATATCTACGCCTCAGGACACACTGATACTTCACTTGACGGGCAGTCTCATTCCGGAAACACTGATGCCTTGTTGGTAAAATATGACAGCTCAGGTAATAGAGTTTGGACAAGATTGTTAGGCACCAGCAATTATGATAAAGCGGAAGGACTCACCGTGGACGGTTCCGGCAATGTATATATAGCTGGCTGGGTACGTGCCGCTCTTGCTGGACAGTCAGCCTTCGGCGGAGACGACGGATTTATTGCAAAATATGATAGTAGTGGCAATTTACTCTGGAGTAAGCAGGAAGGAACGTCCTCAACTGATTACATGTATGGGATAGGAACGGACTCATCCGGTAATATTTATACTTCCGGCTACACAAATGGTGCTATGGGTGGTCAGACAAACTCAGGAGGTTTTGACGCTTTCGTATCTAAGCATGATGGTAATGGCAATCTGCAATGGACGAGCCAGTTTGGCGGTTCTTCTGACGAGTATGAAGTTAAGATTGCTAATGATTCGTCGGGTAATACCTACGTTGGTGGTTATACAAATAGTTCTGCTATTGCTAGTGCATTGTCTGCTGGAGGCCAGGATGCGTTTATCGCAAAGTATAACAATCAGGGCGTCCAGCAATGGGTGAACCTCCGTGGAACTTCCTCGAGTGATACTGGAAGAAAGACTGCCGTGAGTGGCACGGGTGCGTACCTCGTTGGAAGAACCGGTAGTGGTGATGTTTTTATAGCAAAGTATTCCCCATAGATTTTAAGTGTTAGTTTTCGTTGATTATGAAACTACAGAAAGGGGAGAGGGTGCTTATTTCGGTTAGAAAGTAGTAAAAACTATTGACTTTTGAGCCCGACTCGTGTAAGATATTTACTATTGTAAGTGTTCATAAACAAAGGAAGGTCGAGTCAGTGCTTACAACGTTAAAGACTAGATTAGATAAAAATAAT
>CAYGEK010000044.1:0-3069 GCA_964348885.1 uncultured Candidatus Saccharibacteria bacterium | reverse complement strand
GGGGTGCCCGAAGGGAATCGGACCCTCGTAACCGCTGCCACAGAGCGGTGTTCTACCATTGAACTACGGGCACCATTTCTTGCTTGATAATAACACAAACGACATTATTGGCAAATTAACAGTCTTAATTATTAAAAGGCCCCGGGACACAGATCGTTGCGATCGTATCCCGGGGCTGGGTCTGGGGGAGGGTTGGGGTCTAGTTGTAATGCACCTTCGCGCAGACGGCCAGCCGACGGCGGACCACCGTCCGGGGCGAATCCTTGGGGACGATGTAAAGCCTGGTCCCCTTGCGCCGGACCACTCGTCCGTACCGGCGCCGCTCGCGGCCTTCCGGTCCGTCATGCCAGACCGCGTAGATGGGCTCGGGCCTGCGCGGCTCTTCGTCCTCGTCGGTCATGTTGACCGTGCCGTCGCCGAACAGCGGCTGGCCGAAGTCGTGACGCTTGCGCGCCGCCGAAGACTGCTTTTTGCCGCCGCTCCGGAGGAGCAGGCCGAGACCGAAGGTGAAGATGACAAGCGCGATCGCGAACACGGTCAGGCTCATATTCCCTCTCCTATTATATAAAGAACTCCGATCAGCGCGCCACTACGGGTGGTGGGCTGATTTAGAGGGGGAAGCCTGAGGACTTCCCCATGCGTCCGGGAGGGTTTGGGGCCCTCCCGGACGCCGTATATTGAGTCGCTCCGGTAGGAGCGCTACTATCAAATGTGCCTGAACACTATAGCATACTTTACCTAGTTTTGTCAAGAGGGTTCGGGAAGATCCTCCATCACCAGCCATTTCAGATCATCGGAGCTTGTGACCCGTGAAAGGAGGTTGTCCGGGATCTCCAAAACCCGCCAATCGGCCATCTTCGGAACAATACGGCAGGCGGCCACGAAAGCGTCACCCCGTTTCATAAAATCATTCAGGAATACAGAAATCACCTGACCGGACATAGCGGTTGCGTGGATCACTTCCCCTTCCGCGCTGTCCACGTCGGTTACAATGCCAACGTGGCCAATCTTAGTCTGCGGCTCATCCTGATCCCAGTAATTTTTGTCGCCTCGCTTGAACAGCAGATCTCCAACCTTCAGAGTCAGAGTGTCCATCAACGCTTCACCGGCCTGGTACTGCTGAATGGCCAGCTTCGGCAGGGCTATGCCCAGCTGGGAATAAACCCACTGAGTAAAGGTGGAACAGCTAACGTATTCCGGCGCGTCTTCGGCGCAAGCCCTTTCGCGGTAAGTAGACGCTCCGTGGAGCTGGCCTTGAGCGACATTCCGGATTACAGCCATCGGCGTCGGCGACATTGGCAACTCCAAAATCCCCTGCGCGGACAAAATGGAATCAATCATCTGCGAAGGCTGTCCCTGGATGATTTTGTTATTGAAAAGCACCTTATTGCCGACTGCCCGGAAAACCGGGAACTGCCTCTTAATCACGGACTTTCCTTTCAATAGAGCTGTGGGCTATTATAATGAAATATCCTATGAGATTCAAGACATTTTTACTGCTGGCAATCTTCACCGGACTCCTAATGGGAGCGGGTTATTTTATCGGCGGACAAAACGGGGTCATTATCGCGCTCGTCCTCGCGGGCGTGATGAACTTTGTCAGTTACTGGTTCTCCGATAAATTCGTACTAGCCATGTACAAAGCGAAGCCACTGCCGGAAGAGCATCACCAAAATATCTACCGCATGGTTCGTCATATCGCCGAAAAAATGAAGATGCCGATGCCTCGCCTTTACATGGTTAATCTGCCCGTCCCGAACGCTTTCGCTACCGGCCGGAATAAGGACCACGCCGTAGTCGCTATAACGCCTTCTATTATAGAGCTATTGGATGAACGGGAATTAGAGGGGGTTTTGGCCCATGAGCTTTCCCACGTGCAGAACCGCGACATCCTCATCTCCAGCATCGCCGCTACCCTAGCCGGCGCGCTTTCTTATCTTTCACAGATCGCCTACTACGGTATGATGTTCGGCGGTGGTGATCGCGACGAACGTCGCGGAAATCCGATTAGCGCCATAGTGCTGATTCTTGTCACGCCAATAATCGCTACACTTTTACATCTCGCCATCTCCCGCTCCCGCGAGTACCTCGCTGATGAAACCGGCGCAAAAGCGCTTGGCGACCACGAAGGCCTAGCCAGCGCCCTTCTGAAGCTTCATGGCTATTCTAAAGCGCATCCGTTACTCGGCCAGCCGAAGCACGAATCCACCGCGCATCTATTCATTGTGAATCCTTTCAAACCGTCAATCTTACTCCAACTCTTTTCAACGCACCCGCCGGCTGAAGAGCGCGTAAAGAGGTTGAAGTCGGTTCATTTGTAAATTGGTCACTTTTGTGGCATAATCTCTCCAGAACATTTTGAAAAGGATAACTTATGGGCAGAGTCTTCACCTGGCGGGAACTCC
The DNA here is from genome assembly GCA_964348885.1 of uncultured Candidatus Saccharibacteria bacterium. Taxonomy (GTDB): domain Bacteria; phylum Patescibacteriota; class Minisyncoccia; order UBA6257; family WO2-44-18; genus JAHFLQ01. The sequence continues at coordinate 664 of CAYGEK010000044.1, read as the reverse complement.
GAGATAACCGCGTGCCACGCGCCGAAGATTTTCGGGATGTCGTCCAAACGTTGCGCCGCGAACTGACCGCCGATCCGGACGTGATCGGCGCTATCCTCTGCGGTTCGGTCGGCGGAAAAACATTCGGACCGCGAAGCGACGTGGACTGCATGATTTTGTACAAACAAAGCGAACGCGGCGGCTATCCTCTTGAAAGTCTGTCGCGCGTGGCCAGGTATGCCACCACGCGTAATGTGCCAGTGGAATTCATCCCCGTGGACGCGGCGGTGTCAGCCTCCGGCATTACGACTTTCGACGCGCCGTTCGGTCTTCATCTTAAGAAGATGGCGGATAAGGGCGGCTGTATCAAGGACAACCCCCTGCTGATCTGCCGGATAGACATGGAACGAATCGCGGCGGATATTCTGCAATATTTCGCCGTTAAGTTTGAGAAGCTTTCAAAGTATATGATTGAAATCAACGGCGGCGAAGTCAGCGAAGAAAAGACCTGCCACATTCTTCAAAAAGCGCTTCAAGCTCCGGTCCATATCGCGCGAAGGACGCTGCTCTGGCTTGGGCACGATTTAGAAAACGACTCACGCGCTTCCGTGTTAAGCGAATTTGAAGACAGGGTCGGCGGACGGCTCTGGGCGATGATCCGCGACACGATGAAGCCGCTGGAAAA
>CAYGEK010000043.1:0-3254 GCA_964348885.1 uncultured Candidatus Saccharibacteria bacterium | reverse complement strand
TGATAGTATAATTTTTAAATAATTTTTTTATATACGATTCCAACTTGGTTCACTACAACGTTTTGCATTAAACTATTAACTAACTTTCGTTTTTGCTCCCAGTTAGCTTTCTGATAAGCGTAGACTGGATCGGCTAACAGTTTAGACAGTTCAACAATGTGGCCAACATTAACACCATTAGCTGAACTGATTCTTAATAGCTCACCCTCTAGATTTTTTAAAGTAGAGTTTAATTCATCACGCTTCTTAGTGTATATCTCTTGCGGGATTTCACCATCCAGTTCCCGTTCAACAAGTTTGCCAAGCCTTGATTTGGTTTGCTCGATCTGAAGCTTTATAGTTTCTCTTTTTTGCTCCATAGCCAGTACCATGGACTTTTTTGATTCCTTGGCTTTTTTGACCATTTCGTCTACCTGCTCTTGGTTAAATTTGAACTTTTCCAGTTCAGCTAAAATCCATTGTTCAACTAAGTCTTCCGGTATTGGTTTAGATGGACATTCTTTATTTCGGCAATAGTAATAATGATATTTATGTTTTGCCGTTGTTGACCTAAGTCGCTTACCGCATAGCCCACAAAATAAAATACCCATAAACTTATACTCATTCAATTTCTTTTTTATAGGACCTCTACCAGACTTAATAGCTTGCACCTTATCAAAAACTTCCTTGGATACCAACGGTTGGTGATTACCAGGATAAACTTTACCCTTAGCATGGATTAAACCTAGATAATACTGGTTACCTAAAAGTTTACCCATTCTAGTTGTTGTCATTTTTTTCCCAAATTTTGAACGCAACCCTTTTTTATTCATAATTACACAAAGATCTTCAAGTGAATACTTTTCAGTAGCGTATAATTCAAAGCATTCTGAAATTAGTGAACTCATGACTGGATCAGGTACTCTTACACCCTGACCTTCAGAAATATATCCAGTAGGAGCATGCCCCCACATTGAATAACCATCTTCTGTTTTTCTATACATTCCTTCTTTAACTCTGGTGCTTAAAACTCTTGTATCATTAACTGCCATAACTGCCTTAACATCTGCCAATAGTCTGTCACCATCGCTTTTTAGCTGGATGCCCTCTCTACTTAAATGAATCTCAAGGCCCTCGTCCATTAAATTATTAATAATCCCCCAGTCTCGAAAATTTCTGCTGCTTCGGTCAACGTCATGAAAAATAATACCAGCGATATCTTCGTTAGATTCTATCTCATCAATCATTTCAAAAAACTTCTTCCGTTTAATAACTTTTGATGCGCTTTGCACTTCCCGAAACTCTTTAACAACGTTCATCCCTTGCCTAGTAGCGTATGACAAAATAGCTTCTCTCTGAGCATCTAAAGAAACTCCCTCACGTTCCTGAGATTTTGAACTTACCCTGTAATAAGCGAAAAAGTTTCTGGACATTACTTTATTTATAAGACATTATCTGACTATTTCTAATAAAATTAAGTTATTTTGTGTTTGTTGACACCAGCAGGAGGGCTTATTAGCTTTTTAATCCTAAAGGATTTAAAAAGCTAATAAGCCTGCTATCCTTGAATGACTAAGATTTAGTTAACCGATAAATATGTTTACCGTTTTCTTCTTTAATCAACTGAATTGATCCGTCCTTAACTAATTTCTTTAGCAGTCGACCGACAGCATTACTGCCTACTAAGTTAGTAACGGACTTAACTAATTCTTTGCGGCTAATTTCGCCAGAGGCTAATAACCCCAAAATTTGTTCGATGGCTTGTTCATGGACTGACTTCTCAGGCTCAAGAAAAGAATCTATTGCAAATTGGAATTTATTTGCATCACTGCCGATACTAAGTGATATTGGAGACATTTCAGTAGCTACTCTCATCTTGCTCTGTGAAATCACTAGACTGCTGGACAACTTAGTTTTTCTAACCGCCAAATGACAATCAATGGCGGCTAGAATGTCTGAAGAACCACGAAGGTCTGCATTACTTGTTCCTGCCGATGCCTTCTTTAGATGGTGGGTCATTATAACAGTAACCCCTAAAGCAGTGAGTTGGCTCAAAAAAGCAAAAACTTCTGCCATTTGACCAGCTACATTTTCTTCTTTGCCGTGTATTCTCACTAAGCTATCAATACAAACAAGCTTGATCTGTTTTTCCTTAACAAGATTCAACAAATCATCCATGTCCGTTTCAACTTGGAATGAGTTTCTAATAGAAAGAAAAATGCTAGCATCTGCTTTTACTCCTAGTAAAGCATATCTTTCCTTAAGAAGCCTGGTGTTATTTTCTTCGTCTATAACCAGAACGTTACCTTGCGTGCAATCAAAGGTGCCAAAAAGTTTTTCACCTTGCGACACACACCTTGCTATCTCCATAAGTAGCCAAGTTTTATAGCTACCTGGATCTCCTGAAATTATAGTTATCCCAGCTGATGGGATTAGTTTATCTACCAACCATTTTGGTTGCATTATTTCTTCCGCCATCAGTTTTGACAACGGTATGACTTTGATCATACTTTTCTACTGTTAAATCATCTAGGATTTCCAAGACTATGCCTACGTAGTCGGCAAAATCACTAGATGAATTTTTAATTAGATTTATAGGCATAATTTTAGAAGCTTCTGTTTATTATGATATAGTGGATCTCTTATGCGAGGTATTATTAGTCAAACTAAAAAAGTGGCTCTTTAAAGCCACCAAAAGGTTGTTTATCCACGGATAACTTATCAGTCAGTCAAAAAGTTATATGTATAAACCGGGTTTAACATATAACCTTTGTTCTTCTGATGAAGTATTAGTTTGTGTTCAAGGTCAAAATTCATTCGGAAAAGTCTATTAATTTCTGATACTGCGGTAGATAAGTTAGAAATTTCTGAGTAAGTTGTATCCATGAGTTGCTTGGCTGACTTAAGGCCACTTTCTAGCATCATGATGACCTTTAACCGATCTTGATTTGCCTTGTAGTAAATTAACTTACCTGCACGATTTATTGACAGACCATTTTTTTTAGAGATAGTAATTGTAGTGTTCTGATTCTCTAAATTATTTTTTAAATGCTTAATAATTTTTTTTATACTTTGAATCTCTTCGCTGATAAAATCTACTGCATACTTTCGAGCGTTAGCATGATTTTTACCGCCTTGGTACTTTCTGTACATAAAAATACCACCTAACAAAGAAAGGTCACTAATATAATCACTCGATGATTGTGCAAACTCTTGATTACTTTTTTGCCAACTCATCCAACCCATTTTTTATTTCTTCTTCTTCTGTTTTGAGC
>CAYGEK010000042.1:0-3323 GCA_964348885.1 uncultured Candidatus Saccharibacteria bacterium | reverse complement strand
CCGGTTTTAATATAAAATAAGAAGCAATGGTTATCACTTACGCAGGCGAGCGGTGTTTTAAGGTCCAGTCGGGAAAAGTAAATATCACGACCGATCCTCTTCCCCGTTTTAAGGGCGATATCACTTTGCACACGGAGCCGCGCTCCAAGGAAATAAAAGAAATGTGGCCGCCCGAGGCGATGCATATTTACGGACCGGGCGAATACGAAATGCTGGAAGTGGAAATTTCGGGCTGGACCAACAAGGATTCCAGCGCTACCTATTTGGTGAAGACCGAAGAGATGCGCCTGGTATTTATGGGCGAGCCGATGAAAGAGCTGGAGCCGGGATTCCTGGACAAGCTCGGCGAAGTGGATATTTTGTTCGTACCGGCCGGTATCAGCGCGAAAGTGATCAAGCAGATCCAGCCGAAGATCGTGGTGCCTTCATATATGAAGCCCGCGGAGCTGAAAGAGTTCCTGGAAGAAGTGGAAAAGAAGACCGAACCGGAGGAGAAGCTCGTCGTTAAAAAGAAAGAACTCACGCCGGGCACGAAGTTTGTAGTGTTGAAAGCGTAATTACAATTTGCAATTATAAATTTCTAATTTTCAATAAATGAATCAATTTCCAAAAATGAAAACTGAAAATTGCAAAATTGAAAATTCGTAACATGAAGGCGTTCATCCAGAAAATCCAAAATTCCGACGAAGGCACCAAGAAATTCTGGCTGGTGGTCTTCAGCGCCGTTTCCATGACGGCGGTAATCGGACTCTGGCTGGTGTATGTGAATGTGACCATCCCCTCGCTTGCTCCTCTCGCGCAGGCGGAAAATAAAATTGAAAAGAAAGCGGAAGCGCCGGGATTCTTCTCCATCTTCGCGGCGGGAGTGAAAATAATATATGATAAGGTCCAACAGGTGATCGGCCGGGAGATCGCGACTACCAACACAATCATCATCCAAAACCCGGACATCAATTTCTCATTGGAGGGAGTGGAGCCGATCCCTGCTACTAAATTGCCATAATTTCCAATACTCAATTTCTAATTTTCAATAAATGAATCAATTTCCAAAAATGAAAACTGAAAATTGCAAAATTGAAAATTCCTAATCATGAAAAACAAAAAAGAAAAAGAGCCAAAAAAGAACAAAGGTGAAGAAGCAGCGCCGGTAACGCCCCGGGCTAATGTTGAAGACCGCGAGATAGCGACCGAGCTCCAGGAGTCTTATTTGGATTACGCCATGTCCGTCATCGTCAGTCGCGCCCTTCCCGACGTGCGCGACGGCCTGAAGCCGGTGCACCGCCGCATTCTTTGGACCATGTGGGAGTCCGGCCTGACCCACAACGCCAAGTTCCGAAAATCCGCCACCGTGGTCGGCGACACGCTCGGTAAATACCACCCGCACGGCGATATGGCGGTATATGACGCGATGGTCCGCTTGTCGCAGGACTTCTCGCTCCGCTACCCGATGGTGGAAGGCCAGGGTAACTTCGGCTCTATAGATGGAGACTCCGCCGCCGCTCACCGTTACACCGAAGCCCGCCTCTCCAAGATCGCCGAAGAGATGCTGGAAGATATTGATAAAGAAACGATCAACTGGATCCCCAACTACGACGGCACCCGCCAGGAGCCGCGTGTCCTTCCCGCGAAACTTCCTAATTTATTATTGAACGGAGCCGTGGGTATCGCCGTCGGTATGGCGACTAGCATTCCGCCGCACAACCTTTCTGAGCTTTCCGACGCTATTTTGCATCTCGCTGATAATCCGAAAGCCACCGCCCACGATCTCATGGAATTCGTAAAGGGCCCGGACTTTCCGACGGGCGGCGTTGTCTATGATAGAAAAGCGATTGTGGAAGCCTACGTGTCCGGCCACGGCGCCATGACCACCCGCGGACTCGCGGAGATCAAAGAAAAGAAGGGCGCTTCCAAAGAGGAATTTTATATTGAGATTTCCGAGATCCCCTACCAGGTCAACAAATCCGAGTTGATCATCAAGATGGCCGAGCTTGTCACCGATAAAAAAATTGAAGGCATCCGCGACATCCGCGACGAGTCCGACAAAAACGGCATCAGCATTATTATTGAAATGAAGTCCAACGCGACGCCGCAAAAGATTCTGAACCAGCTCTACCAGTACACGGATCTACAGAAGAACTTCAACATGAACATGCTCGCGCTCGCGGGCGGCTTACAGCCGGAAGTCATGTCTATTAAAGATGTGCTGGCCGCGTATTTGGCGCACCGCAACGAGATCGTCCGCCGCCGCGCCGAGTACGATCTGCGAAAGGCGGAAGAGCGCGCCCACATTTTAATGGGCTTATCCAAAGCGCTTTCCATTATTGATAAGGTGATCGCCACCATCAAGAAATCCAAGGATCGCGACGACGCGAAAGTGAACTTGATGAAAAATTTCGGCTTCTCCGAGCGCCAGACCGACGCGATTTTGGAAATGAAATTGCAGACCCTCGCGAATTTGGAAAGAGAGAAGATTGAAAATGAACTCGCCGAGAAGCAGAGAATCATTGCCGAACTGACCGCCCTCTTGAAGAGTCCGGCGAAAATTTTGAAAGTGATCAAGGACGAAGTAGCCGACCTGAAAGCCAGATTCGGCGATGAACGCCGCACGAAAGTGATCAGCAGTGGCCTCAATGACTTTAAGGAAGAGGACCTGATTCCGAAAGAAGAGACAATCATCACTCTTTCTCAGGCGGGCTACATCAAGCGCGTTCCTCCGGCTTCGTTCAAAACCCAGGGCCGCGGCGGCAAAGGCCTAATCGGTTCCGACGTTAACGAAGATGACTTCCTGATGCACTTCATGGCGGCCAACACGCACGACAACGTGCTCTTCTTCACCGACCGCGGCCGCGTCTTCCAAACGAAGGTCTATGATATTCCCGCGGGCACCCGCACCTCCAAGGGCAAACCGATCCATAACTTCCTGGAAGTTCCGACCGAGGAGAAGATCAGCGCCATGATCACTTATGAAAAAGCGAGCGACGGCAATCTGACGATGGTGACGAAGAACGGCCTCGTGAAGAAAACTTCTTTGAAAGATTTCGGCAACGTGCGCCGCACGGGCATCATCGCCATCGGCCTCAAAAAGGGCGACCAGCTCAACTGGGTCCGTCTCTCCGGTAGCGGCGACGATATTATCGTGACTACCGAAAACGGCCAGTCAATCCGATTCCAGGAAGCCAAGGTCCGCACGATGGGCCGCACCGCCGCGGGCGTGCGCGCTATCAAACTGAAAGGCAGCGACCAGGTGGCCGCGATGGATCTCATTCCGAAAACTCTCAAAAATGCCCGCCTGCTGGTCTTGATGGCCAACGGCTACGGCAAAC
>CAYGEK010000041.1:0-3334 GCA_964348885.1 uncultured Candidatus Saccharibacteria bacterium | reverse complement strand
GGTGGCGGTGATGGATTAACCGGTGTTCAGGGTGAAAACGCTACCGGGCGTGGTCTTCCCGGTTCACAAGGGACTACCGCTGCTGTAGGAACCGGCGGCGCCGGCGGTGGTACGGGAGCGGACGGAGACGACGGTTCGGGCAATACCGGTGGTCTTGGTGGTGATGGCGGTGGCGGTGCCGGTGGTACAAACGGCGGAGCGGCCGGTGGCGGTCCGGAGAGTTCTACTCTTATGGGTGGCGGTGGAGGTGGCGGTGGTCAATTTGGTGGTGGTGGTGGCGAAAACGGTGTCTCTGATGGTGGAGGTGGCGGCGGAGGAGGTTCTGGTAAAACGGACGGTTTGACGAACGTAACGGTAGCCGCCGGCTCCACTGGAGCTGCCGCCGGAGCTGCTGCCGCCGCGGGTGGTGATACTGATCCTGACTATCTAGATCCTGCTGGTGACGGTGGCGCTGGAGGCGACGCAGCCAACGAAGCTGGATTAACTGGCAGCCCTGGCCGCGTGGTTATTTTGTGGGACAATACTCTTACCCAGTCGGCCTACCGCTGGTTCGCTAATACAAATTCAACTGGTGTTGGCGCGGCGGCCGGTTACAACACGCCGATTATCGCGCCGCCGGCCGGAACCCCTATCAGGTTGCGGCTTCTGCTGGAAGTTGGCGGAGCCGATATTGCGTCCAGCGGCACTACCAGCTTGCTGCAGTTTGGCGAAAAACCGGACGGAGGTTGCGCCGCGGCCTCTTTCGTTACTCTAAACGGCACGACCGATTTTGCCTGGATAGATAACTCCACGCCCGCTGACGGCGCGGCTTTAACGGCGAATTCAGAAGACCCGCGACATGCGGCTACTACCTCCAGTCACGCGCTTATTAGTCAGACCTATAACGAATCTAACAACTTCACTAACTCCCAGGGTGTAGTGGACGCCGGAGCCGATATGCTTTTTGATTTCGCTCTTTCGGTATCCACAACCTCAATAGATGATGTATCAAAAATGGGAAAGACTTACTGTTTTAGAGCTGTTCAGGCGGGCGGTGGTTCTTACGCCCAAGCTATCGGCGGTGGCTATGATGTGTATCCCGAGCTGACAATAGAGAAAGCGGAGAAACTCCGCCTTCGCGGTCATGTCAGATTAAGGAATGTCAGACTCCGGTAATTTTAAGCAGTGATACTTTGGAAGGTTTATTATGCAAAAAAATATCGCCCTCATTATTTTTACGGGATTCGCCTTGGTTGCGCTTTTTTTATTATCTCAAACTAATATCGGAAGCCAGCCTAGTCCGTTACCTACCGGTCTGATTTTAGGGAAGAGCTTTCAAATTTACAAAAATGAAGAACACGGTTTTGCTCTGGAATATCCCGCTCATTACAAAATAGAAGAATTTAAAGAGAAAGACGGCGCCAAAACAATAGTATTTCAGGGTAATGTCGGCAACCAAATAGCAGACAAAGAGGGGTTTCAAATTTTCATAACTCCATTTGAGGAAGCAACTTTGACGAAAGATAGAATTTTGAAAGATATACCCGGCGCTATTTTGGATGATTACCAAGAGATTATAATCGGCGCCGCCGTTGAGGAGAGCGTTCGGGGACTGCTTTTTTGGAGCGAGGATCCGTTGATTGGCCGGACTCGGGAAGTTTGGTTTGTCCACAATCAATCTTTATATGAAATAACCGCCTATGCTCATATGGATGAGTTGTTGTCCGGCATAGCATCAACTTGGCGTTTTGATTAGGTAGATAAGCTACAACTAGACGACGAGCTTATAAGTATGTTTATCTAATTTGCTCCGCTACCTCTTTGTAGACCAAAGCGGAAATTTCGGCGATATTTTTGGCGAGCGTTTCCAACCTTGGGCCGCGATTCATAACGCAGAGAAGATACGGGTGGTTTGGGTAATAAATAATACCACAGTCGTGCAGTTGCTTTTTTGTTCCTTCGCCGCGCTCGCCGAATTTATGAGCTACTTTGACGCTGCGGGGAATGCCGGCCGGTAATCCGTCGGAGAAGTCTATCTCATTTAGTATTCGCAAAGCTTTCTCCGAGTGCTCTCTGGTGAGATAGGAAGCATTGAAAAGGATACGAAAAAAAGAGGCGTAATTTTTAACACTGATGTAGTCTTCCGGCGTTTCGTCAGACGGAAAGATTACGCCCAAATCTGCATGGGTTTTGGCAAACAGTTTTTTGTCCATATTTTCATAAAGCAGAATAGTGGCCTCATTATCGGAATAATCAATGGCGCGCCGAACGAGATTTTCAACCGTATAAGTACTTCCTACTTCTACGGACTCTTTCGGCAGGATCTGCTGGAAATACTGCTTCGGCAGTTCCAGCTGCTCTTTGTATTGCAAAGTTCCATTCAAAAATCCGGGAGTCAGCTCTTCCTGGCGGAAGGCGGTAATCATCAGCGGAACTTTCAGCAGGCTTCCCGCGGCGAAAGTTTCTCTTTCGTTGATACCGAACCACGGGCCGTTATTCAAGTCTCGGAAATAAACCGAAACGTGGGTAGCGCGGCCGGATTTAATAAAACTATCAACTATTTTGCTGACCTTATTTTTAAACGGCCGCAGTTCAGTGAAGCCCGCGCCTTCTTCAAACACGTTGCATTCCAAGAGAGGGTTAATAAATTCAAAACCGCCGCCGCGCGATTCGGAGAATGCGCTTTTAGAAACGGAGTTGGTAGTAGCGCCGAATTGCCAACCGATAGCCAGACCGATTACCAAGGTTAGGCAAGTAGGTATGACGCGAAACATCCTCAACACTTTATCATAAATAGATTTAAATAAGCTATAATTAAAAAATGCGTTTACTGGTCAGTTTAATCATTTGGCTGGTTCTTGGTCAGGCGGCTTTGGCGCAGGAATTTACCGCCGACGACTACAAGATGCTGGATCCGGTTATCGCGCCGGGGCAGTATTCAACCTCAACGGATTACAGCCTAATCGGGATTATCTCCCAGATAGCCATCGGCACCAGCACGATTACTGATTTTAATCTTAGCGGCGGTTTTCTTTTCTATCCGTTCGTAAGCACTCCGACCGTCAGCGCGACTGCCGGTGATGAGTCGGTAGATTTGTCCTGGACGAGCGCTTCGGGAGTGCTTGGTTGGACAGTCGGCAGTTACATCGTCGGCCAATCTACGGTTTCCGGCGGGCCTTATACCTACACTGATGTTGGAAATGTGACCAGCTCCAGCCGTACAGGATTAACTAACGACACAGCTTATTATTTTATTATCCGCCCCGCCGACGCGTTTGGTAATGGAATCGCTACTTCCAGCGAAGTTTCGGCAACCCCGGTGGATTCCGGTGGTGGCGGTGGCGGAGGAGGTGGC
>CAYGEK010000040.1:0-4136 GCA_964348885.1 uncultured Candidatus Saccharibacteria bacterium | reverse complement strand
TATGCAACTTCTCTCACAGAGAATCTACGCAAAGCAGTTGAGGCTGTTTGCCTTTAGTTGCGTACATTATGGTTGCGAGACACACGACAGAGATTTGTTCATTGAGTTCTTGGAGCAGGTTGAGAGATCGCCTAACGCAATAGTCTTCGGACTAGGCGACTACCTAGACTTTGCCAGGACTACCCAACGTTCTTTCTTAAAAGGATATACTAATGGTGATACCTTCTTTGATTCTTTAGACAAGATGGTGGATGACTCCATTGTCCTACCATTTGTTCAGCTGGTTAAGAAACATTGCCCGTCATTTTCCAAGAAGTGCGTGACCTTGGTAGAAGGCAACCACCGCTATAACTATGGCGGTAGAGGACGGGAAGGACAGACCAGTACTCAAGAAATCTGCAGACTCCTTAGCATACCCTATGGTGGATTATCATCCATCGTACGGTTGACAGTCCTCAATTCTAAGGGTAAGTCTAAGATGGGTGGAGGACGGAATCTGAATGTCCTGAGTAATCATGGGACTTCTGGATCCGGTGGGTCAGTCAGCTCCGCCATTGGAAGGTTAGAGCGGTCTATTATAAGAGGCTGGCGAGACATGGACATTATCTTATCAGCCCATGACCACACCAGAGGACATGCTGACATAGTTCAGATGGGCATCAGCCGTACGGGCGAAGCCAAGCTGATTGAATATCACACACTGGTTGTTAAGACTGGTTGCTTCCAGAAGGGCTATCTTAAAGGGGCTGTGTCAGAGTCGTTTGTTGAGAAGCATCTGTTTAACCCTACAGCTAGGGGCTGGTTTGAATGTACTGTACGGACTAAGCGAACCACAAAGGATAGAGAGAACGAGAAATGGATATTTACGGACTTCAATTAACCATGATTAACATAGTAACGGTATTTGTTTATTCCTGGCTGTGGAGAACAGCGGGTCGAGGAGGATTTCCGAACGCTCTGTGGATAAGGAAAGTAATACTTCCTTACATTGCTTATCTCATTACACAGAATATAGCATTTGTGCTATTAACTGCGATTGCCTCGATGTTACCAATTACATACCAAGATGACGAAATCACAGAGAGGAATACCTGGTGGCTATGGCTGGTCGGGGCTGTCTATGGCTTAGGAATTTCCTTTCTATTTACAGACATCATAACCTCAATTACTTCGTTCCTCGTTATAACATCTTTCTTTGCCTGCGGAGTCATGGTGTGTGATTATACCTTAGACCAATACGCTGAAGACATCTGGTATTTATTTGAGTACTGCTTTGGCGCATTACTTGGATTGAGTGTCATTCTTTCCTAACAAGTACCTAATACTTGTGGTATTTCCTGTAGTCTGGATTTTCATACCATTTAACATCCTCAAAAAACATCTTTGAACTGTGCTTTGTCTGTATTATATTCCAGACAGATCTAGCTCCATCTATCCAGCAATCTTCAAGTCCGTAATTCTCGTGTCCGTTCTCCCACTTGTGTTGTAGGTGGTGAAGTATTAGGTGGGTTAGGTTTAAAATTTCCTCACGACTCGCTGAAATAGGGAAGACACCATTTTGATTTAGGGCATAGATCTCTTCCGCAAATTTCGTTTTAGGACTATCTGGTTTGTAAATCAGGGACTTCTTTCAATCTTACTCACTTTTGAGTAAGTATTTACTCAATCTGTTGATTAGTGTAATGCTCCATTGCCCTATAACACAGGGTAACCAAACATTATTCAATAAGGCTTCTGTTGGTTCACTGCTTGTTGTATGTAAGTACAACGATTGTAGTATCTGGGCAGTGAAGGAATCGAACCTCCGAGTGCTGGGGTGGGGAGGAATCGAACCTCCACTGTGTCTAGCACAATACGGATTTACAGTCCGCTCCAACTTACCCAATATTTGGCTCCACCCCTTTATAACCCTTACAATATGTTTTTGTCTGATACTGGCTGAATATGACAGTATTCCACAAATTATGAGCCACAACTGACGAATACATCACTTCAACTGCATAATTGGATGAGGCTGGCATGATTCTCTCACTCATGCACCGCCTTACTGATGCACTTTAACCCCGTGTTCAGGCTCCTATTATCTTCTTAGAGTCTTATTCCTCCACAGCCTCATCGTCTTCTATGCAGACTTCTCCATTAAAATAAAATCCAGCGGCTAGAAGCAGTTGTTTGACGAGCGGTAATATTTCATTCAATGTCACAGCTTCCTGCTGAACCATGTATTTACCATCATGATTGATTAGGATTAGTTTCATGGTGTTGTATTAGCCCTCCAGATCTATAACAACAGGTTTATTCACAGGTTTGTAATCTTCATCACAAATAGAAGCATTTACAAATTTTGTGACACCATTGTTGTAGACTCCATAGCTATGATGTATGTGTCCAAATATGTGGTGTTTGGGGGTTTTAATTTCTACAGCATCCAACAGAAACTTACATCCAACATGTCTTCCGTCAATTGTACCGTCCAGTATAGTATAAGGCGGCCCATGTGTGATAAGCACATCCAGACCAAATGGAATCTTATCCCAAGTTTCTTTAAGTAAATATGTGTCTCCCATAAAATACCAATTACCAAAGGTGGGGGTGAATGGAGAACCCCAGAATTTAAGACCGGCAATTTCACATCCTGAGTTTTCAAGGTAAATTATTTCCTTTGGCACATTGTATTTTTTAAGTTGCAACCCACCATCGTGATTGCCTCCTATAAATATCTTATACTTATGAGGCTGCGACATAAACCATTCGGAGAACTTCTTCAATGCCTTATTTTCTCCAACCCATGTAGCGTCCCCAGCATGAATAAGAATGTCACCGTCTGGAAGTACAACGTCATCATGCTGTTCGTGTGTATCGCTTATACAAACAATTCTCATCTCTTTACCTTGCTGATCTCTGAAAGAAGTTTGTTGGCAATCTCAAGAGACATTTGCATTTCAACTTGTGCGCCTTCGCAATCAGGACATTCTGAAATGGTTGGGCCTAGATAGCTGGCTATTTCTCTTAATCCTTCTTCACATTTAGAGAGTAGACATCTCAAGTCTTCTTTGCTTGGATTATGGTCAGGACAATCTTGATAGGTTCTGAATACTGACTTATCGCAACAGACTGAAATCGCTGTCATGGTTTGCCTTTCAACTGTTCATTTTCTTCTTTGAGTTTTTGGATTTCTACAAAACTATTCTTTTTTAATTCCTTGTATGACGGTTCTTCCGAAATGTCACGTTGTCCTTTGTGGAAAGAAAGTTCAGCCTTCACATTTTTCATTTCTTCGTCCTGCCTCTTATTCTCATCGTCAGCTACCTTGAGGATGTGAGTGAGTTCCTTCACCTTCGCTCGTAAGGTTTTAATCTCATCCTGCAACCTAAACAAATTCTTATTCCCATTGTGAATTATGGTTTCTAACTCCGCTATCCGTTCATCACTGTTCTTTACAAACTCTCTAATACCTATTTCTAGATCGGCACAAAAAGCTGTCCATCCGCTTAATTCTTTAGCAGCGAACTTAGACACCGACCTCGCTATCATCTGTTTAATTGGGTCAATATAACCAATTTCTTCTTTTGTCATTTCTGATCTCCACACTTTCCACATTCAAGCCGTTCTTTATCTCTGTACACAACCACTATGGTTTTGGTCATACACATACATGAACCGCATAAGTCAACGCATGAGTCACCGGACAAGTCGGTTGAATCAGATTCTTGGGTCATGGTCTTATTTCTCCTTCAGCAGATATTATTTGTGGCGCAAGGCTCGTTTGGACTTTTCATTATCCGCCCAATCCTTGAATGAATCACAGCATCTAAGACAAAGGCCACCTGGTAAAGAAGCTTTGGTAGTCCATGTAACCAGAAATTCTAAAGTGGCTCCAGGTATCGGTTCGTGCTTTGTCCCACACCGCCAACAAGGAAACTTCACTTTCTTCTTTTTAGTCATATTCACTCCTCAATTTAGATGGCTGTTAGGCAGTTGGTTCCAAGCGCATTGTCTGTAAACCGCTAGAATACGTCTAGCAACAACTGCTCAGAGGATTTCTACCTTCTGCAACCGCAGGTCAGGCTACCACGCCACTAACAGCCAAAATTTAGATGCCATCGGCTCGGCAAGCCACCCTCTTATTCCCGATT
>CAYGEK010000039.1:2104-4521 GCA_964348885.1 uncultured Candidatus Saccharibacteria bacterium | reverse complement strand
GTCATTACCGTGCCGGCTTATTTTGACGACAGCCAGCGTCAGGCGACGAAAAACGCCGGTGAGATTGCCGGTCTTAAAGTAAAAAGAATTTTAAACGAGCCGACCGCGGCTGCTTTGGCTTACGGATTAAACAAGCAGAAGAATGAGAAGATTGTTGTTTACGATTTTGGCGGCGGTACTTTTGACGTTTCCGTTTTGGAAGTGGGGGATGACACCGTGGAAGTGAAAGCAACGGGCGGCGACACGCATCTTGGCGGCGACGATTTTGATAAGAGGATTATTGAATATCTGGTCAATGAATATAAGAAATTGGAAGGCGTGGATCTGTCCAAGGACGCGCTGGCCATTCAGCGCTTGAAAGAAGCCGCGGAGCGCGCCAAGCATGAGCTTTCGGTTTCCTTCGAGACCGAGATTAACTTACCGTACGTCACCTCTGACGCTTCCGGTCCGCGTCATTTCTTGATGAAACTTTCCCGCAGTAAATTGGAAGAGTTGGTCCGTGACCTGATCGACAAGTCCGTAGCGGTTTTGGACAAGACTATTAAAGAGGCCGGCTTCACGACGGCGAATATCAACGAAATCGTTCTGGTAGGCGGACAGACTCGCATGCCGGCGATGCAGGAAGCGGTTAAGAAATATTTTGGTCGCGAGCCGCATAAGGATCTGAATCCTGATGAAGTAGTGGCGCTTGGCGCCGCCGTGCAGGCGGAAATTCTCGCGGCGAAAGATGAAGGACGTAAGCCGGAAGGGGACGTGAAGGACATTCTTCTTTTGGATGTAACGCCGCTTTCGTTGGGCATTGAAACGCTTGGCGGCGTGTTCACGAAGTTAATTGAAAAGAACACCACTATTCCGACCGCTAAATCTCAGGTATTTTCTACGGCGGCGGATAATCAGACTTCCGTGGAGATTCACGTATTGCAGGGAGAGCGACCGATGGCATCGGATAATAAAGCCCTGGCCAGATTTATTTTGGACGGCATTCCGCCGGCGACCCGCGGCACGCCTCAAGTGGAGGTAACATTTGATATAGACGCTAACGGTATTTTGAGTGTTTCCGCGAAAGAAAAAGCTAGCGGCAAATCGCAGTCTGTAAAAATTGAGGCCAATACCAGTCTTTCCAAGGAGCAGATTGAGAAGTTGAAAAACGAAGCCGCGCAGTACGCGGAGGAAGATCGTAAGAAAAAAGATCTGGCCGAGGCTAAGAATAACGCCGAAACCCTGGTTTATGCTTCAGATAAAGCGTTGAAAGACGCCGGTGATAAAGTGCCGGCGGAAGTGAAGGAGGCGATTAATAAAAAAATAGAGGCGGTGAAGGCGGTTAAAGATGGTCCGGATGCCGCGCCCATTAAAAAAGCTACCGACGAGCTCTCCGCGGAAATTCAGAAAATCAGCGCCTCAATGCCTGGTAATCCTCCTCCGTCCGGAGCCAAATAATGAATAGCGCAATCGCGAAAAAACTCGGAATCGGTTCGGCAGGGGTGCTCGCGGCGCTTTTATTCGGAGCTGTTTTCTCTTCTTTCTTAGCTAGTCCAAGCGGTCTGAACCTTGTCTGGACCTTGGCCGTGGCCGCGGTTTTCTTGGCCGTCTTTCTTTTACAGACGGTTCTGGTAGATGACACATGGATGCCGATTCTGTTTACCGGGGCGCAGGTTTTTGCAATCAGCCTCTTTCTTTTAAGAGATCCGTCACCGATGCTTCTGCTCGGCATCGCTGTTTGTTTCGCGCTACTGGTAGCGGCGTCTTATTTCGGCAAGCTGGAGGTGCGGAATAATCTGACCATTCATTTTCCTAAAATCTCCAGAGTGATTATGGTTTACGCGACGATGGCCATAGCGCTTTTTACCAGTTTTGCTTATGTCGGTTCCTTTCATATTAACGACGCCCTGGAAACTAAAAAGAACCTGGAAGTGCTGATCGGTCCATCCGAGCCGCTCATTGGTCGTTACGTGCCTAATTTTTCCAGCCGCAATACCATTCGCGAGATTGCTGCGGCGATTTTACCGTCCGAATTTAAGCTGGCGACTCCGGCGCAAAAGGCGGAGGCGGTCGCGCAGATATCGACGAGACTTTCGGAAAGTTTCGGCGGGTTTACCGGGGTTCCGGTGATGGCTAGCGATCGGGTTATCGATATTATCTACAAAGCTACAATCGGTAAAATTCTGAACTACTCTTCGTTTACGCAGAGTTTATTCATGATTGGGTTCGGTATTTTGTTCGTTTTCTTTATCAAATTCCTTTTCTTGTTTGTTGATTGGGCGGCGGTTTTAATCGGTTACGTCCTATACCGTCTTTTGAAAATGCTGAATTTTTTCAAAATTGAGGATCGGGAAATATCAAAAAGTGTTATAATAGTTACATAGGAAATCGGGGTAGAATCGGTGGCTTGTTCGTGCTAGAATTAGGCACTACATGAA
>CAYGEK010000039.1:0-2004 GCA_964348885.1 uncultured Candidatus Saccharibacteria bacterium | reverse complement strand
ATGAAAGACTACTACAAGATACTTGGGGTAGAGCGGGGCGCTTCCGAGGAGGACATCAAGAAGGCCTATCGCAAGCTCGCTCATCAGCACCATCCGGACAAATCCGGAGGTAATTCCGATCTGTTCAAGGAGATCAACGAGGCTTATCAGATTTTATCCAATAAGGAAAAGCGCGCCCAATATGACAAGTTTGGTCGGGTTTTTGAAGGTCAGCCGGGCGGCAATCCGTTCGGCGGGTTCGGCTTTGACGGCTTTAATTTTGATCCGAACAACGTGGACGACCTGGGCAATATCAGCGACATCTTTGAGTCCTTCTTCGAAGGCATGGGAATGAAGAAGCGCAAGGCCTACAACCGCGGTTCCGATATGGAATATGTGGAAACAATCACCCTGGAGGAAGCTTACCGTGGCACTGAAAAAAATATCCGGACCAAGCTTTATATTTCCTGCGTGACCTGCAAGGCGCTCGGACATTTCGCCGACGCCGGCGTGACCGAATGCGCGACCTGTAGCGGTCGCGGCGAGATTAAGGAGTCCCGTAGTACTTTCTTCGGCAGTTTCTCTCAGGTTCGGGCTTGTCCCAAGTGTGTAGGAGTCGGTCAGATACCGAATAAGATTTGCGGAGATTGCAAAGGATCCGGCCGGCGTGTCGCCGCTAAAGATATTCAGATCAAGATTGCTCCCGGAGTCGGCAATGATCAGCTGATTAAGATTACCGGCGCCGGTGAAGCCGGGGAGCGCGGCGCGGAATCCGGAGATCTTTATATCCGGGTCAAGATAGAGCCTCACAAGATATTTGAGCGTCGCGGAGACGACATTATTGTTCGTAAAGAAGTCGGTTTGGTGGATGCTTTAATGGGTGTGAAAATGGAGATACCGACTATCGCCGGTAATAAGCTGATGGTGGAGATCCCTGTCGGTTTTAACTTGAAGGAAAAGTTCCGCATTGCCGGGGAAGGTATGACCAAGTTCGGCGGTTTCGGCCGCGGCGATCTTTATGTAGATTGGGACGTGCACACTCCGAAAAAAATCAGTTCGAAAACCAAGAAGGCTCTTGAGGATTTGCGCGCGCAAGGTCTGCTATAATTAGACTATGTTTCATCTGATAGCCATTCTTCTATCCAATTTGGTGGCCATCCTGGTAACGGAATATTTTGTTTCCGGATTTGCAGTTACGCACGATCCGGTCGGTCTACTAACCGTAGTCGTCCTCTTCGCTTTGGCGAACTCCATTGTTTTACCGGTAGCGCGGACGATTCTTAAGCCTATTATTTGGCTGACGGCCGGACTTTTCGGTATCGCGCTTAACGGTGTCCTTCTCTACATCGTTGACAAACTGTCCGATGGCATTACAATTAATGGATTGTCGGCCTTAATTATCGCGACCTTAGTAGTGGGAATGGTTAATGCCACTCTCTCCTACGGAGCGAAAATATTCCGGTTCGGCCATTAAAAAAATATGAATTTACACGATCTTATTTCAATCGCGCAGGTAGTTGTCTCCGTGTTGGTGATTGCTTTGATTCTTATGCAAGAGCGCTCTTCCGCAGGCGGTTTGGGCGGGTTGGTTGGCGGCGGAGGTGACAGCGGTTTTTATCAAACCAGGCGAGGTCTGGAGAAGTTTCTTTTTGTGGCGACTATTGTGCTGGTAGTAGTTTTTGCCGGTTTGGCTTTAGTAAATTTGATCGTCTAACGGACGAGCATGCTGTTCAAGTTGTTACAACTCTTTAAAAGTTTTTCCACCAAGGAGAGATATCTGTTGGCGGCGTCCGGCGTTGTTTTTTTAGTTTCAGGAGTATTTTTCAGTTTGCAGAGTTTTTACCAGGAAACCGTAGCCGCTCCGGTTGAGGGAGGATCGTATGTTGAGGGCATCATCGGTCAGCCAATTGCGATTAATCCTTTAATCGCCGGTGATAACGATGCGGATCGCGATCTGATTCAACTCCTGTTTGCCGGATTATCCGATATCGCGCAATCGATTAAATCGGACGAAACGCAGAAGAT
>CAYGEK010000038.1:0-4888 GCA_964348885.1 uncultured Candidatus Saccharibacteria bacterium | reverse complement strand
TGCTCCCCTGCCGCTGAAGTATCCAAGACCAACTCACTCGGATAAATCTCCGGACCGTTATCAAGACTTACTTTGTATCCGAGATTATCGTTTTGAGCCTGACTGCCCCACGCAGGATCACTTACAGTCGCGCCCGGATCGGAGTAATTCGCCCCAACCTCAATTTCGGTTGGATTGGGTCCGAGAATAGTAACGGTTGGCGAAACGGTATCCGATGCCGGCGACGACTCATCTACCGGCGCTTCCGGAGCTGAAATCGGCGCGGCAACGCATTCGCCCGGCTTGGTAACAGTCAGGCCATTCGCGATAGACAAGCAGTAAGGGGTGCCGGTGACTTCGTCATAAAGTGTGATGCCGGTTGGTTTTTGCGGACTGCCAACGGTCAAGTTCTGCGTGATGATGTGGACGAAGCTGGCTATGCCCTGTGAAATTTTCACACCTAGAGAAGAAAGGCTATCAAGAACATTCTGGAAGGTTAGGCCGCCAGAGGAGATTGCCGCGGTGCTACCGGAGAAGGTTCCGTTAGAGAGCTTCGCCTCTAAAGCTTTCACGCCGGCAAGAGTTAAGGTGGTTAACTTGTACAAATCAACGCCTTTGCCGTCAGCGGACAAAACTTCCGTTGGAGCTTCCTCGGCGATTAAGCCAAGTCTGAGCGGATCGCCGGATTCTTCATCCAGGTATCGGTAACGAGCCGGTTGGACATTTTTAATTTTCTCCAAAGCGCCGGAGATGTCCGATTCGGTAAGATACTCAATGTCTTTCTTGGCGTCTTTTGTAGAAACATTGATGAAGCTGTGGGCGGCAACATCGCCCGCTACTTCCAGTTTGTATTGCAGGGTCGCGGTAGCGAAGAAGCCGATACCGACATTTCCCTCTTCGGATATAACAATAGCCGGAGTGGAGCTGGAGTTATAGCGGGAGTAGAGCGATTCCGGACCGTTAAACATTCCCTGAATTAATTCGCCGTTAACGATTTGCGGTATCAAGCGGTTGTAGCCGTTATTCACAAACATCATCACCTTACCAACGCCGTTGCCGTCCATTGTGGAGCTGGCGCTGAAATGCTCCAAAGCAGTACCGACTATATAAGCGCTGGTGGTAGCCTTCATACCGACTCCGGCCATTGAAGAAGAAGTGATAGGATCGCCCGGTTTGATATCGCCGCCCTCAAGATTAACCTTTACCGGCGTGCGGCCACCGATAGCGATCGGTTGCGGATTGCTGGACGGATCAATAATGGCGCGGCCAAAGTTTTGATAAGGCGAGGTGGAGACTACGCCTACAATATTATTTTGATGAGCGGCGGAGGATTTACCGAGTACCGACACATTTAAGATCGTATTGTCACCTAACGTTCCTCGACGCGGGTCAACTGTCGGCGAATTGAAACTGAGTATTTCAGCTGTTGGCGCGACAATGTCGCCGGCTTCAACGCCGCTTTCTGTTTCGTACCACTCAGCAATATCGCCCGGGGCCGCGGAGCAAACAACCAATGTCCGGCCGTCGGATGATTGAGCGTCAAGATCCTCGCCGGAGTGACAGACACCGTTAATAGACGGGCCGGTATTAAATTGCGTTAAGATATCTCCGGCAATTGAAAGTTCCTGGCTCGCGCTGGATGTGCCGATTCCCAGGTTAACCGCGAAGTTGAATGAATCGCCGGCCTTACCAAAGGTAATCCGGTTCTCGCCCTGGGCGTGAATTGTAGAGGACTCTTCAAAGATAAGGTCAGAACCGAAACCGACGTCGCCGATAATTACAGTGCCGGTGGCGGCCATACCGATGGTCGTTGAAGCAAGCGGCCCGTCAGTGTCGATGCGGAAGAGCGAGTGGTCACGCTCGGTATCGGTCGGATTAGAGGTGGTCGCGATAGTCCAAGACCAAGCCAAGCCGGTCTCAATCGTACTGGTGGATCTCTGCGTGTAGATTTGTTCGCCGGTATTGAAAGTAAACAACGAACTACCGCCCGTTCCAAACAACGCGTTGCCGCCGACAGAGAATAGGACACCCGGGGAGCTGGTACCAACACCGGAATTAATAGTAGTCGAGGTGGCAACGAAGTTCGGCGCAGTCATCTGGTTATACGCATAAACCGAACCGCCAAATATTGAGGAGGTCGCGTTAACCGTGAATCCGGCCGGCGTACCGGTGCCTATTCCAATCGCGGTGGAGCCGTCTCGTGTGACCTGGAATACAGTTGTGGTACCGGCGCCGGAAGAGTTTCTGTTTTGGACTAAGAAATTCCCGCCGGAGGTATCTTCAATCGTGACGGCTACGTTGGCGTCGGTGGTAGTATCTTCAATATCAAAAACTAAATTCTTGGCATCGGTCGTGGAAATAATCGCGTCAGCATCGGAATCCCGATAAGCATCCTGTAGCGTAACGGCCGCGGCACCGCCGGAGTCATCCGCGTCGCAGATTACTACGCCGTCAGTGTCGGTGGTCAGGACTCCGCCGTTGCCAGAGCCGGAGCAGTTGTAGGTGTTGAGCTTGAGGGTGCCGCCGACAAAGAGATCATTGTTAAGGATGGTAGAAGTGGCGACAGCTAAGCCGTAACCGTTCAAATCCTCTGAACCAGATGGGGTTGCAGTACTAATTCCAACCACTCCGGCCCAGTTTACATGGATGAACGGGGTAGAGGTGCCCTGATCGGCTACTACGAATATTGGCGTTCCGGAACCAACCGCCCCAGCCCCGGTGCTTGTTGCTTCAATTGAGAACTGCCCCCAAGGTGAAGTAGTTGAAATTCCAATCTGACCGAGAAGGGCAAGTGGCCGGCTATCACCAGATCCTCTAGCGATTGGTTCAATTATAAAAGATTTTGTGTCATCGGTACCTCTGACAGACAGGTACTCTGAATCGTCTACCGCGGACCAGGTGTTAAATATTTGGAAATCTTGCGCATTGGCTACCTGCCGGTTAAGTTCTAAAACATTCAAAGACCGGGCAATTAATTGCGCGTTGTTCAAGCTCAGGATACCTGTTCCACCGACGGTGAGCGTAGTGCCACTGAAGCGGAAGTTGTTTCCGCCATCAATTGCGAAATCAATTATGCCATTGCCCGTGCTAAATATGCCGGTATCCTCATCACCTAGCGTCAGCGACGGACTAGAAATGGAACCGACGGGCAGGACAAGCTGTCCGCCTCTGAGCGCGATTCCATCGTAAGCATCCAGCGAGCTTTTAACTGCAACGCCAGCTTCAAAGGTAGAAGTTCCCGCTCCCGTTACCGCTAGAGTGCCGCCAATCAGGGTATTTGTGGCTACGGCTAATCCGGCAGCCGGGCCGGTTGTCGCTATTCCTAATTTACCGTCCCCGGTAATGAGAACCGTAGTAGATCCCGTAGAATTCTGGGCTTCAAAGAGGTTGCCGGAATAGTCATCTAACGGACCGAATCCCCTGACGACTAAGGCGTTGGAGACGGATGAGGTGGCCACGATGGTAACAGTGTTGTCCTGGTCAAAAGGAGTAGTTGAGGTGCCGATTAATGTTCGTCCAAGACGATTCACCGCGAAGACGGTGGAAGTAGCCGCTCCCGAGGAGTTGCGATTTTGAACCAAGAACTGACTGTCAGAGGTATCTTGGATAGTCACCGCGAAATTAGCGTCGGTAGAGGTATCGGCGAGGTCAAAGATGATGTCTTTAGCATCCGCGGTCAGAATCATGGCGTCCACGGCGGCACTATTGTAAGCGTCCTGTAAATCAGAGGAGGCTGCGCCACCGCTGTCGTCGGCATCACAAATCACCACTCCATCGGCGTCAGTGGTCAGCACGCCTCCGTTTCCGGAACCGGAACAGTTATATGTATCCAGTTTTAAAGTGCCACCGATGAACAGGTTACCATTAAGAACTGAATGGCCGACAACCGCTAACTGCGCATCAGCCGGGGACGATGAGGCAACGGATAGGGTCGTTGTTGCGTGAAGGGCTCCAACGGTAGTAGTCGCTTCTACAGCGAGATTGCCTTTAAACACTCCGCCGCCGGCGACTTCCAGCCGATAGCCAAGAGAAGTTGTAGCGCCTATGCCAACTAATCCGCCGTCTTTAACGCTAAAAACGGTGCTGCCACTATCTTGAGCGGTCAGTAGGTCTCCAGTAGAAGTTTGATTGATTATGAAAGCCGGCACTGTTGTTGCCGCAGCAACCGACAACACGCCGCCAGGTGTCACGGTACCAAAACCGGTAGTACCCAAGGAGCTGATTGCCATGCGCGTGAATAATGAGCCGCCCTGATTTAATTGCAATAAGAAACTGGACGTTAAGTCATCGGCGCCTTCGGCAAAGCTGAAAGCGATGGCGCCAAAAGTTTGATTAGGTCCATCCAACCCACTGGATCTTGCTTCAATGAAACCTCCGCCAGTTCCAGAAGTCTCATTGGTCAGCAATGTAATACCACTTCGGCCGGCGCCTTCAACTGTGATTGATTTGTCCACGCTGCCAAAATTAGTTGATGACGTAGTCGTTCCAAGTAAAATCTTTTCACTGAAGTAGCTCTTGCCTCCAGAAATGTTCAATCCGCTTGCGGACGAAAGGCCGCCGGTAGAAACCACTGCAAGGCCGCCATCAAAGGTAGAGGTAGCGGCAGACTGAACATCTAATACTCCACCGTCTATAGAAAGATTGCCGGCAAATACAGAATTAGTGGCAACACCAAAGCCAGAAGTAGGGCCGGTAGTTGCAAGGCCGAACTGACCGGAGCCGCTAATTACGACTGTTGTAGACCCTGTAGAATTCTGGGCTTCAAAGAGATTGCCGGAATAGTCATTGAGCGGGCCGAATCCCCTGACGACTAAGGCGTTAGCGGTGGTGGAGGTGGCGACGATAGTGAAAATGTTGTCCTGATCCCAAGGTGTCGTAGAGGTTCCTACGATGGTGCGGCCATTTCGAT
>CAYGEK010000037.1:0-5125 GCA_964348885.1 uncultured Candidatus Saccharibacteria bacterium | reverse complement strand
CTAAGGTATCGCAACCGGTGAGACCCGCGAGGACTAACTGAGTATCGGAGTGAAGTAACGATGCTTTGACTCCTCCCGCAAAAGTGGAGGTGGCAGTAGATGAGATATTCAATTTACCGGAAGAAACTAAGTCACCTCCGGAAATGGTCAGACCAGCAGCGGAAGAAAGACCGCCTGTGGTAGTAACGTTAATACCTCCGGAGAAAGTAGAAGTGCCTGCTCCCCTGACGTCCAAGGTGCCGGTGGCGATCAGAGTAGCGACTTTCACGGAATCCAGAGCATAAACCGGTCCGGAGAAGATAGTGGATGTGCCGGAACCGATAGCCAAAGCTCCACCAGGGGTGGTGGTGCCGATACCCAATGAGCCGTCACGATTAATGACTAGCCTGGTAGTTGTGGCGGAACCGTCGGCAGAGACTATCTGGAACTGATTGCCGCCGGAAGAATGGAGAGCAACGACGATGTTGGAATCGCTAGAGGTGTTGTCACCGAAGAAGATTAAATCTTTGCTGTTCGTGGTGGTTAGTTGAGCGGCGGCGTTGGAGTTCAGGTAGGCGTCTTGGAGATCACCGGAACCACCCGCGGAAGTCTCATCAGATCCGCATTTTACTACCCCGGCTGAATCGGTATCCAAGGTATTGCAATCCGGTAAACCGGCTAAAACTAACTGGGTATCGGAGTGAATCAGAGTTGCTACCAAGTGACCAGGGGTTGTGGTCGCGTCATTCGGCGCCACTGAAAGACCGCCGGAAACAAGCAGATTGCCGCCAACTCCAAGCGCGCCGAACGGGGTGCTAGAAGAAATACCGACGCTGCCTCCTCCTCGTGCCAAAATCACCCCTCCGCCGAAAGTTGAAGTAGCAGTGGTTGAGGTAGCGGTGAGGTAAGAAGTAGTCAGCAAATTACCGATTAACGCAGAGCCTTCAGCCGCGAAACCGAATGCGCCGAGATCCGCTCCGATACTGGAAGTACCTACTCCAAACCGGAATCGGTTATCAACAGTGATCCGGGAAATTCCGTCACCGGCTTCCTGAATCTGGAATAAATCAGTGATCTGACCGATTGCTTCGCGAATCGCTAAGGGAATAGATTGGGTCGTGGAAGCCTCTATGCTCACCTGTGTCCCCTGCGAGAATGGCGAAGTCGTTCCGAAAGATGACGGGGTAGAAGTACCACTCACCGCGGAAGCCAACTGCGCGAACGGCGCGGCGGAAATTGTTTGACGCGGCTCCAACGCCTGGAAAGAACCGCCGCTAGAAGAAGAAACCTCTACCTGAAGATAGACGCCGTTGGAAGTATTGAAATTATAGTTGAGCTGATCCGGATATCCGTTGTCGGTATCGCCGATGTTGACGTTGAACACGCCCTGACGAACCGTAGCGGAAGTTTCAGTCGGCGCGCTGGATGGCCACAGACGATTGCCGCCGCTAGAAGCATCATAAAAAGAAAATTTGAAGTAATAGGTCGTGCCTGATCCGCCAAGAAGGTTGCCGCTCGCGTTGGCCAACCGACCCTGATAGCTAATAATATTAGGTACTCCGGATGCCGCGTATGTTACCGAAGAGAAATTCCCGGAAGACAAAACAAGGCAAAGAATAACTAAGCCTAGGAATAATTTTTTAAGCGGGAAAAGCGAGCTCATTTCTTCTAATTCACTTACCTAATAATTTTATCATTTCAACTAAACGAGAAATCCGCTTAAAATAGCCTTATTTTACAGTAAAAAAATAAGCAGCTAGGAAGGGCGTATTTCCTAGCCGTTTCGTGGGTACCAAAAGTAATTCTGGGGATAAAAACTGTTATTGACACGTACTGGCCAAACTATCTCGGTGGCCCATTTTGATTGTGATCGTCCTCCGCGGCTTCTTCTTTTTTCCACAGCGCGATAAAGCGCTTGGCGTGCGCGACGAGATGATGTCCAAAGAAATAATGGAGCAAAAGAATAACAACCAACGCAAGCAACAAGATCAAAATCAAATACATGTTCGCCTGCAAATAACTGTGCAAAGAAGTGCGGACGGTTAATGCCTCGTCTCTAACGTTGCCGGCTTTATCAATAGCTCTGATTACCACGCGCGCGTTATCCGGAACGTCAGGCAACTGGTAGGGACTTTCTGCCACGACAAACGCCGGCGCTTCAATTGAGGGCTGTGAACGATCCACGACGCCGACTTCATAATGATCGATTCCGGAAAGAACGTCAGTAGTGAAAAAAGAAATTAATACGTGTTCGGAATCAATAATTTGGGACTTTGGAGAAAATCTAGCCGGCGGCTCCGTATCAATTCTGGTCGCAAAATGAGTCGCTGATCCCCAGGCGCCGTTTTTCTGCGCCTTCACATGAAAGTACCAGGCGCCATCTTTTAGATTTTGAAACGCGGTAGAGGTTGTTGTGGTGCTCTCGAGTGAATTATCCGGGACTGTTAACGGCTCCGTGTCTACCAGGTAACTAAACCCACTAACTCCCGGCTCCTTTTGCCAATTAAAAACCGGGTTATTGTTGTTGTACCAAAAATCCTGCACAGGATGGGTGTCCGAAAAAACTAAAACACCTTCCGGCGGCTTGGGCAGAACTGAAAAAACCGCCGATCCAAAATCTACTACCGCCTCTGTGCCCACTCCGTCATTAACCAAAACGCGCGAATTCGGCAGAATGTTAATAACCGCCTCCCCGCTTGAAACCGCCCGGAAAGTCATTGTGCCGATCAGGCCACTGTTTGTTTTAATGCCATTAGGGATGATTCCGATAAAAGCCGCGGTGCCGTCTACGTTAGAAAAAGTCGGAGCCTCAAGCCACACGCCAATAATAGAGCGTCCGCCCAGCGGCCTGACTAAAGTGAGCTTATCTTTAGGAAAGGATATGTGCAGCTCAACCGTATTTAAGACGCTACCCCTGGTATCCAGATAAATACCGACGTCAAAGGTAGATCCCTCTTGAAACGAGCCACTTTTAGGCGATAAATACAGTCCGGCGCGTTTTATAAGCTTATTAGCGTCCAGATTAATAGTTGATTGGGCGCCGGCTAAAGGAACAGCAGTGACAATAATAGCTATTATCAAAAAAACGGCCGCCTTCATAAAAAGCCTCATAATTAATAATTATATAAGAAACTAAAATTAATGCCTAACTCTAAAATAAAAATCCATTGGTAGGGATTTTTATTTACTATGAGGAGACGCAGAGGGATTTTCGCTTCGCTCGCGGCTAGATAGCCCGCTCGCTCGCCGAACCATACGCCGCACCCCGACCCCCAGTCGGACACCTTCGGTTTCCGAATCCTTCCTGGACGGGGTGCGGCTCGGTTAGAATCCTCTGCTTCACAGCTGTAAATAAAATACCCCATCTTGGGGTATTTTATTTACAGTCCGCGGAGGCGGAAGGATTCGAACCTTCGGACCGGTTTCCCGGTCAACAACTTAGCAGGTTGCTGCTTTAGACCGCTCAGCCACGCCTCCAGATTTGAAATTTCTCGGCAAAGCCTCAATCAAAAATTTGTGGAGTCGCGTCTGCCGGGGCTACCTTTGTAGCCCGTTGAGCCTTACTGGACTCAACCCACGCCTCCAATCTCGTTGAACTGTAACACGATTTTTTTAAATTAAAAAGTCCCATAAGCAACATGGGACTAGGTAAAGAACTATTTCGCGGTTGGCTCTATTTTGAACACACGCGTTACGCCTACCGCGTCCACTTCCGAGAGGATGTTCATTTTTCGGAGAGTAACCGATACAGAGACGACCCGATGACTCTGGAAACAAACGGCGGCAATCTCCAAAGCCAAAGTTTCAAGAAGACGACGCTCGCCGACAATGCCACGGATCTTTTTTACAAGATCGGCGTAATTAACCGTATCGGAAACATCATCAACTATATCGGAAGGCTTTAAGGCGCACGCGAAATTGACTAGGACTGTTTGCGCCGCGCTCCGCTCTTCGTCTCCAACCCCAACCCGACAAGACAGGCGCATTCCTTCCACAAAAACGCACGTGTCCGAGCAGGATATTCTGTCCATCCGCGTTACCTCTAATTTACCGCCGATTCTTGTTAAAAAACTCCTAAAAGAATACAATAGCGGCTGATGAATGTAAACGTATCCGAGAAAATATTATCCGCCCCGAAAGAGCCGGGGGTGTATATCTTTTATAAGGGCGAAAAGACGCTTTATGTGGGCAAAGCGGCTAATTTACGCGCCCGGCTTAAGTCATACCTTAAAATCAACGATATTAAGACCAGGTCGTTGAACGATGAGGCTAACCGCCTGGAACTCCTAGTGCTCGCTTCGGATATAGAGGCTTTAATTGAGGAATCCCGCCTTATTAAGTCTCTAAAACCGAAATACAACGTAATCTTCAGGGATGACAAAAGCTACTCGTATGTCGCCTTCACTCAAGAGAGCTTTCCTCGTGTATTTGTAACTCATAAAAATCCAAAGGTTAGGAATCTGAAACTCAAACTGGAGACAATCGGGCCATTCACCGAAAGCGGGTCACTCCGGATGGTGATGAAATTACTCCGTCGCAAAATCCCCTATTGCACCTGCACGCAAAAACATCTGCGCGATTGCCTAAACGCCCAGATCGGAAAATGCCCCGGTATTTGCTGCAAAAAAAATTCAACCGAGAGCCCGGCCCATTACAGAAAAAATATAAACAAGATCAAGTCGGTACTGAAAGGACGCGGTCAGAAGATCCTGCGCGCACTCACCGACGAACAGGAGCTGCGGGCTGTGCGGAATGTCCTGGAGCATAAATTCTATATAGAATCCGACGCAAACCGCACCGGAACAACTACCGTGCTGGAGAAAATTAACCGTCTGGAATGCTACGACAATTCCAACTTCGCCGGCAAAGAAGCGGTCGGCGCCATGACGGCGTTGGTGAAAACCGGCAGCGGCTGGATACCCGATAAGAGCGGTTATAGAAAATTTATTATTAAAAATACTCCGACCCAAGACGACCCGAGGATGATCGGTGAATTAATTACACGCCGGCTTAATCATCCCGAATGGCCCTACCCGGATATGATAATCATCGACGGCGGTCTGACACAGTTCCGCGCGGCAAAAAACGCGGCGCTAGAAGCGTTTCAAAAACTGAAAATTGAAAATTCTAAATTGAAAATTATCTC
>CAYGEK010000036.1:0-5493 GCA_964348885.1 uncultured Candidatus Saccharibacteria bacterium | reverse complement strand
GGGACGAGTTTTTGAAAAATAAAAATCTGGACCCGAAACTAAAGACTATTCTCATCTGCACGCTTCCGCCAAATACTTATCCTCCGCAGTACCAGGTATGGCGGGATATTATTCGGATGCGCGATAGCGATGAATTTTCCGAACCCGTTAACCTCCTTTTTAGGCTTCATCCAAATGACGAGCCACAGCGCTATAAAGCATTTTCCGGAATGAAAAACGTACATATTGAATCGGCTGGCCGCGCCTTGAACGCACTGCTTAATACCCATGTCAAAGTAGAAATGGACGAGAACGATCTGGACAATCTTCGTTATTCTCTCAAATACTGCGACCTCAACATTAATTTCCGTTCCAGCCTCAATCTTGAGGCGTCTATCTATGACATGCCGTCAATAAATCTTGCTCTTCACGGCTATCTTCCTCGCTACCATGTGGATTGGTACATCCCGATTGTTGAAACCGGCGGGCTAAAATTGGTAACCGCGGAAACCCAACTTCGCGATGCCGTAAACGCGTATCTTAAAAATCCAAAGCTAGACAGCGAAGGGCGGAAAAAAATACTGAGTAGCCATGTCGGCTTCTATGACGGCCTCTCGTATCAGCGAAGTGTGGATGCTATAGAGGAAGTTATCAAAAGAGTTTAAAATTGAACAATGCGCTATCTAAGCCCTGAAGAACGTAAAGGAAACAAGGAGGTACATGAGTATCTTGGTGAGTTCGTGTCCCAATCAATCAAACACAACTTCCCGTTGCAAACACTTATTAAGCACGTGCCCGAAAAAAATGCCGTCATTCTTGACGCAGGATCGGCCAGCGGGGCGTTTTTAAGGCAACTCGGAGAAGAGGGGTATAAAAATTTATACGGGCTAGACCTTGAGAGATACATTAGCGAGGATGTTCGCGTAAAAGATTTTAAAACTGCCGATTTTAACACGGACAAGATTCCGTTTGCGGATAATATGTTTGATGCTGTGACTGCCTGGTGCGTATTGGCTCACCTAGAAAATCCCCATCATTTTCTAAGGGAAATAAATAGAATCCTTAAGCCGGGCGGGGTTTTCATAGCCACTGTTCCAAATACAAATTCCAATTCCGAAAAACTAAACTTCTATCGAAAAGGAGAATTTATTGCCTACAAGCCACATAACGACCATATAGCTATTTGGACGCCGTCGTTGGTTCAAAAAACAACCGAAAAATATTTCGATATTGCAGGGGAGGAATATTTAATAAAAAATAAAATATTACGAGGCATCTTTGGAAGATTCCGGTCTCTGCTTGTGAAGAAATGGCCTAAAAACTTCTCTAACCGATGGGGGTCTAAAATTGCTTATATTCTTAGGAAGAAATAAAAAACACCGGAAACCGTCGGTGTTTTTTATTTAATTTATTCAGCGAAGGCAATACTATCAACCCAGTACTCTGTTCCAGAATTATTTGAGTACTGCGGGGTGAGACTGGTTAGCGCTCCGTTATTAGTATAATTTACACAGCTGGACCAGCTACCTCCGTCAATCCGCGCCCGTGCCTGATTCGCCGCACAAGCACCTGATCCGCCATTATCTCCAAACTCAACATCGATGCTATACCAGGTTCCGCTAGTATACGAGGTTATTAAATTAACCGTACTCGCGCCAATCAGGCGAATAATGTCACCTCCGGAATTTGTTGCCTGCACAACAAATGCCACATTGCCACCGGCAATCTTTGCTTGTAAGCCAGAGGACACGCCAGATCCGATAACGCTCTTAGTCTTAAAACTAAGGGTCCCATCAGTAATACTCTCGGAAAATGTTCTTATATTATCCATCTCCAAAGCGCCGCTCCCCTTAATGCAATTTCCGGAATAACAACCGCTGGTAGCTACATTAAAAGACGCGGTAGCTCCAGCCTGCCACGCTCCACCCCAGCCCAATCCATAATTATTGCCTGTTAACGTACTAGAGGAACTATCAAAGTCATCAGAAACAAACGGGCTTACTGGCGGCTCTCCGGTAATACAATTCACTAAAGTAGCAGACAAGGTCCCGGCCGAATTAACCGTAATTTTATGGCAGTCACTGCCGTCTGTATCGTCCAGTATAACGTGATTTAGCACGCCCACGCCGGTTATTTTAGCAAAAGTACTGGTAGCCAAGTCGTCGTTAGTAACGCTATTGTCTGAAATGGTACCGCCACTGCCACCACTTACGCTGTTTGCCGTGGCTAACGAACCAAGGCCAAGCGAAGTTCGCCCTGTAGAAGCAGTTAAGCCATCGGATCCACCATCCCACCTATTCCGCTGATTAAATGCCGAATCCCAACTTGGAGCGGAAGAACTGATGTCAAAGCCATCAATAAGCCCCGTCAAAGAGATATTGCCAATAATACTTAGATTTCCTAAAATTTGCGCATTCCCATCAACACTAATTTTATTTGACCCTGGCGTAGTAGTGCCAACTCCGACATTATCCGTATCCGCATCTAGACGTACCACCGTTCCATCATCAACCCAGCCAACTCCCGGCACAGCTTCCGCAATTGGAACATTCCCATAAAATCCACCACCAACCAGCCCGGCAACCGCCGCGACCATCGCTACCGCCACAAAATATTTAAAATTAAACATTATTAAAATAGTACCATTGATATTAATGGGGGGGGGTAGACACCTGCTGTGCATAACAATTTACAAAAGATTTTCTACTAAAACTTTTCCAAGTCTTTCACCGGATTTTCCATCTAGCTTGTAGCAATATCGTTCCCGGAGAGCCTCGCGCTCTTTTACGCCAAGTTTTTTATCCGCCAGATGTGGGAGTAATTGAGCCGCTAATTCCTCAACGCTATCAGAAAGCTTTACCGCGCCAGTCGCGATAAGATCACGCGCGCAATCCATATCAAAGAACCAACGAATGCTCTGATGGTATGGCGTGGGCTTGGTGTTAAAGCCCGCAAAAAAGGCCGGCTTATCAAACACTATGCCGTCGATGGCAATTGTTGATATATGTGAAACAATCGCGTCGGAATGATAGAGCGTGTCTGCAAGATGTTTGTCGCCGGCGATAATATCCGCTTGATTAAAATCTTCAGCGCTCTCTGGAGCGTCAATCGCCAGCTTGCCCGGAATCGGCTTCAGGTTACCAATATTTGATTTACCGACCAGCGTCATTCTAATAATAAACTGAAGATCGTCATGAGAAGCGAGCTTATTAAAAATCACTTCCGGAATCGGATCCGTGGTGTAATGGCGAAGCGGCGGCGAGATGAGTACCGTCTTCTTATTAGGGTCTAGGTTTATAGATTTAAAAAATTCCGCGCGCGGAGTCCGCGCGCCCGTCGCGTAATAATCATAATGCGGCACGCCCACAATGGAGATACTTGCCGATTTTACATCGCCAATCGCGATAATATCTTCTTTCATCTTCTCTGCCTGTACAATCACATGATCCGGGATGATGTGATTCAAGCCTTTAGTGCTGATGTTATCCCAGGAGCGAACCATGCCGACGGTTTTAATGCCGCGCGATTTCGCCTCCCTTAGCACATCTATATCCTGGTGCCGAAAAATATCAGTCGCAAACACAAGGTCAGGCTTGTATCTGTTGAAAAGGTCGGCGTAGCGACGCTTAGGCATCAGCCAATATCCTGTCAAACGCGCAAATTGCCTCATAAATCGGACTTTTCCCAATAGCCCGATACCGCTCCAAAAGAAGTAGTTGCGAAGCTTCCCCTGAGTCCTTATTGCGTCGCGCGCTATCCGAGCTGATTCCGTGGGAGATAGGAAGAAAAATATCTTGGCTAAAAAAAGTTCAAGCGGCGTCTCCGGTATTCCGGTAACTCCGGCTACCTGAATCTGATCAGATCCGAAAATTTCCCGATACTGCCTTTCTTTTTCTTTAGGCAAAAGAATGACGACCCTCGCATCCGGAACTTCTTTGAATAAGGTTGGCAAAATATTTGTAGATAAAAGATTCCTGCCGATGAGTCCGTAAAATGAGGTGATAAAAATTGTTTTCATGCTAGCGGCCTAACAAACTCTTAGTTTGCTGAAAGATTTGACCAAAGAACTTCCTGTCCGTCGCGTCTATCCTGAATAATCTCCAAAGCTTAATTTTGAAATCAGGATACCGCCTCACCAATTGAGTGTAAAGAAACCAGGTGCGCTCAAGATGACGAAGGAAGTACACGATGCCTATTCCAACCACGCCAAAAACCGGAAGCAGTAAAACGGATCCGATAAAAAGAATGGCGACCTCGTTCACCAGGCGCATGGCCAATACTTTATACTCTCTCAAAACTGCGAGTGTTGCATGGGTGGCCTTAACCACCCCGTAGAGCGGCAGTACCGCGAGCATCGCATAAAATACGGGCATAGCCGGAGCGTATGCAGGGAAGAGTAAGGTTACTAGAGGAGGAACAGCAACTGCGCCGGCCAAAAGAAAAGCGAAGCCAATCCAAAACGTATATTTAACCGCCCGCGCGAATACGAATTGCAATTCTTGCTGATTATCAGCCTTAAGCGCCAGCATAGATTTAATGGCCGTAAACGGCATGTAATCCTGCATGTAGCCGATTAAATTTACCGAAAGGGCGTACAGCGCAACCCCCTCCGTATTGGTCAGTACCTTTACGAGCCATGGCGTAGCGTTTTGAAGAACCTCCTTTAGGCCGAATACCGTAAAGATACGCAAACCCTCCTTTTTAACCATCGGCAACATAAGCGCTTCAGGCGCGGGAATCACCAAAGCGAATGCCTGACGGAATTTTTTTACCACCACAAGACCGGTAAAAAGAATTGTGGCTAAAGTATCGGCAATCACATGCGCCGCTATAACTTCAGCGATACCAATCCGACCCGTAAACACAAGGTAGATGAGGATGCCGAGCTTTGTAATTTCGCGAATGGCATTGAAGCCTTG
The DNA here is from genome assembly GCA_964348885.1 of uncultured Candidatus Saccharibacteria bacterium. Taxonomy (GTDB): domain Bacteria; phylum Patescibacteriota; class Minisyncoccia; order UBA6257; family WO2-44-18; genus JAHFLQ01. The sequence continues at coordinate 595 of CAYGEK010000036.1, read as the reverse complement.
CTGGCTAAAAGAAACTACTGACTGCAGAAATATGGAAGTTAAGGACTGAACGGAACCCAACAGAAAGAGGGCGCTGGCCCACTTTATCAATAAGCCGATATCGCGGCCGTACCAGCCCGCCACTATATCGGACCCGAAAAAAGCGACGACCGTGAAAACGGAGCTCAGCAAGAATTTCAAATAGGCATTCTCTTTGAAAAGGCGGATCGCCTGATCCAGTCGCTTCACATTAAGATAGCGGCGCATTTCAATCGCCACCAATCCGTCAAAAAAATTAATACCCAAGCCGCGGACTATAGATACGAAGGACAATACCAACTGATACAAACCAAAAGAAAACACGCTGAGCGAGCTGATGATGAAGTATGAATTTACAAGCGAAATGCCTTTGTCTAAGGTGTCAAAAAAACGTTTCGCCACTTCCGCCTTAAAAATATAATGGGAAAGAGGCTTCTTCTGATCCTTAGCGTCAACAATCATTAGGAGTGCTTCTGCTTTTTTAGCAGATCAGCGACAAACGCTAGATCCCGAGGCTCATCGATATCAACAGATGTGTGGTCAGCCACAACCACGCCCCCGATTGGTCCGGAAAAAA
>CAYGEK010000035.1:0-5625 GCA_964348885.1 uncultured Candidatus Saccharibacteria bacterium | reverse complement strand
TACGCGATGAGCGGCTTGCCGCCGAGCATCTTAATATTCTTGCCCGGAACACCTTTCGATCCCCCACGGGCAGTAAGCAGACCTAAAATCTTCGGTTTGGACATTTTACAATCTCTTATAATGAGCGTGTCGCACTTTTTCCACCTCCGATCGATCATGCAATCCCCAAGTATCGAAAATAAAGCAGGGCTTATTAGTGGCGGCCAAAAGCCCGCGGATATTCAGTTCCTCAAACGCCGGATGATTGTTCATTACCACCACCGCGTCCGCTCCGGCAAAACCCTTCTGCAAGTCGGAAACGTATTTAACTCCCAGGCCGTTAATATCGGCGCGGGTGACCGCCGGGTCAAAGCCATGAACATTTTTCGTATACTGCTGCAATTTCTTAACGAACGGAATTGTCGTAGAGCCGCGCATATCGGAAGTCACAGGACGCCCTTTAAAAGCGAAGCCGAGTACCAAAACTTTCGGATTTTTAATTCCAACCTTTTTCTCTTTCAAAAAATTAACCGTAGTGTCCGCCACAAAATCAACCATTTTATCGCTGACAACCCGCGCGTGACGCACTAAGGAAGCATTCTTATTTTTTGTGCTGTGCAAAAGAATAAATGGATCCTTTTCAAGACACGCTCCGCCAACTCCGGGACTCGGCAATGGCACCTGGCTTCGTTCATATCCCCGGTTCGCGGCCTCAATGACCCGATGCGTATCAACGCCCAACTGATTGCAGGTTAAAGAAAGCTCGTTGGCAAAGGCAAAGCTCACATCTCGATAGGTGTTATTTATTAATTTAACAACCTCCGCTTCCTCAAGCGAATCAACGAGAACCACTGAGTGCGTCATGTGATTGAACGCCGCGGCAGCAAGGTCGGTGCTGGACTTATCAAATCCTCCGATAACCTGGGGAAGGGTTCTGAGCTCTTTCAAAGCCCTGCCTTCAATTGTTCTTTCCGGAGCGAAGGCAACGAAGAAATCCTTTCCGGCTTTAAGGCCGGAATTTTTCTCCAGTATCGGTATCACAAAATTACGAGTCGTGCCGACCGGAACGGTGGAGCGAAGAATGACGATATCGCCTCCTTTTAAGACTTTACCGATTCTTGAGGCGGCGTTATCCATGTAGCTCATATCGGGCTCTTTCTGGCTATTCAGAGGCGTGCCAACGGCAATGAAATAGATATCGCAATTGTCGTTGCCGGAAAAATTGTCGGCGACCTTAAAGGTCTTATTGAGATTGTCCTTTAAAATCTGCTTGATGCCATCTTCAAAAAAAGTCGGCTTACCAACGGATAAAGCGGCGCGGACCTTTTTATTAATATCAAAACCGCGTACCTGAAAGCCTAGATCCGCCAATGTTAAGGCGAGTGTCAGGCCCACATAACCAAGACCGACAACGCCAATCTGTTTAAAACGCGTATCGCTTCTCTGCCAAAGATCGTAAAAAGAAATAAGATCTAAAACCTTTCGGTTCTTATCAACCACGATTATCTTACTGAGGCGGTTATCACGCCACTGCTCTTTCCGGTTCTTCTCTGCGACCAAAGCCAGAATCTCTGTATTACTCTTAAGGCCTTCTATGACAAAAGGGGTTTTGTTCATTATTTTTACGATCGGACTCTCGAGCGACACCCCTTTGGAAAGGGCGCGACGAATATCTCCGTCAGTCGCGATACCGAGCATGACGCCTTTATTATCAACAATGAAAACTATGCCCTGAGGTAAATTGGTCTCGCTCGGCTTGCTGGCCGCAAGACGCTGTAAGGCGATTTTGATTGTGTCCTTAGGACCGATGCTGATATTTTCTAAATGATTATTTTTTGTCATATGATTTAGGGATCTTTCTATTTATTCCGTTCATAAAATTTCTTTTGGGAATAAAGTCTGGCCGTAGTCAGCACTTTAACAATCGCATCGCTGTTGCCCGACTTGTAATATACATCAGACTTCGGATAGCGGCCGTGCTCCAGCTGCGCGGCGATTGCCTTCATGATAGCCGACTGACCGGATCCTACGTCAAGAACATGCTCACCTTTAAGCCGCCCCTGCTGTCGGTTACCGATATTCACGACCGGCGTTCCAAAATATGAAGCCTCCTTGATGCCGGCGGAAGAATTGCCGATTAAAGCGCTCGTCTTACGTAGCAAGCCAATAAAATCCTCCGGGAGAAGGTCGGTAACAAAGCGGATTTTATCATTTTTTATCTTACCCTGCTCGCGATAAACCCTGATTGCCTTCGCAATATCATTGCTGCCCGCGTCGCTATTCGGCCAGAACCAAATAGCGGGAATGTTCATCTCGTCTACCGCGCGCAAAAGCGCCTCTGCGTTGGCACGATTATTCTTTTCCGTGGTAACGGGATGATGCAAAACCATCACAAAAGGCTTACTCACATCTACCTTATGCCCGGTACCGGTCTTGTTCACGATCCGACCGTCATGCTTCGGATCTACCTTGGAAGCGAACTCAACATCTGGAGATCCTACATTAAATACGGAGCGGGGATTTTCCCCCATCTGAATCACTCGGCGGCGGGAATCTTCATTAGTGACAAAATGGATGTGCGCGAGTTTGGTAATCGCGTGACGCACGCTTTCATCGATTGTGCCGCTAAGATCACCTCCTTCAATATGAGCGATGGTCTTATTCAAATAAGCCGCGACCATAGCGATTGCCAACTGCTCAAACCGGTCGCCACGAATCACAACGATATCCGGATTTAATTTATGTAAAGAATTGGCGAACTCCAAAGCGGTCAATCCAGCGGTCTTAGCCATCGCGATATGACTGCCTCCGTCAACCACGTTAAACAGCGTGTCGCTGATTGTCAGACCGGCTTCTTTAATCGCCGGCAAAAAGCGCTCGCCGTATTTATCCAAAAGAACCGAACCGCCGACAATGACCTGGAGGGCCAACTTCGGATTCTTATTTAATTTTTGCAACAAAAATTTCTGCCGGGCGTAATGAACCCGGCTGGTTATTGGAAAGCAGATTACTCGTTTTTTTGAAGCTTTTTTCATTCTCCAAGTATCGGTTATTATAACCTAAATTGAGCTTATTTGGTAACAAAAGATAATCATTAAAAAATCCCCGTTTTTAAACGGGGATAAGCTTACTTTCTTCAGCGCTGATTCGGCAGGCATCCATGACGCGCATGACCGCCTCGCCTTCCCGATATCCGGTTTCCACTTCAACGGAACCGTCCCGGATCGCGCTGATGAATTCGCGCAACTCCTCATCAATCGGATCATTCTTAAAGGTGTGCCACTCCTGGCTTTCCGTGGGGGGATCTTTGTATTTCTCACGACCGGAGCGAAGAAAGATCTTATCTCCTCTGATATAGATCGCTCCTTCGGTTCCGGAAATAAGGCAGTACTTTTCCCTCGGAACACTGTAATGGCACTGCAGAAGCGCGGTCACGCCGGATTCCAAATTCATCATCACGAAACTTGAATCGGGCGCGTCGGTCTTGCCGCTGACCCGGTCAAACTTAGCGAAGACCGACGACACCTTGCCGAACAAATAATGAATCGTATCGATGCAGTGGCTTCCGACCATGGCAAGCGGTCCGAGCGGAGTGCGCTTTTCGCTCATCCGCCAATCGCTTTCCTTCATATCGAAAGCCTTCCCGCTGGAAACGTTGAAATCAACGCTGACCGGCTTGCCGATCAGTCCGTCGCCCAACATTTCTTTCGCCTTGCGATAAACGGATTCTCGCCGCTGACAATGACCGACCATAAACACTTTCGGATAATTGACTGCGAATCGCCGCAAGGACTCCAGGTCCATCAGCGTATCCACAATCGGCTTTTCCACGAAGATGTGATGTTTTTTCGCCTGCAGAAGCGGATACAGCAGTTCATAATGTTTGTCATTGGGACTCGCAATCACGAACGCCCGTACCGATTCGTCGGCAAGCAACTCTTCCAGATTGGACGAGCCAAGCGCGCCATATTCTGACGCCTTGGCCGAATCCGGATGATACAGCTTTCTCACTTCGCAATCTTCTATCTTTAGAAGACGCGGGCGAAGCTGTTTCTTGGCGAAGCCGCCATAACCGGCGATGCAAATTCCGATTTTATCAGACATGCGTCCTCCGATTACTTGGCCAGGCAGTTATCGCAGGGCCGGATGCAGTTCTTTTTTCCGGTAATCATCGCAAGTCGGAGCCTGCGCATCTTCTCGCCAGTCCAAATCGCGCGAAGCGAATCCGTATTCGCGTCGCCGAGCTGGAGCCAGCTCAGGTAGTCGTTCTCGCAAGGATTCACCTTGCCGTCGGCCCAGACATAAACCCGGGTAAACGGCGCCAGGCAGACCCGGCCGGGCTCCACATTACGCGAAGAGCCGTCCGGATTGTTAAGATAAGTACTGCCGGCCTGTTCCGAGTTGGCCGTACGGGCCGAAAACTCGTCCACGAGAGGTTCCCACATTGCGCGGGCCGCTTCCGGATCCTGGTCGGGACGCGAGATAACCATATTAATTCTCGTCCGCACCGGAGAATTCGGAAACTCTTCCCGACGAATCCGGGCAAACATCTCGACGTTGGCCTTCACCTCGTCAAAATTGGCGCCGATGCGAATCTCCTCGAACACCTTTTTGTCGCCGGCATCAACTGAAAAAACAATGGTCAGAAAGGCATTCATCGAAAGCCATTCCCTTACCATCTCCTCAGTCAACATCGTCGCGTTCGTATTGAACTTCAGATGCAGTACGCCTTTTTCGTGGCAGTACCGGATCATTTCGGTGAATCGAGGGTTGATTGTCGGCTCACCTCTTCCGGCGAACACCACTGCCCGACAACCGTCGGCGACCGCCTCATCCACTACCTTGGTAAAAAGATTCCAAGGCATAGTTTTAATCTTCTGTTCCTTGATGAGAGTCGCCAGTCTCTGATCGGACTGGTAGCACATCGTGCACACAAGATTGCAGTTCGTCGCCGACTCAAGATGGAGGACGGGAATGAATCCCGACATGTCCAGCTTGTTCGCGAACTTCTTCACCTTGTATCTGTACAGAAGATACTCAATCCCTTTGTCTTCCAAGCCGTGCTGTAGGAAGTGAGTCACTTCGTTCAGCTCGCTACCCGCGAGCTCAAAGCCCGGGGTATCGAAGCCGGCTTCGTCGGTGGACGGATTATCAAGATTGTAATTCTTCAGATGCGGAAGAATATTGTAAAGACCATACTCTTCCGGCATCACAGTGGTCGCGAGTCGTCTTTCAACAACCGCGATCAGATTGTCCAGGTCTTCTCGGCTTGCCTGCTTAAAAGGCTTGGTGCGTAGCTTGGGACGACCTTTCTGGGCGACTTGATCCACAAGTGCCTGCGTTCGCTGATCGAATTCCGCGAGCGCCTTTTCGCGACGCTCCCGAATATTCTCCGATCGCTCCGACATATCGCCTCCTATTTTCAAAGTACGTAAATAAAACCCGATTAATTACGCTTAAGTTACGATAAGCGCTGGCTAGAGAATAAAATAAAAAAGCCCCGAAGTCAATTCGGGGCTTTGAATATATTTAGATGAAGCCAAGGACCGCTTCGGTCATCTTGCGGATGGCTTGACCGCGCACGGCCGGCTTCGGGAAATGCTCAAACTGCCTCTCCAACATCTCTTCGAAGCCGCCGGGTGACAT
>CAYGEK010000034.1:1705-5929 GCA_964348885.1 uncultured Candidatus Saccharibacteria bacterium | reverse complement strand
CTGGACTCCTAAAATAGCTTCAGGGATTATATACTAATACTAATGGGATTAAAAGCTCGGATAGTTACCGTTCTGGCGGCTCTGATTTTAGCGCTATCGCTGGTGATAGTTTTTGATTCTTATTATCACGGCGGTTTCTATCCCGGCGTGGTTTTTGGCGGCGAACGGATCGGCGGAAAAACTTACGGCGAGGCGCTAGCCACTCTTAATTTAAAAGCGGAGTCGGTGATTAAGGACGGACTTTCGCTGTCGTTTACGGGAGCGAAAGGGAAAGTGGATATTCATATTCCGATGTCCAGCGCCGGTCTTACCTCTGATAACTCGGTAGAATATTTTTCCATCGGCGATTGGGACGTGGCCTTGTCCGAGGCTTACCAGTGGGGGAGGCAGGGATCAATTTTCCGCCGGGCGGCGGAAAAAATCGGCCTGGTCTTCCGCGACAAGCATTTTGAACTGCCCGTATCTTTGCACGAAGCCCCGATCCGTTCTTTGTTGGCGCGCGAGTTGGAAGACTTTTTCAAACCGGCCGTTCCGGCCAGATTTTCCGATAACGGCTCGGCGGTCACAATTACATCGGAGCGCGCCGGCGAGGGAGTTGATTTGGAAGCGGTACTTAGCCAGCTTCGAACCCGCTTCGCTTCATTGAACGCGGAACCGTTGACCTTCGATGCCGCGCCGCTTGCTCCGGAGGTCACCAAGGTAAAGTTGGCGCCGTTTTTGGAGTTCGCTAATGAGCTCGCCCGGACGACGAAGATTGTTTTTTCCTACAAAGACCGCCACTGGCGTGTCAGCGGAGCGACCTGGGTAAGCTGGCTTACTTTGGACAAGGATGATCTGGTAGTGGATTCAAAAAAGTTGGAAAGCTACCTTACCAAGACCGTAGCCGCGGCGATAGACAGTCCGCCGATAGACAGCCGTTTCCAGATGGTAAACGGATTTTTAGTGGAGATCTTGCCGGGCAAGGCCGGTAATGTGGTGGATATTAAAAAGACCGCCGGGAAAGTGGAGCAGATTGTGCAGGACGTTCAGCGGTCGTTCGCGTTAACTTCCAATTTGTCGCTGGCGTTCGCGGCCATCGCGCCCGGTTCTATTTTCAAACCGCAGAGCGGCGAAGTAGAAATTTTGATTGAGACCGTGAGGGCGGAGCCGAAAGTCACGCAGAAAACTATAGACGATTATAAGATTAAGGATCTGGTTGGAGTATCCCGCACCAGCTTTAAAGGAAGCAGCGCCGATCGCCGCACGAATATCATTCAAGGCGTCGCTAAATTAAACGGCCTACTTTTGCCGCCCGAAGGGGAGTTCTCGGCCGTGGAAGCTATCGGCGAAGTCACGGAGGAGGCCGGTTTTGTAAAAGAATTCGTGATTAAAGCCACGAAAAGCGTGAAAGAGCTTGGCGGGGGGCTTTGTCAGATTGCCACCACTTTGTTCCGGATGGCTCTGGATGCCGGCCTGCAGATTACCGAGCGGGTCAATCATCGCTATGTCGTCGGTTATTACGGACCGGGATTGGACGCGACCATTTACGGACCGCATCCCGATTTGAAGTTCGTTAACGATACCGGCAACTACATTCTTCTACAGGGACGGGTGGAGAATGACGAGTTGGTACTGGAGCTGTACGGTCAGCGTGACGGGCGGAAAGTTTCCATTACCGATCCGGTGATTACCGAGGAAAAGCCCGCGCCGCCGCCGCAATACACCACCACTACCGAGTTGCCGCTCGGCACGGTGCAGTGCAGTGAGCAGCCCAGAAAGGGGATGACCACGGACGTGACTTACACGGTCACGCACGCGGACGGCGAGGTGCATGAACAGCAGTTCCAAAGTGTTTATCAGCCTTGGCAAAAGGTCTGCCTGATCGGCATCGGAATCTAGTCCCGAATCGGGTGTTTGTGTTATAATAATCTGAATTATGACTAAGAAGTGGCTTATTTTCATCGCGACTATCGGATTGATTTTTATCGCCTATCGCTTAATCGCGATCGGGACTTTCGCGCGCAGTTTAAATAATTCTTTGGCTCTGCCGCTGGATAGCTGGATTCCGTTTATTCCAGCGACGATCTTTTTTTACGTAACCATATATTTCTTCTGGTTGCCGCCGATTATTTCTAAAAATGTGAACACGCGCGAGTACGCGAGGATTATCGCTGCCGTGGCATTGGCTTTTATTGTGACCTTCGCGTTGCACATCATCATCCCGTCCGCTTATCCGAGGCCGGTTCTTTCCGCCGAAGCGGTAGAGACCAGCTGGACCCGGTACTTGGTTCAAAAGATTTATAATGTGGACCTGCCCAACAACACTTTCCCGAGCAGTCACGTAGTAGCCGCGGTGACGCTGATGATAATGGTTTATCCGTATCTGAAGAGGAAAGCCTACGCCGCCTACGCCTCTTGGGGCGCGTTAATCAGCATATCCACGCTGACCGTTAAGCAGCATTATTTTATAGATGTAGTCGTCGGCGTGCTGGTTTCCATCGCGTGCGCGTACGCGGTAAAAAAGTTTTGGCCTTTGCCGAAGGCGGTTGAGGCTTAATCCTTCTTTTTCAGAACCGTATCCAGAATCTTCTTAACTTTTTCCAAACTCTCCCAGTCGTGAATGGAGATAGGTAAAACTTTGCTGTTATGCTTTTTTAAAGCGGCGATATTTTTCTTTAAAGTTTTGGCATCGGTCACATCGCTTTTGCTGATAAACACATATTCAACTTTCTCTAAAAGCTCGGGGTTGTGAGCGCCAAGTTCTTTCCGAATAGTTTTATAATCTTTAATCGGAGTTTTTGATTCGGCGGAGATAAGATGGAAGAGCGTGTTAGTGCGCTCAATATGGCGTAAGAATCTGGTGCCGAGACCCTTTCCGGCGGAGGCGCCTTCAATCAAACCGGGAATATCGGCGAGGATCAGGGTGCCGTAGGTGCCGAGGTTCGGCTCCAGGGTAGTAAAAGGATAGCTGGCTACTTTCGCCTGCGCTTTTGTGACTTCGTTAATCAGACTGGATTTTCCGGCGTTCGGAAGACCGATCAGGCCGATGTCGGCAATAAGTTTTAATTCCAAGCGGAGGGCGAATTTGTCGCCGGGCTGGCCGTATTCAAACTGCTCGGGGCTGGTGTTGATGGGGGAGCGGAAGAAGAAGTTGCCTTTGCCGCCGCGGCCGCCTTTCGCTATTAAAATTCGATCACCCTTATGAACCAGCTCCTCGCTGTGGCGCGTATCCAGGTTGTGGATGACCGTGCCGGTTGGCACCAGAAGAATGAGATCGGGAGCAACCTTGCCATCGCGGTACTGGCTACGTCCGTCCTGTCCGCTAAGGGCGCGCCAATCCTTCTTATTACGGAATTTATTCAGCGCGGAAAGATCGGAGATGGCTTCAAAGTAAACACTGCCGCCGTCGCCGCCGCGCGCGCCCGTCGGTCCGATGGCGAATTTGTTCTTCTCAAAAGCCACGGCGCCCTTGCCGCCGTTTCCCGCCGAGATTTTTATTGTTACATCATCTACAAGCATCTTAGTGAGACCGTATTATACCAGAGATATTGATTTAATACTAGCATAAAAATAAGGCCGGTTTTGAGGAGGAATTATCTTCGGTTGACAAATTGGTATAAATTATGCTATAATAATCCAGTTAGTTTGTGAATTTTAAACTGTTTTTTGAAAGGGAGAGAATGCGCAAGCACAAAGCGCTCAGCCTCGCGGTCCTGCTGTTCTCCTGCGCGGTCTTGGGCGGCGGCCTCTGGTTCGCCGGTCTGGCGATGAAGCTCCAGTACGCTCCGTACATCGCGCTGGCGGCCGTCGGACTCGTGGCGATTCCCGTGTTTTCCAGGGAGCTGATCGGCGCGCGGGTCGCCTGCAACATTGAGCAGGTGATGGTGAACTCGCTGGCCTACGGCGCCGTGCTCAGCACGGGCTCCGCCTGCCTGGTCTACGGGGTGATGTGGATCCTCGTTCCCGAGTCGAGTCCGTCCTTCGGCCGGATCTTCCTGATGGCCGCGGCGGGATTCCTGCCGGTCATCATAACGGCCGAGATCGCGGGCGGGCGGTTCCGGCACTTCAAGTATGTCATGATCCGTGACTCCTTGAAGGGCAGTACCCGCTGGCTGGTGGCGGACGAAACGGAAATTTCCGTCGTCCTGACCAGGAAAAAGGACCGGCTCACGCTCCTGAAAGAGAGCCCGAGCATCGGCGAAATCCGCACCTGTTGCGGCGAGTCGCTTTCCGGCGATTAAACCC
>CAYGEK010000034.1:0-1605 GCA_964348885.1 uncultured Candidatus Saccharibacteria bacterium | reverse complement strand
AAAAATCCCCTTGAGGGGGATTATTTATGCGGGAAATCTTCAGTGGCCAGATACCACAGCCGAGCATTAAGTTTACGCGCGTAGGAAGCGTCTTCAGTACGCTTGACGCACTGCTCTAAAGCGTGAACGACCAACTGATTTAAAAGAGTTTTGAGCTCCAGCGATTTAATAACCGCCGGCGGATTTTCCTTGGGAGGCTGCTGAAGCACTTTTGTTCTGAACCAATTGGCAAAACGTCCAATCGGGGCGGCTTCCATGGGCATGGGCTCGCTAATTGAGTAAGTCTCGAAACCTTCGCTGATACTCAGATAGACGCGAGTTTTTTCGCTCCCAACCAGATTAAAAGTAATGCCGGCGTGCAGAGCTACGAAACCGCCGCCATCGCGCTGAAGCCATCGGATCTCTTTTTTGTGATGAAGAAGATATTCAAGCCACTGCGTATCGGTTGGCACGACTACAGATCCCATAAGGACCCCTTATTAATTTACTGCCATTCAGCTTAATTGCTCGGGTAGAAATATGCAATCAGAAAATAGACGCGAGGAAAAAGCCAAGCATTATCAGGATGACGGACAGCTTGATCAGAGATCCGGCCAAGAATCCCAGGAAAGCGCCGGAGGCGGACCGAAAGGCGATCCGGGGATGCTTACCAGAGAGCATTTCTCCCACAAACGCGCCGATTAACGGTCCGAAAATTATACCAAAAGGCCCCAGTATAAAGATTCCGAGAAACAGACCGATTGTTGAACCGATTATTCCTTGTGGGCTGGCGTTATAGCGCTTGGCGCCGATGACCGGAGCTAAGAGATCAAAGATAATTGTCAGCAAAGTTAAGCCCAGGAAAATCCAAATAGAGGTTGATGATATCGATTGAAAATCGGTGTGAATAGCGTAAGCGAGCAATCCGGCCCAAGCTAACGGAACACCGGGCAGCATAGGAAGGAATACGCCAAGAAGCGCGAGCGCGAAAATCAGGAAAACAAAAAATATGATTAAGACGTCCATGTTATTCCAAATCTTTCCTCATGCGGATTTTGTAGTCGGCAAAGCCGCGCTTTTTCCAGAAGGACACGCCAACAGTATTGCGGGCGTCCACGTTCAGCTCGATGTTTTTTACATTCCGATCCCTGAACCAATCCATGGCGGCGACGAATAGACGCTCGCCCGCGCCTTTCCGCCGTGAATCCGGCAGAACAAAAAGGTCGTACACGATGCCGATTTTTTTAGGCGTGAGATACATCGGGGCGGGCTCGATCATACCTCGGAAGTAGCCGACGATTTTTCGGCCTTCTTCGGCTACGATAAGCGCCGAATCTTTGTCCTCCAATTCTTCGGAAAAGTCTTCTTCCAGCGTTTTATAGGCGGCGGATGATTTGTAGTAGGGATCAATCGCGTGATGAAGATCCGCCATCTGGCGGGCCAGGTCTACGATTGCGGGGATGTCCCGGGCTTCCGCTTTTCTAATCATTTCCGCATTTTATCCCGAATGGTCAGGCCAAGCAATATGAAAAAGACGATTATCACCGGCGCGATATGGACAATGTGATGACGGCCGTCAAGAATGAAGCGCCAAACGGTGGTGAAGTTGTAGTGGTCGTCAAAGAT
>CAYGEK010000033.1:0-5961 GCA_964348885.1 uncultured Candidatus Saccharibacteria bacterium | reverse complement strand
ATGAAAAATAAACTGATAATTCAAATAACAGAACCGATTGATTACTCGGGGAAAGCCCTCGCAATCTACCGGTCATTGGGTAAGGTGATTTTTGATTCAAAGCCGCGTAAAGAGACCGACATCTTGGTTATCGGCTTAAAATATAAAATTGATAAAAGCTGGCTTGATAAGATGCCGAATTTAAAAGTTATCGGTTGGCAGGGTACGGGACTCAATCACATCGACGTTGCCTTGGTTAAAGAGAAGGGCATTAAGCTGATTACCTTACGTGGGAGAAAAGGGTTCCTGAAAAATATCCCGTCTACCGCGGAAGAAACAATCGGTCTCCTTCTGGCATTGATTCGAAACCTCCCCTGGTCGTTTGACGCGGTGAAAAATGAAAGAAGCTGGAATAGAGTTCCGTGGCGAGGGCATCAGCTATACCAAAAGACCTTGGGGCTCGTAGGGTTTGGCCGCCTCGGTCGCATTATGACCCGCTACGCCAAAGCTTTTGGCATGAAAACCATCGCTTATGATCCCTATGTCTCCGGAGGGCTTAAAAAGAAAATGGGAGTGGAGAAAGTGAGTTTGGAAAAACTGATGAGGGACGCGGACTTTGTGTCGCTTCACGCGATTCTGACGGATACAAATTACGGCCTCATAAGCGAAAGGCATTTGCGGATGATGAAGCCGACCGCGTATTTGGTGAATACCGCTCGCGGGGAACTGATTGCTAAAGGAGCGTTGGATAAGGCATTAAAAAATAAGTGGATCGCCGGAGCGGCAATCGATGTGATGTGGGATGAATTCAGCGACGGACGACATTTGAAAAATAATCCGCTCGTTGATTACGCGCGAAAAAACAAAAATCTCCTGATCGCTCCCCATATCGGCGGCGCGACATTTGAGGCCATGGCTGTTACCCAGGACTATGTCGCGGCACTGGTGAAGAAGTTTCTCCGCAAGTAAATGGCCTGGTTGTTTCTCGCGCTCGGCAGCGCATTCGCCAACTCCATTCAGGCTGCGCTCAATAAGCATATCGTGTCTTTGGGGAGATTTTCTAAATTTTCCGTAACCTTCTGGTCTTCGCTCGTGGCGTCGGCACTGCTTTTGATCGCCGCGCTCATTCATGGGATTCCGTCCGTTGACCGTCAATTTTGGGTAGCGATCGCGATAACCGCGGCGATTAATTCGTTTACCTATCCAATGATGTTGCGGGCCTATCAACTTTCGGAATTTTCTTCAGTATATTCCATTACTCTGATGACCCCCATGTTTGCAATCATTACTTCAGCCATTATTCTCGGCGAGTTGACCGGCGGGTTGGGGATTTTGGGCGTATTAATGACTGTTGTCGGTCTCTGGTTCGTTTCCTCCGATACAAGAAAGCCGATTGTCCAACCGGAGACGATATCACAAGGCTCCATTAATCGTGGGATACTTTTGGCTTTGGGAGTGGCGATGCTTTGGTCAATTTCCACCAACTATGACAAAATAGCCGCTCAGCATTCCAGCCCATTTTTTGCTCCGGCGGTAAGTTCGGCCGCCGTCGCTCTTCTTTGCGGAATCTATCTGGCCATAAGAAAAAAAGCCAATTTTTCTTATGAAGCGAAAGCCTTCGGCTCCGCCGCTTTTATCAGCATCCTATCTCTGGGCGCGGTTATTGCTATAAGCAGTGTATTTTTCAATTTCGCGTTGCTGGCTGGACCGGCGACATACGTTCTTTCGATCAAGCGTCTGGGAATTCTTTTCGGAGTCCTGTGGGCCTGGCTGTTTTTCAAAGAAAAAAATCTCGGTAAGAAATTCTTGGGCATAGTCATTGCTCTTGCCGGCATAATCGCGATAGTGTTGTCATAAGTAATATGAATAGCAAAAAATACATAGCAACCAACTTTGCCTACGGCACGGGGCCGTACCTTATGACCACGAAGCTCGCGGTTGCCTTTAACGATGATTTAGAAAAATCGGGCAAGTCGAGAATGGGAATTATTGTTCCGTGGGTTTATGGAGAGAAGCAGCGGGCGATAATGGACGAGGAGTTTCCCGACTTTGAAAAGAAAGGAGAGATTATTTTGGACGCAAAGCTTGGCGAGATTTTGAAGAAAGTTTTTTACGAGAATACTGACTATGCAACCTATCTAAAGCAGTGGACCGGAAATTTTAAAACCGCTTCAAGGGAGGCGAACGCCTATCTTACGGAGAGGTATGGGAAAAATATTGAGGTGGAATTGAATCGCTCGCCGCGGCTTCTTTATGGAGTCGCGCCGGCCTATTCAACCACCTTCGGATATTTGAGCCGTGTTTTTAAAGAGGCGGCCATCGCACCGGCGAATATTGATAAAGTATTATTGAAAAAAGCGGAAGATATTTCCACCTGCATAGAGAGAGAACAAAGAATAACCGCCGTAGCTTATCCAGGCATTTTTTCCGCCGGCGACTATGAGCCGACGTATCGGAACGAATTTCTGGTGCCGCCAATTTCGCCTATGCCGGAATCAGATACGCGACAAATGGAGAAGGGATTTTTTATAACAAAATCCGGAATTCCTGGCTTGGAGCGTCTTTATAAAGAAGCGGAACAGTTTGGTTTGAAGGTCTACACGAACGAAGATTACTCTCCGGCAATTATTACCAACCCGGCGATTTTGATGCATTTCGCGCGCTCCGGATGGGCTTCCGTTTGGTTTTCTATGTTGGCCGAGAAGCCATTGGTAGTGCCGCAGTACGACTCGGCGGATGATCTTGAGATCAGTTTTAATAACGCGGTTATTGAGAAGCTCGGCATCGGCGTTGTTTATCGCGGTGAGCCGCTTGCGGATGTTTTGAATAAGCTGGAAAAGGCTAAAGAAGCTTGCCACAGTCTTAAAAAAGAGATTTTGGATAAATGGGGCACTTTAGACGGCACTGCGTTTAGCGCCGCCTTATTCGTGAAGGATTATTTAGCATTATAAAACAACAAAGCCCCGGCTTAAGGGGCTTTGCGGTATTAATCATGCTCACCACAATATATACAACCAGGGGCTTGCCCATTTGGTTTCTACCTAGCATAATAGGGTAAAATGAAGGACAAAGTAGTCGCAAAATTGGTTGATTTGGAGGTTAAAAGGCAGAGCGAAACGATAGATTTGATCGCTTCGGAGAATTACGCGTCCGCGGATGTTTTGTCCTTGGCCGGATCTCCATTGGCCAATAAATACTCCGAAGGTTATCCGGGTAAACGTTATTATCCTGGTAACATGCTTTACGACAAGATAGAGTCGCTGGCTCAAGAACGTGCGCTAAAAGTTTTCAAATTAAAACCATCCGAATGGTCCGTGAACGTTCAGCCGTATTCCGGATCGCCAGCGAATTTCGCAATTTACGGAGCATTGATGAATCCCGGAGAGACTTTGCTCGGAATGAAGCTTGCTTCCGGTGGTCATCTTACGCACGGGCACAAAGTTAGTTTTACCGGCCGCTTTTTTAACAGCGTCCAGTATGATGTTGATTCGGAGACCGGGCTTATAGATTATGAAATGGTAAAGAGACTCGCGGAGCAGCATCGTCCGCGAATAATCGTTTCCGGCGCCACGGCGTATCCGAGAGTTATAGATTTTCAAAAATTCGGCGGGATCGCTCAGCGGGCCGGAGCGTATCATGTTGCCGATATTTCCCATATCGCCGGGCTGGTAGCTGCCGGCGCCCATCCTTCTCCGTTTCCACATGCCGACGTGGTCATGACCACTACTCATAAAACATTGCGCGGTCCGAGAGGGGCGGTAATTTTTTCCCGTAAAGAATTTAGTGAGCGCATAGATAAAGCGGTTTTCCCAGGCGCTCAAGGAGGTCCGCATAATAATATCACCGCGGCGAAGGCGGCCGCCTTTTTTGAAGCGCTTCAGCCGAGTTTTAAAAAATATCAGCAACAAATCATCAAGAACGCCAAGGCTCTGGCCGTGGCGCTTAAGGCCAAAGGCTTTGACCTGGTAACCGACGGCACGGATAATCATCTGCTCTTGTTAGATCTTCGGCAAAACGGCTTAGACGGCAAAACGGCGGAACAGTTACTTGAGAAGAGCGGGATTACCGCCAACAGGAACAGTATTCCGGGCGACGATAAGCCGATGAATCCTTCCGGGCTCCGGATAGGCACGCCGGCGGTAACGAGTCGCGGCATGAAAGAAAAAGAGATGGAGATGATTGCCGCGTTAATAACGCGCGCTCTTTTGAATAAAGAAAACGTCGCTAAAAAATCCGCGGCTTTAGCCAAGCGCTTTCCATTGGAATACTAAATGAAGATTATTGATGGTAAGGCGGTTGCCAGGAAAATTATTGAACGACTGAAAAAGTTGCCGAAGCCCGACAAGAAACTGGTGGCCTATTTTATTGGAGACAGCCCCGCCTCTGAGAGTTTTTTGAAACAAAAAAAGAAAATCGCTGAAGAGCTTGGAGTCGAGTTTGAATTACGGAGATTTCCGCAATCAATAGGCGAAGCGGAACTTTCCGCGGAGATTGCTCATGCCGGTCAGGATAATTCTGTCGGAGGAATTATCATCCAACTGCCGTTACCGAAAGAGATAAATCGGGAGGCGGTATTAGCCAGATTGGTTAGAGAGAAGGACGTGGACGCTCTCAGTCTGGATTCGGAAGTTGAGCCGCTATCAGTGGTCGTGACAAGGGCGGTCTTGGAAGAAGTTGGTTGGCGGACGCATGACAAAGTGGTCGGAGTCGTTGGTCGCGGTTTATTGGTAGGCCAGCCAATCGCGGAAGCTTTTTTAGGCAAGGCTAAAGATCTGATAATTTTTCACAGCAAGACTGACCTTGACCGGATAGGTGAGTGCGATTTAGTCATCGGCGCCGCCGGTAAGCCGGGATTAATTAAGCCCGGCATGTTGAAGCCGGGAGCGGGCGTTATTGATTTCGGATTCGGCCTTGTTGAAGGCGTGGTATCGGGGGATTTAGATACGGCCGGGAATGGACTGGATAAGCTTTCTTTTTACACTCCTACGCCCGGAGGTACGGGTCCGATACTTGTGGCGAGTCTTTTCAGTAATTTTTATACGCTGAATAACTCCCGCTAGCGTCTTTTCATTTAGCGATAAAATTGTTATAGTATGGGAATTATGTACGAGCAGATGCCTGACGAAGAGATTCTCAAGCAGTCCCTAAAGGACCCGGCGCTTTTTCGTTTTATCGTGGATCGCTACGAAGAGGCATTCATCAGGAAGGCTTTGGGTGTAGTTCGTAAAGAAGAGGATGCCGAAGACATCGTCCAAGAGACGTTTGTTAAGATTTATCGCTATGGCGGTAATTTTCAGAAGCGGGCCGGAATCGCGTTCAAGAGTTGGGCTTATAAGATTTTAATGAACACTGCATTTACTCATTATCAGGACATGAAAAAGAAATCCAACTTTGTGGAATATCTTGATCCGGTTTTGTATGAGGAGGAAAAGCCATTGAGCTATGATGAAAATCTTGGCAATATTTCCGACGCCAAAGCGGTAGTGAAAGAAGTTATCGCTAAAATGCCGGAACATTTGGGGCGTATTCTCGGGTTGTACTATATAGAAGACAAATCTTACAAAGACATCTGTAAATTGGAGAAAATTTCTATGACTGCCCTTAAAATGAGACTTTTTAGGGCCAAGCGCATGTTTAAGTCTTTAAGCGCTGAATTAATATAATGACCAACAGAATTCTTTTTAAAGTTTACTCAATCTGGTTTCTTCGCCGCATCTTACCTCTAATCATAGGGCAGGTTTTATTTCTGGTGATAGTTTTGAGAGTGCTGGCGAGCCGAATATTTTTCGGACGAGTGCTAGAGAATGCCGCTTTGGCCGCCGGTTCCAGTTATTGGGAATTTTTTAAGTATCTTTTAGAGGCCTTTGCCCAGACTCATTTCGCGGTTCAGTTGGGAATCCCGTTGGCTCTTGGCATCGGCGCGTTGGCCTTGCGCGATCTTGGCAGAGCGGTTATAAATTATATCCGTACCTTTCAGAAATA
>CAYGEK010000032.1:0-6204 GCA_964348885.1 uncultured Candidatus Saccharibacteria bacterium | reverse complement strand
ATTTGTCGGGGAGCCGGGAATCGAACCCGGCCTTCACGCACCCGAAGCGTGTGTACTGCCGATATACTACTCCCCGCGGCGTTCTTTGTTTATATACCACCGGCCACAAAAACTCAAATTGGCCAACTTGTTTTTTATCGGTTTTTATTGTAAACTTTTTGCGTTATTTGAAAATAGAATCGGAGGTTTGGATGGCGAAGATGTTCGCGCTGGCTTTCACGTTCTGTCTGGCCGGCATGCTGTTGGCGCTGATCAAGAGGACGATCCGGGAGAAGGTCGGTAAGTGGCTGGCTGCCGAATGGCACCTCGTAGTCGTACCGATCCTTTTTTTGATTCCATACGGGCTGATTACTGTATCGGCGGTGGCTGCCCACCCTGAAATTAAAAATCCGCTGACGAATTTTCTCTGGGTCGGGGCTTATTTTATCGCTCCTATTCTGGTTCTTATTTGGAGCGGTCGCGTTGCTCCAAATAAAGAAGGTTCGGCCTTGTTGCATCTCGGCCTCGTGCTGATGCTCTGGTTGCCGATCGAGCTCGGCCTGGTGCAGAAGGGCATCCAGTTCGGGGAGAAGGGGTTCAAGTATCCTCTGGTGGCATTCAGCGCGATCGTGTTCGCGATGCTGACCTTTACGGGTTGGCGCCGCTTTGACATAGGTTGCGACTGGAAAACCAAAAAGCGGGACTGGCTGTGGGCTGCCGGAGTGTATCTGGCCTTCTACATCATCATTCTGATTCCGGCTTGGTTCGCGGGTTTTGTTGAACACTTCGGTGTGAACTACAAAATTCTGCGTGAGCAGACGGGATTCTGGACCGCGTTGCCGACCTGGCTATTCGTGGTCGTCGCATATCTGACGCTTGCTTGCGGAATGTTCTTCGCGCCCGGGTTCGCGGAGGAGTTGATCTTCCGCGGTCTCATCCAGAATCGGCTTACACAGAAATTCGGTAACGCCTGGGGTCTTATCTTGGCGTCCGCGATTTTCGGATTCGCGCACATCAATAATAAGGTCGGGAAGTTTGACGTTCCGAACTGGCATTATGTCGGCTTTGCGACGGTTGCCGGAATAGGTTACGGACTCGTCTTCCTGAAAACCAGATCGTTGGTTGTAGGAGCAGTCCTGCATTCACTCGTCGACACGACCTGGCTCGTCTTTTTTAAAGATGGAGGCAGGTGATGAGCGCCGTCAAACGTTCATACTTTCTTGAAGTTCTGACTTTCTTTACCTTACTGATGCTGGCGATTTGGCTGTGTCCACGGGGTCATAACTGGAGAGTCGGACTTGCCGCTGTCGGCTTGGTCTGGCTGGTCATAAGTATCCGCCTGCGCGGAGACAGCTGGGAGAGCCTCGGCTTCGGCCATGGGCAGAAGGGCTTTTGGGTCTTCACGCTCATCTGCTTCGGAGGACTTTTCCTCCTGGCCTGGGCGCTGAATCCGGAAGTTTTTTCTAAGCCGGAGCTGTGGCGAAACATGGCGAAAAAACTCGGCTATCCGACCTGGGCGATAGTTCAGCAGTTCTTGCTGCAGAGTTATTTGGCCAATCGGATATCCGTCTGCGTGAAAGACGAGTGGCGGGCGTCGCTTGTAACCGGCGCGTTGTTCGCGATTGTTCATTTGCCTAATCCGCTGCTCTTTCTTACCACCCTTGTTTTGGGTGTCGGGACGACTTATTTCTTCCTGAAACATCGGAACATCTACGCCATTGCCTTTGCCCACGGACTCCTGGGAACCGCGGTTAAGTATCTGCTTGCCCAGGATCTGTTGCGGCACGGCATGCGCGTCGGTCCCGGCTTCTGGAACTAGGATTTACACAAAACCACCGAAATTTGGTGGTTTTTTTATATCTCGCCTTTTGTACTATAATAAGAGGGTATGAAATGGCTAAACTGGTCGCTTTTTATAATCGGTATCTGGATCGCGGTTTCCC
The DNA here is from genome assembly GCA_964348885.1 of uncultured Candidatus Saccharibacteria bacterium. Classification (GTDB taxonomy): domain Bacteria; phylum Patescibacteriota; class Minisyncoccia; order UBA6257; family WO2-44-18; genus JAHFLQ01. The sequence continues at coordinate 4,282 of CAYGEK010000032.1, read as the reverse complement.
CATGGATTCTGGGTTATTGGCGGATTACGCCGGCGTTGTGGAATCAGGTCGTCGCCGGTGTCGTTGTTACCCTGCTGTCGCTTTGGGTGATAGTGGGAGCGGATGAGGTACAATAATAATATGATAAAAATCTATTCAACTCCGACCTGTGTTTATTGCAAAATGGCTAAAGAGTTCTTTAAAAAGAACAATCTTGCCTATGACGAGGTAAATGTCGCGGAAGATCAGGCGGCTCGGGAAGAAATGGTTAATAAGTCCCATCAATTAGGAGTGCCGGTCATAGACGCAAACGGAAAGATTTTGGTTGGTTTTAACGAAGCAGAGCTTCGGAAGGCGCTAGGAATGTAACTTATTAAAATGTCTTACGATTTAGTTATTATTGGTGGCGGTCCCGCCGGGGTCGCCGCCGGCGTTTATGCGGCCAGGAAGAGAATCAAAACCGTTCTTATTACGGAGGCTTTTGGCGGCGCCTCGCTCGTTTCGGCGGATATTCAGAATTGGATCGGTACTAAGTCAATTTCCGGATTGGAGCTCGCGAAAAATTTTGAAGAACATTTACGCGCCCAGGAAGGAATAGAAATTTACTCCCCGGATGTCGTAGAGAAGATTGAGAAAAATATCGACAGTTTCAAGGTTTTTACAAAAGAAGGCAATGTATTTGAAACAAAGACCGTTCTGGTAGCCACGGGAAGCGCCAGGAAAAAGCTTAACGTGCCCGGAGAAAAGGAGTTGGACGGCAAGGGTGTTGTTTACTGCTCCACCTGTGACGCGCCGCTCTTCAAAGGAAAGGCTGTGGCGGTTATCGGCGGCGGCAACGCCGGACTTGAAGCCGTAGTGGATTTGTTGGCCTACGCCAGCAGTATTAAGCTTTTAGAGTTCGGCCCAGCCTTAAAAGGGGATCCGGTGACTCAGGATAAAATAAAAAAGGATTCTAAGGTGACGATTATTACCAACGCCAAAACGCTGGAGATTACCGGCGGTCAGTTCGTTAATGGGCTTGTTTATGAGGATCAGTTATCCAAAGAGAAGAAGCAGCTGGCGGTGGACGGTGTCTTTGTGGAAATTGGAGCTTATCCGAACGTCGGCTTTGTTAAAGATCTGGTTAAAGTGAACGGCTTCGGAGAAATCATTGTTGATCACAAAACCCAGCAAACCTCCCAATCAGGTATTTGGGCCGCGGGCGACGCCTCGGATGTCATCTATAAGCAGAATAATATTTCCGCCGGTGATGCGGTTAAGGCAGTCCTTAACATAGTTGATCATTTGAATAAAGCTTAACCATGAATAATTTAGAAGAGATTAAAAAATTTCTTCGCGGCGAAATCCACGAAGACAACGCTACATTACAAAAATATAGCCGTGATGCCAGCCTTTTTGAGGTAGTGCCTCGAGCGGTAGTTTTTCCCAAGAACGAGGATGATCTTAAGGACCTTGTACGGTATGCCGCCGCTAATAAAGGAGTTTCGCTGACGGCGCGCTCCGGCGGCACGGATATGACCGGCGGGCCGTTGACCGAATCTCTGGTTTTGGAGTTCGACAAGTATTTTAATCAGGTTAAAGAAGTTGGTAGCGGTTATGCGGTTACTCAGCCCGGTGTTTATTATCGGGATTTTGAAAAAGAGACTTTGAAATCCGGTCAGATACTCCCGTCTTATCCGGCGTCCCGGGAGATCTGCGCAATCGGCGGAATGGTTGCTAATGATTCAGGCGGAGAAAAATCTTTGGTTTACGGTAAGACCCATAATTATGTTCAGGAGCTTAAAGTGGTGTTGGCCGACGGAGAAGAGTACCTGGTAAAAAAACTCAGTAAGCCGGAGCTGAATAAGAAAAAACGGCAGGAGAATTTTGAGGGGGAGATTTATCGGAAAGTATATGACTTGGTCACTGACAACGAAGATTTAATTAAAAAATCCAAGCCGCAGGTATCTAAAAATTCCAGCGGGTACAACATCTGGGATGTGTGGGATGGAGAAAATTTTGACCTCACGAAGTTGCTCGTCGGCTCGCAGGGAACGCTCGGCCTAGTCACCGAAGCCAGGTTTAAATTGGTGGCGAAGAAAAAATATACCGGTATGCTGGTGGTATTTATGAAGGATCTGAAGGTTTTAGGTGATTTTGTGAAAACTGTTCTTCCGTTCCAGCCGGGCAGTTTTGAATCTTTTGATGATGCTACTCTGAAGCTGGCGTTGAAGTTCTTTCCGGGATTTTTAAAACAGATGGGCGCGAAGAATCTTTTTTCGCTAGGCTTGAGTTTCTTACCCGAAGTGTGGACGGTTTTGACTTACGGAATGCCGAAGCTGGTCTGCCTGATTGAGTTTGAAGAGGACACCAAAGAAGAAGTTGAAAGAAAGTTGCGGGAGCTGAATATCGCGCTTGCGAAATTCAAGATGAAGACTAAGATTGCGGCCACCGAGCGGGAGTCCAGGAAATACTGGCTGATTCGCCGTGAAAGTTTTAATTTGCTTCGCCATAAAGTGGCCGGTAAACAGACCGCGCCTTTTATTGACGACGTTATTGTGAAGCCGGAGTTTCTTCCGGAGTTTCTTCCGAAACTTCACGCGATCACGGATAAATATAAATTGCTAAACACAATTGCCGGCCACGTCGGTAACGGCAACTTTCATATTATTCCGCTGATGGTTCTTTCGAACGAAGAAGACAGGAAAAAGATTCCAGCTTGTATGGACGAGGTAATTAATCTGGTCTTGGAGTATAAGGGTTCTATTACTGCCGAACATAACGACGGTCTTATACGCACCCCGTATTTGCCGAAAATGTTTGGCCCGGAAGTGTACGCGCTGTTTGAGGAGGTGAAAAAAATATTTGACGCTAAAAATATCTTTAACCCCGGCAAGAAAGTAGGCGGCAACCTGGATTACGCCTTCCGCCATATGAAGCGGGGATAAATTATGAAAAAACTATTTATTGTGGCCGGTTTACTGGTATTTGTAGGCGTGGCCTGGTGGCTTGGTTCGCCGCTTTTTATAAGCAAAACGGTGAACGAGGGTTTAGATGAGATAATGGCTACAGAAAATGAGGACGCGTTAATCATATCGTCGGGAATTTTTATTGGTTTGGCCGGGCATCACGGCGAGGGTACCGCGCGACTGATAAAATCGGAAGAAAAGCACTATGTGCGTTTCGATGAAGACTTCAATGTAACAAACGGTCCGGATCTTTTTGTTTATCTTGGCAAGGATGGTCAGTATGATCCCGCGGCTAAGCTTGATAGCCTTAAGGGTAATATCGGTTCACAGAATTATGAGATTCCGGCCGGCATCAACGTGTCCGATTATAATGAGGTTTGGGTCTGGTGCCGCGCCTTTCGGGTGCCGTTCGCTAAAGCGTTGCTGGAATGAAGATTTCTGTTTTTGTAAAAGCCGCGGCCAGGGAAGAGAAGGTTGAGAAAATTTCAGAGACTGAATTTAAGGTCAGTGTGAAAGCGCCTGCCAAAGAAGGACGAGCGAACTGGGCAGTAGAGAGGGTGATTGCCGAACATTTTGGAGTTTCGCCGTCTCGAGTGCGGATAATTTCCGGGCAGACGGCAAAAAAGAAGATAATTGAAGTTATTTAGGGCTGTTGCTAAACTGGTGGGCATTATCTTAATGCTCAAGCAAAAGCTCCTAATCGCGTTAGTCTCGGTAGGTTTTGTCGGAGGAGGGCTGTATTCTTTGGCTTTAAACAAGGCCGAAGAAAAGCCGCTATTTGAGATGAAAATTGAGGATACTAAAAAGCCGGTAGCGAAGCTTGTGTCGGATAAAAAACCAGCCGCTATAAAGAATACGGAAACGGTCGCGCCTAAGATAGCCATGACTTTTGAGACAGTAGTTCCGAAAGTGGAAGAGCAGAAAAAAATTGAGCCCATCCCTGTTTCTGAACCTGAGCCGGTAGTTATCACAGAGCCTGCTCCGCCGGAGGCCCCGGTGCAAACCGTAGAAAATACCCCCGAACCTTCCCTTCAGACTCAGCCGCCCGTGGTGAGTGAAGCCGAACCAGTTAAAGTTTTAATCGTGGAAATAATGTTTGATGCCGCCGGAGCCGATAGCGGTCAGGAATATATCCGGATTTTTAATCCGACTAACACGGATATAAATATGGAAAACTGGTCGCTGAAGAATGGCGACACTTCGCTTGCGAAGATCGGATCCAAAGCCGAGGACAAGCTGGTCGTCAAAGCGCAAAGTTATTTTATATTCGGTTTTTATGGTAACCAGTCGGCCGATCTGGTTCGTTCGGCTCAGCTGCCTAACGGAGCCGCCACGATCAAATTATTTACGGATTC
>CAYGEK010000031.1:0-6225 GCA_964348885.1 uncultured Candidatus Saccharibacteria bacterium | reverse complement strand
TATGAATATTGAGCTGAAGTCTCTGTATCTGCTCATGGCCTGCCTGAATCTAATGCAGCAGCCCACCAGGGAGCGCTTCGAGCAGTTGCTCAAGACCCGCCGGATGGACCGGGCTTTGCATGAGCTTCTGACAAATGGCGTGTTTCCGCAGTGGTTTAGGAAAAATTTTTTCTTTGACCCTCTGCATGGAACCCTGAGCGGTCTGCGTGAATATCTTTCGGCTGCGACGGCGAATGAACTGGTCAGAATGGATGGCACGAACTTTGCCTATCATCTGGAGCTAAGCCCAAGACTAATTGCTCATCTGATGTGCGACGTCCCGCTCGCCAATGATGAAATCCGAAAAATTTCGAAGCAACTTGAATCCCTACTGAACTAGTAGGGCTTTTTATTTACAAAGTTTTCAACTGAAGGACGGGCGGCGTTTTCGCTTCCAGAATTCGGAAGGTGGTCCGACCGATAATCTGATTGCGGGCGGTAACTACATCCAGCCGCCAGCGGCCGGGTGTTATGTTCTGCTGAATAGAATAGCCCCGGTAGCCTCCATCGCGTCCTCCCAAAATCAGGAAACTGATTCGGCTCATCTCCACCCAGGACTCAGTCGCGTCATCATAAAAAGACCAGCGGTGGAAAATCTCGCCCTCCAACGCCGTCGGCGCGAACACGGCGCTGTAGCCGTAAACCGCGGTTCCCGAAACCAATCGAATCTTGTCGCCGCCGAAAAGATCGTACCAGGGACGCCTTTCCTCTTGCGCCACATAATCACCGAGCACCCGTTCCACTCGGTGATAAATACCTACATCTTTTAACGCCAGCGGAATCGGCGGAATAATATTCGTAAAGTAAAAAAGATTAAAGACCAGGTAAATGCCGCCGATTACGGTCGCGATTAGCCCGTATTGGCGCGGCGTGTGCTGATGCGCGAGCCGCTTAATCAGATAGGTCAGACCGGCGATCACCGCCAGACTCAAAACACCGCTCAAAATAAACACGTCGGCGCCTAACCGATGAAACAGCACCGGCAGAGAAAAAATGAAATACGAGAACACGGCCACGAAGAAAATCGCGATTCGGAAAATCAACACCTCATAATGCCGGCGGAAAAACTCGTTGCCGATGAAAAATACCAGGAGCATCAAAAGAAACGGCCAGCTGATTGTGAGTGAAGCGCTGCGGAAATAGAAGATAACGTAGCCGCTGAACAGACCTCCCATCGCGAACTGCATGGCATAGGGCGCGATGTAGGAAACTTTTTTGATGCCGAGATCTATCAGCACGATGCAAACGGCGATCACGGCGAGATAGGTCAGCAGGACCAGATTATCCAGAAAAAAATCTATCCGCTTCAGCGTGAAGTTATCAAAAATAAAACCCGCGATCAGAAAACCAAAACCAATCCGGTGCTCATATCGGTCAAAGAATTCTTTAAGTCTGCGCGTCTTATCCGAAATAGTCTCTTTAAGGTTCACCGGTTAATTATAGAATATCCGCGACCCGATAAGTAATACCGCTTTTGCCGGCCGCGATTTTTACCTCGTCGCCTTTCTTATGCCCAATCAGCGCCGCTCCGAGCGGAGATTTGTCGGAAATAATTCCCTTGTCCGGATCGGCTTCGTGCGGACCGAGAATCCGGAAGGTCAGCGCCCGGCCGCCCGTCTCCAGCACCACCGTTGAACCGAGCGTGATCTTGCCGCCGGCGCCGCTTCCGCTTTTAATTACGACCGCTCTTTTAATCTGATCCTGAAGGCTTAAGATCTGCCGGTGCGCGCCGCGCAACTTCCCTTTCGCGTCCTTGTATTCCGCGTTCTCCGAACGGTCGCCGTAATCGGCCGTGCGCTTCGCCTCGTCAGCCAGGCGCGGAATCGCCGCCTTCAAACGCTCCACTTTGTCTTTCATCGCGGCTAAAGCCTCCGCGGTCAGATTGACCGGGCTTTCGTCACGCACTTTCAATAATTCATCTCTTCGTTTCGGTATTTGCATTGTTAAATAAGTTCAATATAAGTCGCCATATCAAAAGGCTTCAGCCTTTCTTCATTGCTTAAGTATAACGGATGATGCGGATGACCATTTTTGGATTCCCTGCCGATACTCACCCACTCGCAGTCGTATTTTTTAAAAACCGCGTGAATATCGCGCAGGCAGGTCTTCAGATAATCTCTTTTGTTAATCAGCGTCCCCCAGGCAGCGAGCACTTTCTTCGCCTTGCCTTTGTATGTTTGAAGAATACTCTCTATTGCTTCTAAATTACGCCGATGAAGAACTGTGTCCATTTCCGCGTGCATATCATCGGGATTGGTCGCGCGTTGCGGATAAACATTAAACATCACCCAGCCGTCAAAATTATGCCGCTTCGCGATCCGCTCCACGGATTTTAAAGTGTTGTCCAGATTATCGGGCTCGGCCGTGCTCGGATTAATGCCGAAGCAGAGCATTACTGAGTTACCGGGAATGCCCAGAGTGAACCGGGCCGAATTATCATTTGTTTTGTCGTAAATCCAATCCATTAGCTTTAAGTACCGTCAGTATAACAAAAAACACCCTTTCGGGTGCTTTTTGTCATAGTCACGCTTACGCGCGCTCTACGTTAACCGCGTTCTGTCCTTTCGGACCTTCGGCGATTTCGAAAGAAACGGAGTCACCGGCTTTAAGCTGGTCGAACTCAACTCCCTTCAAATCCTTAGAGTGGAAGAAAAGATCCTTCGGCGCACCTTCGTACGTGATGAATCCAAATCCACGATCAGTTACGTTCTTAATTGTACCCTTCATAGTTTTGATAGTGTGTTGCTGCAAGAAATCCGACTACATCTCTTAAAAGGGATTATACACTAAGAGAACTATTTTGTCAATGATACTGTCAGATTAACAGTAGGGCGGCACGTATGTTATTATCGCAAACAGTGCTTTTATGGAGGCGTTATGTGGCGTATTGAGAGCACGGTCAATACTGTCCGAGTAAGTAAGAAGTGTGTTTCCGATCTTTTCAAGATTGGAAAATCGCTCAGAATGTGGGGCGACATCGGCTCGGTCGCTAGCAAAGACGGTGAACTGTATTTCAACCCCGACCACTTTGAGCACATGGACTACCTGAACGAAGAAGCCCTTCTCAAAGTCCTCCTCAAGCACAAAGCGAAGGGCGATATCTGCTTCGGCAGTTTGGAAGGAGACAACGCGGGCTCGTACTGGGGATACCGCTTTGACGGCAAGGGCGGCGTCGTTGAGCTCGTAGGAGAGGTTGCTTATACCGAAGTTCCCAAAAAGCTCCCGCTCGCGAAAAAGTAGCGAATTCAAAGACGCTTTAAGGCGTCTTTTTTAATTGAATAAAGTTATCAGATAGCCGTCTATTTCACGCTGATCCAGATCATAAAAATTCTTGCCTGTATTCTTCAGCTCCCCCGACAAAGCCACGCCGACAAACCGCCAGTGCCATGGCTCAAACTGATAGTAGGAATTGCCCGAAGGATAAGATAAAACAAAACCATTTTTATGGGCATTGGCGGTAAGCCAGGCGTAAGCGGCGGTTTTTTCAAAACCCGTGAGGATGCTCTGCATTCCCGTGGTCGTAAAATCCACGGCGGTGCCGAGCTGATGCTCGGAATAACCCTGGTCGGCGGAAAACTGATTCGCCGTACCCGCTCCATAGACCACTTTGTAACCGTCCTTAACCGTCGCCTGATCATAAAAAGACCGGTAAGCGGAAACAATCTCCATAGTGATGCCGTCCTGCTTCGCCGCCGCGATCATCGCCATCAGTCTAGGTAAAACACCCGTATGAATCAGCTGCGTCCTGCCCTCTTCGTAAAGATACTGCGGCTCAAGGCTAGAAAGTTGGGCGGGAGAATAGTTTTCGTTCAGAAAATAAATCTTGGAATACTTTTTCAATAATTCTGGGTCGGTCGCCGTTAGCTTTTGCAGATTGCCGACGATGCTGGTAATCTCACCGATCTTCGCCTCAAAGCCCGTGTTCTTTCCCTGCTCCGCTACCAGGATTTCCGAAAGTGTCCGATTTTTTTCTCTTTCCGAAGAAAGCTCCCCGGTCAGCGTTGTATTTTCCCGGCTCAGAATATCCCGCTCGTCGCGTAGGTCCCGATATTCCGACCAACCGTAAACCAAAAAGCCCGCCAACGCTACGAAGGCAAGAATAACTGCCGCTTTCTTAAAATCCGCCGCCTGATTCTTCATAGGTTTATTTTAGCATGCGGCGCCGCAAACCGAGTCTATATTGCGGAGCTGAAAGAAAAATGCCATCATATCTCCAGTTCTTTTATCGGAGATTGCGCGTGAGTTCATTTGATAACTTGGTTGCGGCGTTTGTCCTCTTCTTGGCGGCTGCCTCGCTTTTTTGCTTTTATATTCTGGTTCGGAATAACAAGGTGTTTAACTATCGCTTCAAAATTCTCAGCCAAATAGACGAACTGGCCAAAGCTGATATACGCCAATGCAAAGAATGGAAATGGCGCTATGACAATTTTAGTCAGGTTAGCTACGGCCGGATGATGTGGCAGTTCTGGCGTCCACTCAAGTCCTTCTACAAAGACACGAACTTTCTGCGATAAACAAAAACTCCCGGAGTACCGGGAGTTTTTTATTTGGCCTAGTGCTCGTCGTGCGCTCGCTTTGAATCCGCCCAGTAGACGAAGGTAAACACTTTGCTTCCGTTGCTCAACTCGCGTCCGAATAACGAAGCGGCACCGTCCTTGGATTTCTTAAGCTCGCTTCCCCACTCTTTCGGGTCGTTGAAATCAATGCTCTGATCCGCGGCGGACAAAGTCTGGCTGGCGGTGTTGGTCGTGTCCAAATGCGCGTAGATCTCATCCAGCATTTCGTAATCATGCGCGTTCGGGTGCTGGTTCGGGTTCGGATCGTTGGAATAATCCATGCAGGTGCCGAGGTCGCCATTGCTGAAGTTCTCGTCCTGATGATCCAGGCCGAAGATGTGGCCGACTTCCTGGCACATCACCACGTTACGCCACGCCGGAGTGTTGTACTTGGCGGTATTGAAATAGGTGTCGTTCATTTTGACCGCGCCCTGAGTAATGTGACCGCCCGTCGCCCAGATTGAAGCGATGCCCAACCAGCCGTTGCGGCCGTATTTGGAGTTACAAATTTCCGCCTGGCCGAGAGTCGGCTTGCAGGTTTTCGGAGAAACTACACCCGGCACTATCACGGTGTCCAAAACACTGGAAACGCTCCAGTCGTTGGAAGTCGTTACTAAATAGCTGTCCCAAGCGGCGGAAAGGTTGTCGCCGAGCTTAATAGTGAACGGATTCGCCGTCCTAGCCCAATGATAACCACCCCAGGAATGAGTGGCGCCCGCGATACCGGCAAAACCCATTACGCCGACTGCCAAAGCGCTAGCCAATAAACCAATTTTTGTTTTGAACATAGTTCTTAGAATATACCACAAAAACAGTAAAAAACCAGTGGTTAAGGCATTACTATTCTCTATATAAAATGCTATCATCGCTTTAGCTGATTAACCGAAAGGCTGTTATGGATATTCCGGACGATCATCTGGAAAATGTCTGCCGCCCGGGCAAAGGCAAGAGCACCTGCGTTTTTCTGATGTTCGGCGCCGGGTTTGAGTGCGCGAAGAAAACCGGCTTTGAAAAGTTGCTCCGCGACCGGCGCGCCCAGGGCGAAACCAACGCTAAGGGCGACAACTGCTCCGGCCCGCCCGATTTCAAAACCGTCGAGCCGCTGAACAACTGATTAAAAAACATCGCTTCGCAATTGCGAGCATAAGCGGATAAGAATTCATTATAAAAATCCCCCGATATCGGGGGATTTATTTTTTTATCGCAATTTTGCCAGTTCCTTTTCCAGTTCTTCAAAGTTCTGGCACACACCGTCAATTTCCTCTTTCTCGCCGTTAGCGAACTGATACATCACGTCCCAGCGCTCGGGATTATCCAACAGGATGAATCCGGGCTTGCCCTTGCCGATGACGTAACCGAGCTCCAGATGCCCGGACTTACCCGCCGGCAGAACGAGAATCGCGATGTCGCACGCGTCCAGGTGATGCTTATCGAAATGATACACGTGCCGCGCCGCGAAACCCTTCAGAGCTTCCTTGTAGGAGCGCCCGCGCGCCTTTTCGTAGTCCCGCCATTTGTCGTCCGCTTCGGGACCGGCGGCGTACCAGTCGTCAAAAACTTCAAAACCGAGTCTGCGAAGCCGATTCGCGATCTTCGGCACTTCGGGATTTCTCAACGAGCCGATCAGGTA
>CAYGEK010000030.1:0-6277 GCA_964348885.1 uncultured Candidatus Saccharibacteria bacterium | reverse complement strand
TCGCCCTCGTAAATTTTTACACGCGCGGGATCCAGGGAAATACCCTCTTCCGACTGCACCTCAACTCTGATGTTCGGCAAGCATCTCTCCTTATTACTAACCAGGAATGATATTAGCGTATCTCCGGCGCGAGTCAAGATAAAGTATAATGGAATAATGACAAAGAAAATAATTTTCTGGGGCGGGATGATTTCGCTGATTGGTCTCGCGGGCTGGGTCTTTTCTGTGATTCTGACCGTGCTGACAGGCGGGAAGTTTAATGCTGTGGCAAATATTTTCGGCTATGTTGGTTTTCTAAGTTTTCCTATCAGCCTAGTACTCGGATTGATTGTGAAGATATTCTATCGCAAATAAAAAATCCCCGACTTAGGTCGGGGATCGGTTTTTTTACTTCCACTTCCACCAGAGGTAGAAGAACAGGGAGTTAAAGGCGATGAAGATCGCGCACTGAATGGCGGACCCCAGTCCATCCATAATGGTGGGGGCTTGCCCGTTGGCCTGAGCAATCGCCATCGAGAGAAGATTAATCACGGCTATCATGAAAAATACCCAAGCGAAGTATTTCTTCATCCATCCTCCTTTGCTTAATAAGCTAGCATGCTTCCGTTCAGATCGCGAATACGCGCTCGCGTTGCTTCCACAGATAAAGGCTGCATATTGGCGAACTCCAGTTCTTCGATTTCGCCCTCGGGCGTGATCTTCCAGATTGGTTTGCCGCGCTTCACGAAGCATTCGGCCTCCAGATAAACGCCCGCGCCCCACGCGCCGTCACGGAAGGGGAGGAAGATTCCTGCTCCACAGCAAGGAAGGAGTTCAAGCGTGTAGTAGTCCATCGGGTTGCCCGACAGGCCCTCCTTCCACTTTTTGTAGCCCGCGGCATGTTGCGGTTCGGACGGATCCTCAATCTCCCAGCCCGCGAACTGTTCGCGGATCTTATGAAGCAGGAACTTCTCCAGCTCGCTGCCGAACAGATTGACCGGATGGGCGAAGTAGAGCTTGCCGCAGAGTTTGCCTATTTGCTTTAGCAGAAAGGCCATGTCGTCGGCCGCGTGCTGGCTCATGCTCCTGACAGCCGGAATCTCTTCCGGGAAAAACGCGAAAGCGTCGTTCTGATGAAGATGATAATCCGCCAGCCGTTTCCAGATCTCGCGCAACCGTTTCGGATCAAGCATGCGCTTCTCCTTTTTCCCGTTCCTTGATGATCGTGATTGCTTCGGTCATGTCCCAGGCATAGCGGTGCTTTCGCCGAGTGGAGCGTTGACGCTCCCAGGGACTCGGCTCTCGCACCTGTATGCAATAGACAGACGGATGCCGCAGGCGCATGGCGTCAATTTCCCGCGGCGCGTCATCCAGATAAATCATTCCCGGTTCGGGATTGTGAAAATTATTGGCTTTCGGACTAGGCAGGATCAGGATGCTGGAAAACTTATCCCGCAATCCGTTCGCGTCAATCTTTATGTTCTGAAAGCCTGGCTCTCCGGCGGTGAACAAGATCAGTTCTTCCTTAGGGAAGCTAGCGAGGAAGTTCAGTGTGTCCGAATACAGCATCGGCGTGCGGGCGACATCCAGCCATTCCTCAACTATCTTTTCATCCAAATCCGGAAGGATTTCTTTGCAACCCGCGTAAAGCTTCCGGTAGTTGGAGAGCGCCGGCCCGTATTTTTCCTCTGCCAGCCGCCTTCCCTCCCAGAACATTTCGGCGGTTAAGCCGTATTCCAGAGCCACTTTATGCTCCATATTGATGCGCATCGCCGAATCAATCAGCGTGCCGTCCATATCCACGAGCTTTTTGCCCACAGAAAACCTCTCTTATGTATAAAAAGTTCTGCGCTCAGATTACTACCGAAGGAGCGAAATTACAATTATTGGCTAAGTTTGCTGGCGGATCCGTTGAGCGTCCGGGTGATGCGGTCGGCCGGATTTTGCGTGTTGTTAACAGCGGACATTGAGATTTGGATGGTTTCAATTGAGGGCAAGCAGGGAGTGCCCGGGCAGGGAAGGCTGGAAGGCGTGGTGAGATGGCTGAAGGTCAGAGTATTGACTACGGCTTTGTTTGTCGTGATCGGAGTGGTCACACCGGCTTCGGTGACGCAAATCGCGTCGGTGATGGCCGGAGCACCGCAGGAGCCGAGGAAGATTGTAATCGGGCCGGCCGGCTTGGTGATGGTCAGCGAGTTGGCCGAAACTCCCGAAGCCGGACTGGTAATGGCTGTTGCCTCCTGTACGTGTCGCTGAATGGTTTGCATGGCGAAGTTGAGCTGGCCGCTGATATCCACAATTCCGCTTTGTGTGGTTTGGACACGGAGAGCAATTAGGAGAATGCTGGTAAAGAAACCGGCGACCAGCGCGAAGATGGTCACGTAAATCAGCAGCTCTATTAAAGTGAACCCCGACACCAAACGAGAACTACGCGCTAAGCGCGGGCTCTGAAGTGGTTCTCGTTCTGGTGTAGGGGTGAATCCTGAATTTGGCTTGGACATCTATTATATATAAGTATAGCAGTTCGGCGTCGCTCACTGCAGGCAAGTTAGACGGCTGTCGGGTCGGAAAAGATGATCTTCGCGGTCTTCGCCAGAATCTTGGCGTCGAGGAGCAGGTTCCGATTTTTAACATAATGATCGTCCAGCTCCAGCTCCTTCATAAACGGCAAAGCGGACGCGCCGTTAACCTGGGATAGGCCGGTGACGCCGGCTTTCGCCAGCAAAAGGTGCTTATAAGGATGCGGATAAAAAATTACTTCTTCCGGTTCGTGCGGCCGCGGTCCTACAAGCGCGAGCTCGCCTTTCAAAACATTAATCAGCTGGGGAAACTCGTCCAGACGGAAGCGACGGAGCACCCGGCCGACCGGCGTTACCCGCGGATCTTGCTTAATTTTGAAAAACGGGCCGTCGGAGCGCTCGTTGAGCACGGCAAGGACGCCTTTCATCTGATGCGCCCCTTCGTACATTGAGCGGAATTTGTATACTTCTATTTTTTTACCGGCGCTGACTCGGTTTAATTTTACGAAAAGCGGGCCGCGGCTGGTTAATTTAACCGCGAGAGCGATCAAAGGGGTGAAAGGAATCATCAGAACGAGGCCGATGACCGATCCGATAATATCTAGGATTCTTCCCATGCGATATAATGGTTATATTGTAGCATTTACCTAATATGAAAGTCGCACTGGTCCACGATTATCTTAATCAGTATGGCGGGGGAGAACGCGTACTTGAAGTTCTGATGGAGATGTTTCCGGAAGCGCCGGTTTACACAATCCTTCATGACGAAGCGAAGACGGGCGGGCGGTTCGCCGGTCGGGTCAAAGGCGCGAGTTTTTTAAATTTTCAGTTGGCGCGAGATTATCACCGGCTGTTTATCCCCTTGATGCCGCTAGCCGCAAAATCTCTCGCCCTGGGGGATCGTTATGACCTGATTATTTCCGATACCGCCGGGTTCGCTAAAGGCATCTCTTATGATTCTTCCGCGACCAAGCATCTTTCTTATATCCACACGCCGCTCCGATACGCCTGGGAGACGAAGGATTATTTTAACAACCGTATTTTTACTTCGGTTTTCGCGCCGGCTTTTAAATATCTTAAGAACTGGGATCGCGCCGCGGCGATGCGGCCGGATTGCCTGCTGGCCAATTCCGAATTTATCGCCCGGAAGGTTAAGGATTATTACGGACGGGACGCGCGGGTGGTTTATCCGCCCGTAGATAAGAAGATATTTTACCGAGAGCGCGCCGCGGCGAAGGACCGGGATTATTATCTGGCCGCCGGCCGGCTCCTTCATTACAAGCGCTTTGACTTGATTGTTGATGCTTTTGCCGGCTCGGGGTTGCCATTGAAAATTGTCGGCGCCGGACCGGAAAAGAACCGCCTAGTCGCGAGAGCCGCGGAGTTGAAGGCGAGTAATATCACTTTCTTGCCGTTCGTTAGCGACGACGAATTGCGCCGACTTTATTGCGGAGCAAAAGCGCTCGTCTTCCCGCAAGTGGAGGATTTCGGATTGGTGGCGGCGGAAGCGCAGGCCTGCGGTACGCCGATAATCGCTTACGCGGCCGGCGGCGCCAAAGAGATTGTCAGTGACGGAATGACCGGAGTTTTATTTTATAGCCAGACAACAGAACATCTGGTCGCCGCGGTTCGGGAATTTGAGAAGCGGAAGTTCAACCGGCAGAAGATCGCGGCGGCGGGGAAGCGTTTTGCCAAAGAAGAATTTAAAAAAAGCGTCATTGACGCGATTGCTTCTATTGTTTAGCATAGGAACTATTGATTGAGATAAGGGGTGGTGCATGTCCGCGCATCTCGGCTTTAACGAACAGCGGGATTACGAGCGGGGAAAGCCGCTAACCGATGAGCAGAAGAAGCATTTGAAGATTTGTGTGTCCTGTCGCTTCTATCTGAAGCAGGAGACTCGGTTTCAGAAGTTTATCAAGATGGTAAAGTCGTTTTTCGGAAAGAAAAAGACGCCCTAACCGGCGTCTTTACATTCCGCATTTAATAGTATATATTTTCTTCTAATATGTCAGAGATGGAAAACAACCAGAACGGTACCGCGATTGCGGAGAACGCCGCCCCGGAGATCACTATGGATCCGATACTTTTGGATGAAATGGTGAAGGCGGGTATTTTGTACGGCCGGAAAAAAGCCAAGACGCATCCGCATATGAAGCCTTTTATCTACGCTACCCGTAATGGTATTGAGATTTTGGATCTTCCGAAAACTTCCGAAGCCCTGGATAAGGCCGGAGATTTTCTTAAGGAAGTCGCCAAGAAAGACGGACTGATTATGGTAGTCGGCACCAAGCCGTCGGCGCAGGATTTGGCCGAGGAGCTCGCGAAGAAGTTTTCCTTCCCGTATGTGGTTAAGCGCTGGTTGGGTGGTACGCTGACGAACTTCAAGACTCTTTCCAAGCGCATTCAGTTTTATATGAATTTGAAAGCCGACGAGGCGACCGGAAAATTGGATAAATATACCAAGAAAGAACGGACCGAGTTCGGCAAGCTTCGCGTCAAAATGGACCAGTTTTTCATCGGTTTGGAGCGTCTTTCCAAATTGCCGGACGCGCTTTTGGTAGTGAACGCCAATGATCATATGACTGCGGTGCGCGAAGCTAAGCGTTTGAAGATTCCGGTGGTGGCTATTTTGAGCACCGATACCGATCCGGAGCTTGTGGAGTATCCGATTCCGGCTAATGACAATTCCCGCACAAGCATCGCTTGGATTTTGAATAAGCTAACCGCCAAGATTGAGGATGGTGTCGGACAGCGCCCGGCGGTGAAGAGTGAAAATAAGTAGTTTTTTGCTAGAATAAATTATTCGCTCTACGAATAATTAGGACGAATGAGGAAGTGTCGGGAAAATTAAAAATAAAATTATAAAAACTATGGCAACCGCAGCAGATGTGCAGAAGTTAAGGGAAATGACGGGGGCGGGAATAATGGATTGCAAGAAAGCGTTGGAAGACGCGGGCGGCGATCTGGATAAGGCCGTCTCCATTATTAATGAAAGAGGGCAGATTAAGGCGCAGGCTCGGACCGGAAGAAAGACCGGAGCCGGTATTTTGGAGACGTACATCCATAATAATCGCGTCGGCGTGCTTTTAGAGATTCGCTGTGAAACGGATTTCGTGGCGCGTACCGATGATTTCCGAAATCTCGCTCACGATCTCGCCATGCATATCGCGGCGATGGATCCCAAGGACGGACCGACCTTTCTCGCTCAACCGTACGTAAAGGATCAGAACATGACCGTGGAAGCCTTGGTGAAAAGCGTGATTTCTAAAACAGGGGAAAACGTGGAAGTCGGCAGATTCTGCCGATATGAGATATAATATTAGCAGTGCCTAACTGCTGCGATGTTTGACCTTATCCTACAACTGGTTGTCTTTGGAAGTTTGGGTTTTATCATCTATCTGATGGCCCGGGCTTTGCCGAGAGTAGAGAATAATCCGCAACCGCCGCGCGGCCCTAATTTTTTTGAAAAGCTGATTGCCAAGGTGCCGATGTCCCGATTGGATAATGACATCAACGGCTTTTTGGCGAGGCTTTTAAGGAAGTTCAGGGTAGTCACTCTGAAGCTGGATAATTTTATCAACGATCGGCTGGGCAAGTTGACCAAAAAGACCAGTGAGGATAAAGTGAACAGCGATAAGCGGGAGCCGCTTCAGTAGAGCTTGTTTTAAGGTAATACGGGCAGGTGGCAGAGCGGTCAAATGCACGTGGCTGTAGACCACGCGCCCTATGGGCTACGGGGGTTCGAATCCCTCCCTGCCCACCGTAGTTGGTGGGAT
>CAYGEK010000029.1:0-6353 GCA_964348885.1 uncultured Candidatus Saccharibacteria bacterium | reverse complement strand
AGAGACCTGCGCGTAAGGAGATGTGGAGCCGAAGCCGAGTCGGCCGTACTGGCCGTAGATTGAAGAAGTAGCGACATTCCCGTTGCCGATAAACAACTGACTTCCCAATATTTCCATACCCGTCGCGCTTGAGGTGCCAAATAATGCCGCGCCGGCGACCTCTAACGGTTGGCTAGCCGAAGAAGTCCTTATTCCTAAATTTACTGATGTCAAAACTAAATCTCCGGTAGTCTGCTGGATTCTTAATCGCTCGGTATTATTCGTGCCCAACACAAAGTCATTATCCGCAACCACGAGTAAACTTGCCCCTCCAGAATTATTAAAGCGTACGGCTGTGCCGCCAATGCCAATCGCTCCGTCTTCTACAACAAAGTCATTGCCGTTAGCGCCCCTAACCTCCAATGTAGAGGTCGCAATAAAGCTGGATGCCGTCGAAGTCGCCGCGATGTTCACGTTGCCTCCTAATATAGTAGTCGTCCCGTGTACGGCCAGACCGGCGCCTGGAGTAGTAGTGCCAATGCCGACGGAACCATCACGATTAACCAAAAATCTCGTGGTAGTAGCCGCTCCGGAAACATCCCTAGACTGAACCAAGAAAGCACTTCCGGAAGTATCCTGGATAGTCACCGCGAAGTTAGCGTCGGTAGAAGTATCAGCAAGGTCAAAGATTATATCCTTAGCGTCGGCGGTCAGGATTTGAGCATCTACAGCTGAAGAATTATAAACGTCTTGTAAATCAGAAGAAGAGGCTCCACCCGAATCATCCGCGTCGCAAATCACCACTCCATCGGCGTCAGTGGTCAGCACGCCTCCGTTTCCGGAACCGGAACAGTTGTAGGTGTTGAGCTTGAGGGTGCCACCAACGAAGAGGTCGTTGTTAAGAATGGTAGAGGTGGCGACAGCTAAGCCGAAACCGTTCAAATCTTCTGCTCCGCTCGGGGTGGCAGTACCGATTCCGATTACTCCGGCCCAGTTAACGCCGAAGATTGTTGACGTGCCGGCATCGCCGATGACGAAGATTGGAGTGCTTGTGCCTACGATTGTGTTATCCGCTTCTATAGATACCTGCGCGTATGGGGTTGCTGTGCCAAAGCCAACGTGACCGGTTAATGGATTCCAAACCTGAATTGGATCAAAGAGAGCTGAAGAAACAATCAAACTTCCATCCTGATTGTCGCTGTACAATCCGACAAATTTTTCCAATCCGGATCCGAGCGACTGATTATAGAAAGTAGCCAGCCAAGTTGATTCGTTTGGCGCCGACAATGATAGCAGCGCTCCTGATCCGGCAAAGTCTCCGGCGCCTGAACCCGTAAAGCCGAACTGCGCGGTCGGGGTGGTTGTGCCAAATCCGGCAGAAGAAGTAGCGATGAGGGTAGAGGCTTTAAAAATACCCTCAGCAACCAAGTCGCCCTTAAATACTCCGCCGCCGGCGACTTCAAGTTTAGTTCCCAAAGTGGTAGTTCCGATACCGACATTTCGAGCGGAATCCCATGCCATAATATACGGCTCAGCAGAACCACCCTCCCTTTTAATACCTAATATCGCTTGCACGGCGCCGCTATCAATAGCGAAATCAAACATTGAGCCAGTATGGGTGGTATTTTGCAAACGAATTTGTGGAGTACCAGCGTCTCCGGCGGCATTAACTACTAACCCCGGTGTATCCGAAGTAAGGCCGCCACGTTCCAAGCTAAGCAAAGCGGATGGCGTAGCTGTCCCGATACCCACATTCCCTCCGTCTTTGACGGTAAATCTTGTAGTTCCCGAATCCTGTAAGGTCAGAAGATCACCGCTACCGAGCTGATTAATAAGGATTGCGGATAGGCCTGCTGTTGACGTAGACACCGACAATAGGCCACCCGGCGTTGTAGTACCTATGCCAACCCTACCAGCGTTGGTAAAGACAACGGCAGCCTGATTGGAGTCTGTAGATTCCGGAACAAAGATTAACCTCTCCCCGCCCGCCGAGAATGCGCCATCAGCCACGCCTAAGTTCCAAAATCCTCCATCAGGAGCTCTGTTTGTAAGTCTTAGTTGATAGCTATTGCCGGGATGGCTCAAATCCAGTAATTGAGCAGGATCTGCAGTCCCAATACCCACGTTTCCCCCGTCTTTGACCACCAAGGCATGAGTGCCATCGCCCGTATTTTGCACATGAAGAAGATCTACTCCGCTACCTCCTATATATGTAGAGGTGGATAAGGAGACTCCATAAGATAGGGAAGAGGTAGCTATTCCGAGGGCTCCGTTAGAATTGATTAACGCGGTTGTGGATCCCGTAGAATTCTGGGCTTCAAAGAGGTTGCCGGAATAGTCATTGAGCGGGCCGAATCCCCTGACAATGAGGGCGTTGGAGACGGATGAGGTGGCAACTATCGTAACCGTATTATCCTGATCAAAAGGAGTAGTTGAGGTACCGATTAACGTGCGGCCAAGACGGTTAACCGCGAAGACGGTAGAAGTAGCCGCTCCGGAGGAGTTACGATTTTGAACCAAGAATTGACTGTCGGAAGTGTCCTGTATGGTCACCGCGAAATTGGCGTCGGTAGAGGTATCGGCGAGATCAAAAATGATATCTTTGGCATCCGCGGTCAGAATCATGGCGTCTACGGCGGAGGTGTTGTAGACGTCTTGAAGATCACTGGAAGCCGCTCCGGCATTATCTGATCCGCATTTCACTACTCCGTTGGCGTCGGTATCTAAGGTATCGCAGGAGAGTAATCCGGCGAGGACTAACTGGGTATCGGAGTGTAATAATCCGGCGCGAATATCACCAGGTGTGGTAGTCGCATCGGAACCAACCGATAATCCTCCAGAGAAGTAAGCGTTGCCAGTGAGTCCTAATTGATAATCACCGGAGATAGTTGAGCTACCGACGCTTAAGGTGGAAGTCGCAATCAAGCTGGAAACGGTGGTCGTCGCTTCTACCGCAAGGTTGCCTTTAAATACTCCGTTTCCGGCGACGCTCAACCTAGTGGCTGTACCAGGGGTCGTGGATCCAACACCTAAATCTCCGGCGGTGGTCAAAACAAAGAAGTCGTTAGTTCCCAATGCCCCATCTCTCGAGATTTTAAAGTCTCGGTTATCAGTTGCGTCAAGACCTAAAGCCCACCATACGCCTTGGTTTAGTTCGTTGAACTGAATTATTCCCGCTCCATTTTCTGCCGCATTAATACGATTAGTGTCATAAGTAGACCATCCACCGCTCACCTGCAAACGAAAAGTGTCGTCGCTACCTGTGTTAATCAACACATTTCCTACCTTGTTTACCAAAACTCTAGCAGCGCCCCCCGTAACCAGTGACAACATATTATCCGCTCCGCCACTGGTCACGCCGGTATCCGGGTCGGTAGTGAAGGCAAAGGCAGGAGTGGCGGTAGCGCCGCTAGCCAGAATTTGACCGCCGAAACTGGACGCGGAAGTGGTGGTGGAGATTACATATCCCGTTTTGATATGATCTTCAACCGCTAGAATACCTTTGAACACACCGCCGCCGGCGATTTCGAGCTTGGTGCCAAGCGTATTAGTAGCAATACCAACATTTCCAGACGTACCTACAAATAACCCCTGCCCACCAGTGCCAGTCTCCAGCCGTATATCTCTATACCCACTAGCCTCGGCATTATACGAAGCAATCGCGTTATAAGATGTCCCATTTTCTATTCTCAAGATACCATTCGCATTCTGGAAACGGGCGATGTTATTACCGGAAGCTAATTTAACATGTAGAATCTCGGCCGGATTGGCAGTCCCTATGCCCACATTTCCTGCAAAATAACTTTGCCCTTGAACTGCGAAGTTAGAATCATCCGAGGGCGTGGATGTGCCTACCCCTAACGTCGAAGTCGCAATCAGGCTTGAGGCTGTTGTAGTGGCCTCGATCGCGAGATTACCCTTGAACACTCCGCCGCCGGCGACATTAAGTTTGCCGGTAAAACCAGTGGTGGTACCGATGCCGAACACGCCAGCGTTGTCTATCACCACTCTAGTAGTTCGGGCCGTGCCGAGCGACATCGCATCAGCGCTGTGATCATACAACACAAAACCTTGATCGTAGGCACCGCCCGCTCCATCTCCAAACCGCAGTGATGAAAGCGTGCTGGCTGAACTAGCCTGAATTACAATCGCGGCGTTGTCGCTTGAGTTACCCACCACAAGGCCCACATTAGACCAACCGCCGCTATTGCTTAGCGGAGTCGTCGGGTCGGCCGTCCTGATACCCACGTTGCCATCCGTCACAATGAGGTCAGGGTTGCTCACCCCTCCAGATCCTCTGACTTCCAACGTAGAAGTCGCGATTAAGCTGGAAACTGTTGTGGTGCCTTCGGCATAGAGATTGCCATGAATCACGCCCCCGCCGTGAACGGCGAGCTTCGCGCCGGGGGTAATAGTAGCGATGCCAAGGTTGCCGTTAGCGGAAGTAAGAGTGGTAGTAGCGCTACCCGTACCCAAATTAATATCGGCACCGAGGATGGAAATATCGGCTATTGTTTCGAAGTTGCCGGCGTTATTTCTAAAGACAGCCGTTCTTACATCGCTTGTGTAAACATTAAGATCCTGACTTAAATCGCTTACAAGCCTCGAGTTAACCGCAAGCGAGCCGTGACGCAGGCTGAATATGGCACTGGCCGCATCGCTGGGTTGCAACAAAATTTCCGCACCCGCGCTGTTCACGTCCAAAGCCACCCTGGGCGATAAAGTACCGATACCGACATTACCGCCAGAAAGATACGTCTCACCGCCACTTACTACCAACCCTCCCGCCGTGGCCTCCAGTCCGTTTGTTGATGTAAGCCCATTGACGGTGGTCGTTCCCGCTCCGGCGAGGTTGATTGTACCTTGGACTTCCAAATTATTGACAATGGTCAGATTCCCTCCAATCAAAGTATTTGTGGCTACTGCCAATCCGTATCCAGTCAGATCCTCGGCTCCACTCGGGGTGGCAGTACCGATTCCAACTACTCCTGCCCAGTTGATACCGAAAATTGTGGAGGTGCCGGCGTCTCCAATTACGAATATTGGAGTTGAAGAGCCAACAACTCCTTGGACGGATTCAATGCCGATTTGAGCGTAAGGAGTTGTAGAGCCGAATCCGAGGCGGCCGTACTGACCGGAAAGAGTGGAGGTTGCAGTGAGGCCGTTGCCGAGGTTGATATCAGAGCCGAGGACGAAAAGATCAGTTGAGAAAGTTCCGGCGCCGGCAACTTCAAGAGCGGTGGATGGATCGGTGCGGCCGATACCAATGTTACCCGAATCATCAATTCTCGCACGTTCTGTAGTTCCAACCACAAAAACTATAGGACGATCAGAATTCGGTCTTGATTGAAGTATCAGAGAACCAAAGCCACCGTCAAAACCAGTGTCGGTGCCATAAATTTTTGGGGAGTTGCCAGCAGAGACTATCGCAGACTGCGTAGATTGAAGGGTTAAAATACCGCTAACATCTAGCGTGGATATAGGATTAGATACACCGATTCCAACAAACCCAGATGAATAGTCATACACGAACCCGCTCGTCTCAATTGCCAATCCTCCGGCAAGCGTTGAAGTAGAAGTAGTATTGGTAACTTTGATGACTCCCGAAGAAAGAAGGTCGCCAGAGAGTGTGGCTCCGGCTGCAGAGAGTTGGGCGGCATTAACTCCCCCGTCAAAGGTAGAAGTACCGGCGAAGGAAGAATTTAATTTACCGGATAGAGACAGGAGAACGGCCTGCAACTGGGTAGTGGAATTCAAATTCGGAAGAGTGGAGGTCGCGGATGAGGTGACGGTCAATTTACCTGAAGACAAGATATCGCCGACATTGAGGCCGGTGGAGTTCAATTGAGATACGGTCAATCCCCCGTCAAACGAAGAAGTTCCCGTGGTTGTGACGTCCAAAGCTCCCGAGACGTTGAGTCCGGTGGTGTTGATGGTGGTGGCGGTGAGCTGAGTGATCGTGGAAGTAGCCGTTCCTGATTGGGTGATCTTGCCGTTGAAGATGGAGTCTCCGGTAACCGTGAGTCCGTTAGCCGTCGCTTCCAATCCGGTCGCTTCCAGATCTCCGGAGAAGGTAGAGGTGCCGGTGGTATTGAAGGAGACTGTACCGCCAAAGACGGTGTTGGCTTGGATATCGACTACTCCGCTACCGTCTATCGTGAAGTTACCCGAGAACAAGGAGGTGGTGGCGACAGAGAGTCCGGCGACAGGAGAGGTGGAGGCGACGGATAACTTGCCGTCTCCGGTAATGAGGACGGTGGAAGATCCGGTGGAGTTCTGGACGTCCAGGAGGTTACCGTAGTAATCGTTGGCCGGACCGAAGGCGCGGAGGGTCAGGGTGTTGGCGTTGGTGGAGGTGGCGACGATGGTGAAGG
>CAYGEK010000028.1:0-6435 GCA_964348885.1 uncultured Candidatus Saccharibacteria bacterium | reverse complement strand
GGAAACGCTGGAAGGAAGCTGTTCCGCGCCAATTCAGCCAATCGATGAGCCGACTTCGGAAGTTCCGGCATTATAAATTTATGACTTTGATTGTCAGGGTAATCGCGAATAAGTGGGGATAGCTGAATAATTTGAGCGTGGTAATATATTAGATATGGATGATGTAAAGATAACTACAGGTCAGGGAAGCGGCCCGGAATATCAGTCAAAGCCGCCAGTTCCGCCAGCGACTCCCCAGCCGTCTATTTCAGCCGGCGCTTCGATTGGAGTGCCCAGCCAGCCGGATTTTATTTCCGCGGACAATCTAGGCCCTTCTCCAATTCCGTCAGGAGTTGAGAATCACAGCCCGATGACCCTAAAACGAATTTTTATGATGCTTTTGGGATTAGTTGTGGTTGGCGGCGTCGGCGCACTGGGATATTTTGTCGTGTACCCGATTTTTTTTCCGGATTCCGTTCCAACAAATACTCCTCCGCTAACTTCTCTTCCGCCTTCGGCAAAAGCTCCACACGTTTCTTATTTAGTTACCGCGCCTTCCGCCGTCAGTGAAATCATGATTCCGGAAATCAATTATCCGACTATCGCGAGCGCTGTACAGAACGAAGCTTTCAATTTGCTTGCTGATAAGCAGTACAAGGAAATAAAAATCTCCAATACAGCCGGCCAGGTTTCATTCGCGGCTTATCTTGGAGGAATCAGCCCGGCCTCGCAGGCTCTGGCTCTCGGTGATTTACTGGAGTCGGATTTTACCGCTCTTCTATATTACGACGCTAACAGTGTCTGGCCGGTTTATATCGCGAAGTTAAAAGGCAATGTTTCACCCGAAGGTTTGATGGCAGGTTTTCGTAGCGCGGAAGGCGTTTTGGATCTGGCTAATTTCTACGTGGCCGCTCCCGGACTATTTTCAACTTTCAAGGATGGCAAGCTGGGCAATTACAACACCCGTTACAATGTGGCGACCGGTCCGGGTGCCTCGTTCAATTACGGCTTATTCGGAAATTATCTGATTATCAGCACTAATTACAACGCGCTCAAGGGAGTGTTGCCTCTGCTCGGACTGTAAGCTACAATTCCTTATTATGAATAAAAAGGATCAGGACGCGCTGGTAGAGAAGTTGTTGGCCGCGCAGAAAGAAATCGCGGGAGTTTTAGGTAAGATGCCCGAGGTGCCTGATTCCGGAAGCGACGTGGAAGGAGAGGAGGCGGAAGAAGAGGCGGACGAGGCGGAAGATTATTCCAACCAGTTGGCGGAGAAACAGGCGTTGAAAGAACGGCTTTTGGAGATTAAACACGCGCTGGATAAGACTTCAAACGGTTCTTACGGAAAATGCGAGAGTTGCGGAATGGAAATTGAGCCGGAGGTGTTGGCGGCCGTTCCCGAGTCCAGACTTTGCAAGGCCTGCAAGAAATAGCGCTCACCGCTAAACGGACTGCTTTCCGGAAACAGAATAGCCGCGCTGGTGCGCGGCTTTCTTCGCTATCGGCAATTTGCCGTTCGGAATAACGAACGGACCAAATTACCTCCGAGATGCTCCGGATAAGCAATCCGCTTACCGCCTCGCAGGAGTTGGTTCGATGTAGGGCGAAAGCCCTCTTTACATTTTATATTGATTTGTGGCGCGCGGTTACTTAATATTGTTTTTAATATGCCCGGAATTTCCAAGGTTTATTCGGCGGAACTGGAAGGAATTGAGGCGAAACTCATAGAGGTGGAAACCGATATAAACGTCGGCCTTCATTCCTTTAATATAGTAGGCCTCGCGGATAAGGCTTTAAATGAGGCGAAAGAACGGGTAAATTCCGCCCTTAAGAATATCGGGGTAAAAGCTCCGAATAAGGAAAACAGAAAGATTGTTATCAACTTGGCCCCGGCTGATATTAAGAAAGCGGGATCCCAGTACGACCTCGCCATCGCGCTTGGTTATCTCCTAGCCAGCAAGCAGATTAAGGAATTTAAATCCGACAATAAGATTTTCGCAGGGGAGCTTTCTTTGGGCGGACAGCTGCGTCCGATTCACGGCGCGTTGAGCATCGCGAGACTCGCGGCGAAGAAAGGATTCGAAGAATTGTATGTGCCGAAAGTTAACGCTGTGGAGGCGGCAATCATTCCCGGCGTGCGCGTTATTCCGGTAGAGCATTTGCATGATTTGATCGCGCACCTGGAGGAGAAGAAAGTTTTGGATCAACAGGCGGAAACCAGAATAGAGTCGGTTCGCGACGAGGCAGTGGAAACTCGGGTGGATTTTTCCGAAATTAAGGGTCAGGAGCACGCCAAGCGGGCGCTGATGATTGCCGCGGCAGGCGGACATAATTTATTGATGATTGGTCCGCCGGGGACGGGCAAGACGATGCTGGCCCAGGCGATTGGTTCTATTTTGCCCGATCCAGCATTGGAAGAGGTGATTGAGACAACGCAAATTTATAGCGCTGCCGGAGCTTTGGAGTCTCGCCAATTAATTAACACTAGGCCTTTCCGCGCGCCGCATCACAGCGCCTCGCCGGTAGCGGTTGTCGGCGGCGGTCAGAATCCGAAACCGGGCGAGATCAGCCTCGCGCATCGTGGAATTCTATTTCTGGACGAGTTGCCGGAATTCCGTCGCGATCTTCTGGAGTCCCTCCGTCAGCCGCTGGAAAGCGGTAGGGTGGTAGTGTCACGCGCCAAGCACACCCTGACTTTTCCCGCGAAATTTATTTTGGTAGCCGCGATGAATCCGTGCCCGTGCGGTTATTACGGCGATGATGAAAAGCCTTGCCGATGCGGGGCGCACGAAGTATTGCGTTACCAGAAGAAAGTCTCCGGGCCGCTCCTGGACCGGATTGATATTCAGATTGAAGTGCCGCGGACCAAGATTGGCGCGCTCCGGACCGCGAGCGGTGAAAAATCATTAAGCGTCGAGATTCGGAAAAAGATCGCCGCCGCGAGAGCGGCTCAGTCGGTCAGACTGGCTAAGCATAAGATATTTACCAATTCTGAAATGAGCTCCAAGCTGACTGATAAGATGATTAATCTTAGTCCGGCCGCCGAGCAATTTATTACCGACATCTTGGAGAAGGCGATGCTTTCCGCCCGGGGATATTACCGAGTTTTGAAGGTGGCTCGGACTATTGCCGACCTGGAAGGATCGGAGCCGGTGACCGAAGGCCATCTCGCGGAGGCCTTCAGCTATCGTTTGAAAACAGCGGAGGCGTAGTTTATAATTCTTAAGGTTGTTTGAAAGGAAGAAAGTTATGCGACATCCCATGGTCGCCCTTGTTGTGTTCGCGCTGGCCGGGTCTTTCGCTGTCGCGCCCGCCCGTGGCGAGGCGAAGCAGGACGTTCCTGTCGCGAAGCCTCCCGCGGCGCAGAAGGTTGGCGACCCGGAAGGCGTGAAGATTTTCAATTTTTACAAAAATGTCGTGGTCCAGGTGGAGACGATGCTCCAGCTGGAGACCGGCGAGATGGTCGGAGGCGGCGGGGGTAGCGGCCTCTTCGTGGATAAAGAAGGCCACATTCTTACCAACAATCACGTCGTGAAATTTGAAGGCGATTCCGTGGGTGGCGGATTTTTCGGACCGCCCGTGAAGATCGTCGGCTACGAATACTGGGTGGTTCTGAAGAACAAGAACAAGAAGTGGAAGGCGGAACTCGTCGGGGCGAACAAATACAACGACACCGCGCTTCTCAAGGCGGTTGACGCGGATCCTGCTGATTACGCGATTGCCGAGTTCGGCGATCCCGATAAGTTGTCGGAAGGCGACAAGGTGTACGCGCTCGGCGCTCCGTTCGGCTTTGCCGGGACGTTTACTGCCGGCCAGGTCAGCGTGATGCACCAGGTCATTGATCTTCATTATATTGAGGACTTCATCCAGATGGACTGCCCGATTAACCCGGGTAATTCCGGAAGTCCGTTGATCAACTCCCAGGGTAAGGTGGTCGGTGTGAACAATGCCACCATCCGCGGCGCGGACGGGATGCATTTCGCGCTTTCCATCAAACTCGTGAATCTCGCGCAGCTGAAAAGCGGCGAAACGGAAATGCCGTGGTTCGGCGCCGAAGCGTTGGTCTTAAATTTCCCGCGCACCGGCACCGAGGCCAAGCCCGGCTTCCAGGATCTGCGTTTTCTTAACGAGAAGACGGGGATTGAGGATCCCGAGATTCTACTCATGCTTTCCAAGCTGAGTTATCACGAACGGCATGCCATCATCACGATGGTAGATCTTTCCAAGTCGCCGGACGGCAAGACTTCGCCGGCGAAGCGGTCCGGACTTTTGAAGGGTGATCTGCTCACGAGTTTCAACGGCAAGCCGGTCAACACCGGCATGGATCTTCGCCGCATGGTGGTGGACCTTCGTCCCGGCGCCGATGTGGAGATGACGGTCACGCGCGTGGAAAAGAACGGCGTGCCGAAGACGCTCACTCTCAAGTGCAAGCTGGAAGCCAAGCCCGCGCCAAAGGTGAACGGCGGACACAATCATTAATAAAATTAACCCCCTGAATAATCGGGGGGTTTTTATTTTCCGAAAATTTTGTTAGGATGGCTAAAGTTTTTTGAGGAAGCGGTATGACCACGAACGAGTACGTGTTGATCCAGTTCGCCGCATTCGGACTTGCCAAATCTTTAAGCAAAACGACAATTAGAATCGTGCAGGGTAAGATGTGGCGCGTCGGACTGGCCAAGCATTCCCCGGAATGTCGCGCCGCGATCCAAGACGCGGTGAAGATCGCGCGGAAGATTTTTCTTACCAATAATCGCAAGCTGGTAATCGGAATAAACAAGAAGGCTCTGAAAGATTTGGAGCGGCGGTTTTCCGGAAAGAAACATTCGGTTAAGAAATTTATTCTGGAAAGCCTTGTCAGCCAATCTCAGCGCCGCCAAAAACCATCTCGGGAAACAAACACGAAATTCAGGTCTGGATTTTCTTCCGGCGGCGCGAGGGCGCAAGAAGAGCGTGCCGCGATGGATCATGACCAGCGAATGCGTACGGATGTCGCGTATCGTCAGGAGCAGAACTTTCACTCGGAAAATGACACCAGAATCGGCGGTTAAATAACCGCCGATTTTTATTCCTATTTTAGCTCTATTTTCACCCCTTGACGTGATTGCAGATATGTATATAATAGTATCTACGAATGTTAAATACCCGACACACCAGCCGCGGCTAATCTCATCCGTTCTACGTGTCTGAGATCGCCCGCCGCTTCTGTGAAGCGGTTTTTCATTCTACTGACAGTTTTTTGAAAATTGTAAAAGTTAATCGAGCATGTCTCATGCTGGCAAGCATGAAACAAGCAAGTTAAATACCATATCAACATTAAACGACTGTGCCCAGTTTTGAGGGCGCAAATTAAGGGCGTACGATGGATGCCTTGGCACAAAATGACGATGAAGGACGCGGCGTAGCTGCGATAAGCTTCGGGGAGGTGTGTAGCAACCTTTGATCCGGAGATTTCCGAATGGGGAAACCCCTTTGCGTAAACCGCATTGACTTGGTCCTTTATGGATCAAGAGTAGACCCACTGAAGTAAAACTTTTCAGTAAGTGGAGGAAAATAGAACAATTGTTATTACCCAAGTAGCGGCGAGCGAAAAGGTAAGAGCCCAAACCCATAGCAATATGGGGGTTGCAAGGTAAGAACATTTTAGGGATATAAAACAGGGCGGCGACGAGGGGCAACCCGAAGCGCTATAGTGTCCTGTTTTATGTTCCTGATGAAGAGTTAAAAATTGATTTGCTAGTCGAATCAGCTGGAACGCTGACCCAAAGACGGTGATAGGCCGGTAGACGAAAGCATTTCAACTCTTGTTTTTATTCTTAAGTACCTCGAGGCCAATAAACCTTGAGGGAACCCGCCAGTACTATCTGGCAAGGCTAAATACATTTTGTGACCGATAGTGAACTAGTACCGCGAGGGAAAGGTGAAAAGCAGGCCGGGAGGCCGTTGAAATAATACCTGAAATCGTATGCCTACAAGGACTTGAAGGCCGCAAGGCTAACAAGGTGCCTATTGAAGAATGAACCAACGAGTTTACGTGTGTTGCGAGTCTAAGTCCGAACAAGCGGACGGAGGCGTAGCGAAAGCGAGTCTTAATAGGGCGACAATAAGCATTACGCGTAAGACCCGAAGCCAAAGTGAGCTTACCTTGGCCAGGTTGAACCCCGGGTAAAACCGGGGGGAGGACCGAACTGGTGGGTTGTGCAAAACCTTCGGATGAGCTGAGGTAAGAAGTGAAAAGCTAATCGAACTTGGTAATTGCTGGTTCTCTCCGAAATAGTTTTAGGACTAGCGTCCGGAGATATGCGTACAGGGGTAGAGCTACTGGTTCGGGGTTACAGGGCGAAAGCTCGAACCTCGAGTCAAACTCCGAATACTGTACGTAACGTCCGGATAGTCAGACTACGGGGGCAAAGCTCCGTGGTCGCGAGGGAAAAAGCCCAGATCGCCGTCTAAGGCCCC
>CAYGEK010000027.1:0-6597 GCA_964348885.1 uncultured Candidatus Saccharibacteria bacterium | reverse complement strand
AATAAGATAAACAACAAAGCCACCTTTTGAAAGGTGGCTTTTTATGTGCCCTCGGTTGGAACAGGGGCTTCGCTGCACACGGCCATGCTTGTTTGTGCCCTCGGTTGGAACAGGGGCTTCGCTACGCTCAGCCTCGAACACTTCCCGTGCCCCGACCCCCATTCGGACACCTTCGGTTTCCGACGAGCGCTGCGCGTTCTGCCTTCCTGATCGGGGCACGGGCTTGGTTCGATTCCACTGAAACATGAAATTTAAAACAGGGCTACAAGCCCTGTTTTAAATTTGTGCCCTCGGTTGGAATCGAACCAACATTGCAAGATCCGCAATCT
Source organism: uncultured Candidatus Saccharibacteria bacterium (assembly GCA_964348885.1). GTDB lineage: Bacteria > Patescibacteriota > Minisyncoccia > UBA6257 > WO2-44-18 > JAHFLQ01. Next base: position 6,268 of record CAYGEK010000027.1, on the reverse strand, counting down.
TGCGTCCTGTCCATTGAACGACGAGGGCGAACTAAGACTTTATAATTTATACAACTTTTGACCTAAATTCGCAACCAGCGCGCTAGGTGATCGGATAAAGATTCTTCATATTCTATCTCCGGCAGATGGTTGTTCAGAAAATGCCTGATATCGGTAGTGTGCGCGGTGGGATAAAGAAACTTCATATAGCCGCCAAGCTTATGTTTCTTCTGAATTATAAGCTCTGAAAAACCGTCATCCGACATATCCAGCCGGTGCACCGCGAATCCGGAAAGCTGGTCATGGGTGTAGCTTTTAGCGCCATCAACAATCAGCTCGTTCTCGGTCAAGCGCATTTCAATTACGCGGGGCTTATGGCGGCCGCTGGACACCAGCACAAACGCCGCCAAAACCGCGAAGACGGCAAAGAGAAAATTCCCCTGCCAGAGAGCGATGATGCAGATCAAAGCCGTCACCAAAATAAGACCCAGATACCAAACTCGCGGCTTCTCCCAATGCTCAAACTCGGGCGCTTGCCAACTGAATTGCTGCATATAGGTATTATACCTTTTTCCGTAAAGCGGCCAGAATAATGCGGTCTAAAAGCTCGGCAAAAGAAAGACCGTCGGCTTTAGCCGCCTGAGGCAAAAGACTCGTTTCCGTCATACCAGGAATCGTGTTGATCTCAAGAATGTAAAATCTTCCCTCTTCATCCATCATAAAGTCACTCCTGGACATACCACTGGCGCCGACAATCTTATGCGCTTTCACCGCCGCTTCCTGGATTCGCCCGAGCTCATCCGCTGTCAGCCTCGCGGGAGTAATTTCATGAGTCGCGCCCGCGGTATACTTTGCTTTGTAGTCAAAAAATCTTCCGCCTTTGGGAATAATCTCGGTCGGTGGCAAGGCTTTAGGCTTGCCGTCCATCTCCAGTACACCGCAAGTCAGCTCGCGGCCGCGGATGAATTTTTGCACCATCACTCTTTTGGAATATTTCTCCGCTTCTTTAATAGCCACAGGTAGTTCGCGGATATCCCGAACAATACTCACACCGACACTGGAGCCGCGATCCGCCGGCTTAACCACCACCGGAAAGTTGAACATAAACTTTTTCGCGCCGCCGACGACCGCGAAATCAGGAACATTCAAACCTTTCTCGTCAAAAAGAACCGATGACCGGACCTTATCAATACCAATCTGACTGGCTTTGGTACCGGAGCCGGTGAATGGAATGTTATAACGGTTAAGAATTTTCTGAACCGTCCCGTCTTCGCCGTACTCGCCATGAATAACTATAAACACCACATCAAACTGTTTTTTCAGTTCGCTCGGAATAATCGGCCACTTACCTTTTTTGGAAATACGAATTGCCTTCGCCGAATAGCGCTTCTTATCCAGACCCTTCATTACCATCTGTCCGCTCTTCAATGATATTTCATATTCGGATGAGGGTCCGCCCATCAGCACCGCTACCCGGATTTTGCCGTTTTTTTGAGCCATTTGCGTTGCCTTGATTATAAAATAAAAAAGCCCGACTGGCTAAGTCGGGTTTTTGAAATACGAAGGCTTGTATCTTTTCATGCGCAACGGCGGATTGGAGTAAACATGCATCGTCACCGCCGGTTCATCATCGCTGATATTGAACATCCGGTGAATTATCTCCGGAGTTTCCCGGAAAGTGCAGCCTTCACCGAAGGCCTGGCGAATAATGAACCGCCCGTCCTTGGAATAGACGTGGTTGGTGACAATACCCTTCAGCACCGTCACCATTCCGTTAGAGCTGCCATGATCGTGAAATTCGGAAGCTGATTCGGGCGGCCAAACGCACAGGACCACTTCCAGCGCCGGTCCGCGGAAGAGCACCTTCCTCGTGTACGGACGCCACTTCGGCTCCGGTCTGGTCAGGCCGCCATCGCGACGCCGCCACTTCTGTTCACGTCTGGTCTCTTTCACAGCACTCCTCGCAATCTTTTGTAACAACCGCCTTTTTGAATGTTCCACTGGACTCCGACTTCGTCACGGGACCCCAGCTGATCATCACAACGGAATCGGTCATCTGTAGGTTCGCGTTCAAGTTGAGATAGTGACCGAGAGCGTTCTGAATTGAGAGGAATCCGGCTTCCAACCAGTAGGACCCGGTTACATCCTGGAACAAGCTCTCGTTGATTTCCAGAATTTCTGCTACGCCAACCGGCGTGTCTAAATGCGGGAAATGAAATATTACCTTATCGCCCGGCAAGATTTTTTCCTTGGACAGATTCTTCAGCAGAACCTGACGATGCTTTGCCCCGGACAAAATCTGGCTCAGCTCCGCCTCATTCCCAACCAACATCCGATGAATCATCTCGCCTCCTCAATTAACTGCCCCTACCTTACAAATAATAATACTTAATGTCAAATCTTCGTGCCTCGGAAATAGCGGTAAGCATCTTCAAGTCTGGCCAGTATGCGGTGCCCAATCAAGAAGTGGAGTATTATTGTGACAATTAATCCGAAAAGAATTGAGAACAGTATCCGGTTCACGGATAGCGCCTGGATAAATGACGTGGGTATGGTGATATCAATAGACTCGTCCCGGACATTGCCCGCCCGGTCTACCGCCCGGACGACCGCGTGCAAGTTCGTTGAAGTATAGCTGGGTATCTGATAAGGACTTTGCGCTTCAATGAAAACCGGCGAAAGATCCGCTGACGCGTCGCGGTCTATGATGCCCACCTCATAATGGTCAATGCCGGAAAGAGTGTCCGTGGTGAAGAATGACAAGAGTGCCCGATTATTTAAAGTAGCGGTCAGAAATTGAACTTCCGGTACAAATTTTGCCGGGGGGTCCGAATCAATCCTTAAGGCGAAATGGGATGCCGAGCCCCAAACGCCGTCCTTTCGCGCCTTGATATGCATATACCAAATGCCGTCGGCCAATGTTTGACTGACACTTTCCGGCTCGGTCACTTCGGCCGTGTTATCGGGAACCGTCTCCGGCTTGTTATCTATGATGTAGCTATAACCGGTTACGCCCGGCAAGCTTTCCCAGTTCAATACCGGCGCGCTGTTGTTGTACCATCTACCCTCAAAAGGATGCGTCGGAGAAAAAACTTTCGGTCCTTCCGGCGGTTTGGGGTTAACGATAAAGACCGCGCGTTTAGTTTCCAAGATAGTTTCGGTGCCCACGCCGTCATGGCTCAACACTTTTGAATTCGGCAGGAAGGTGATTGCCGCAGGACCGGGCGCCAGCGCCCGGAAGGTTACCGTCGCGATCAAACCGCTTCTCGTGTTAGCTCCGTTCGGAATCACGCCGGTAAAGCTTGCCGTGCCGACAGTATTGGAATAAGTCGGCTGAGTAACCCACAGTTCAATCAACGACTTCCCACCCGAGGGCTTTACGATAGCCAATTGTTGAGGCGGAAATTTAATATTCGCCTCTATGGCATTTACGGGATCGCCTAGTGTATCCACATAAATCGAAACGTCAAAGGTGGAGCCGGCCAAAAAAGTCCCACTTGCGGGCGAAAGAAAAAGCGCCGCCCGCGGTAGTTCAATCGGATAGCTCTGCGCGTAAGCCGATAAGGCGCCACAAGCGAAGACTAGTAATGAAATTATTTTCTTCATTCAAAAAGCTGTTACTTATCGCCCATCTCCTGGATCTCCTTGTCCAACTCGTCACCAAGCGTCTTCATATCCTGTATAACCGCGGCCGGCGGCGCGCCCTTTTCCAGCTCGTCCTTCAAAATAGCCACGCCCCGCTGAAGAGTGCCTTCCGCTTCCCGCGCTTCCCGCTTCAGCCGCTTTCTAAGCATTGATAATTTGTGCCAATAGTAATACGCGACGGCCATTAACATTAAGCTGAGGGTTAAGAGCAGGAGTATCAGCCCGCCGATGTTAAAGAGCCAGATAACTATCCTCCAAAAAAATGAATTCACGCTGAAACGAACCGGGCTTGTCTCCAAGCTCTCCGCTCCACTGGGCAAGGTCTGCTTAGCAACCAAAGTGTATGAACCACTCTTAAGAATGCCATCATAGCTAACATTCCAATTGCCGCTTTCATCCGCCCGTGCGCTTAAAATAATCGGAGTATCGCCGCCTTTGGTCATCCTTGCTTCAACTGACGCCAACGGAGCGGCGGAGCCTTCCGCGAAAAACTTTTCTCCAGGCGATGTAAGATGTTTCGTATAATCCGTAATTGTCGGCGCTGTTATAGGCTCAATGAAAATCTGGGCGGTCGCTTCGGTGAAGTTGCCGGCCTTGTCAATCGCCCTAACAACTACCTGATGTGGTCCGTTTGCCAAATCGCGAAAAGCGTAAACACCGCCATCAACGGGAACAACAGCCTTCATCCATTCGCCGTCATCTACCCTGATATCGTAACGACCGATACCTGAAAGCGCATCGGTAGCGGAAAACTCAATACTCACTCCGGATCCGGAAGTAGCATAAAATACTTCGGAGCTGGCAGTATTGCGATTGATAAATTGAATCCTAAAAGGCGCTGGAGGAGTCAGATCTACAAAAAGTGAGTAGTGCGTAGTCTCGCCCGCCCCGTGACTATTAATCCTGCGGATATGAAAATAATTTTTCCCTTCGATTAAGCCGCTTAAGTTCTTAAAATCAAATAGGCCTTCCGTTTTAACCGACGGGACTGAGTCCGGAGTCGTATTTAAAATGGAGCTGACGCCCGTGGTGCCGTCCGGCAATATCCAAACCAAACGGGCATTTGGTCTATTTGTCCACTTCACCATGTCTTCGCTGGTATTGAAGAGCAGGTACTCGCCGTTCGCCTCCTGAGTAAAATGCCTAACGACAGGACGTGTAGGCAGGCTGACTGCGCCTACCGGCGGTTGAGCCGCCGACTTTTGCAGAGTAAAAGTGCTGCCGTTCATAGCGGTAACGATATTCGTGCCCTGGCCGTCATTGGCAAGCACCGATCCGCTCGCAAAAATAATATTCGCCGCCCCCTCCCCGCGGACCTGGAAGGTAATGTCCATTATCTTCCCGTCACCGGTAAAGCCTGGGTTCAGAACAACTCCTTCAAAACGCACATTGCCTAGCGTGCCGGAATTTGAGTACGAAGGTTCCTGCACCCAAAGATTGAACACCGAATTATTTTTAGAAACGCTGATCACTTGCACTTTGTCGGTGGGAAAATGAATGATCCCATCGGCGGCATTCATTGATTGATCGGTGCTTACCCGGACGCTTACCGTGAAATTTTTCCCGGTTGTATAAGTACCGGTAGATGGGGACGTGTAAAGAGTAGCTGCTGCTGCCGAAGAGGCAGAAAACGTAAAAAGGCCTAAAAAGAAAAACAGGCTTAGGAGGGCTTTACGCGACGCCATACTACTAATCCTAACATGAGAAGGATGATAACTATACCGATTGTCAACGGTCGCGCGTACCACGGGCGGTTGATTGGGCTTATAACCTCAATCCTTTCGTTACCTTTGTTATCCACAGCCTTTACGAACACCCAGCTTTTCAGATCCTGGTCGGCTAACAGATGCGGAGAAACAGTCTTAACCCATCCGAACGGCGCAGGAGCGAAAAATCCTTTCCCTTCAGCGACTTCATAGTAAGCAATGCCGGATCCTTTATCCTGGGTACTGAAAATAACCGTTTTTTGACCATCAAGAATATTCGAGTCGCTAATAATTTCGGGTAAAAATTCTTCCGGTTGGTAGCTATCCGCCAGCTCTTCCGCTCGCTTGCCGGTAGGCTCAGTCACTATCCTGATAGTCACCTTTTTAAAAAGTACCGACGACGCCGTGCCGCGACCGTCGTTAAGCAAAGCTTGGGCGGCGGAAATCGCCAACTCTCCGGAACCGGCTTTTTTCGGCGCGAGATCCATAGTAAAAATCCGTCCTCGCATCGCGGCGTAGCCGCCGGGAGTCGCTGCCGCGAAAATAATGCGCCCTTGGTCCGCAACCGGTTTGGTAATCCAAAAATTAAAAACTCCGCTACCGTCGTTGATTCCGCTGATATCCAAAAGATCCGCCGGGTAGCTGATTACGCCCTCTATCGCGTTCACATTTTCCGGACTGTCCAATAAGAATTCTACCCGGGCGGAATCGCCGACTCCGAAAGAAACGACGCTCGGCTCAAAATACATAGTTGCGGCGGAGGCCGCCAAAGGATTAAGAACATTGGATAGGGAATAAAACAAAATAACCACAGCGATCTTTATAAAGTTTTTGTTAGTAGTCATCGGTTATTAGTTGTAAGTTGTTTATCTTTTCTTTCTATCCCGTCCAATAAAAAGCCATTATGGAAAAATCTCTTAGAGTGATCACCCCATCCT
>CAYGEK010000026.1:0-7105 GCA_964348885.1 uncultured Candidatus Saccharibacteria bacterium | reverse complement strand
ATTTATAAAGAATGGCCGCTCAAAGAGCGACCATTCATCAATAACTTAATTATATATTAAAAAAGCCCCTTGTCAAATGACAGGGGGCTTAGCAATCAAGGGCTGCCTCGTCCGATGCGGAACTGACGGACTCCGGGAGGAACCGGGACCATCGCCTCTCGACAGCTGAAGCCAAGGCTCCTCAAAAAATCCATCATATCCGGAATGCCTTCAAATTTGGTATTCATCGTATGAACTCCGCTCTTTTCCGCTATCGAAGGGTCGGCTTCGTCGTGGAGAGTTTTCCGCAGTTGCTCCGCAATTTCTCTTTGCGAATCGGAACCGTCGCATTTGAACTCTACGCACACCTTACCCCTGAAAATCGCCGCGTTCATTTCCAGCGGCCCGACAACGATTCGGGTGGAATCCTCTCCCATTGGGAGCCCCCTTTCACCGGAGATCAAAGAACTTGGTTTAAATAGTATAAGAATTAAATCAGTTTGTCAATGAGCAGTTGGGGATAAAAAAATCTCCCGCTAAAAAGCGGGAGACCAGACATTCTTAACCTGGGTAGCCTGCCGGAGAAATTCTTCCGATTCGCCCTGTGGACCGAACCAGTCAAACTCCTCATCAGATACGCACCAGGTCCTCTTCATATTGCCGACCGAGGCCTCTTCAACGGCCTTAGCAGATAACTGCGAGCCGAAACACCAGACCGCGTCCACGTCACGATGCTTAGCGAGATCTAGGATCCTCGCGTCCGGGTCTTTGGCGGTCAAAAGATTCACAACGCCGGGCGGCAAATCGGAATTTTCCAATACCTGGATAAATTCCGCCGCCGCCATCGGCTTAGAGCCGGCAATCAGAACCACCGAATTTCCCATGGCCAACGCCGCGCCAAGAAGAGACGTCAGTCCGAGAAGCGGCGGCGAATCGGGGGCTCGAATGCCAATCACTCCGATTGGTTCGCGGATACCCTGAACGTTGAATCGCCCGGGCACCGACTGAACCGTGCCGCCGAATTTATCAGCCATCGCTCCCCAATGAGCGATTCGCTGCACCGAGGCCTCCAGCTCCTTTGCCGGATATTGCCAACGATGATGGGCCAGCATGTTTTCAAAGATGAAATAAAGCACGCTGGAACGAAGATCGCTATTGTCCCACGACGCCAAGGACTTGCGCGCCGCGACCACAGCATTTCGGACATCTTTTCTATTGGAGTCGGACACCACGCCGAGGAGGTCCTTTCGGTCGTTATACACCGAAAAGCTCTGCCCCTCATCGGGCCGAACCAGCTTACCGCCAATCCACAGCCGGTAGGTTCGATCGCCTCTGCCGGACGGAATCAGATCCTCGTCGGGATCGGACCCCCAGCGGACCGGATGCTTTTCCACCAGATATTCCAACATACCTTCACGGCCGCCTTCACGACCGAACCCACTTTCTTTGACGCCTCCGAAGCCGGAGGCCGCGTCAAAGAGATTAGTGCAGTTATTCCAGATGACGCCGGCTTTAAGCTGGCTGTTCATCTGGCGCATGATGCTGGCGTCTTCCGTCCAAACGGAAGCAGCCAGACCGTACACTGTATTGTTCGCGAGCTCCGCCGCCTCCTTGGGAGTGCGGAAACTCATCGCTACCAGCACCGGTCCGAAAATCTCTTCCTGAACCAATCTGCTGGTAGTCTGAACGCCGGTCACGAGCGTCGGCTTACAATGGAAGCCTTCCGAAGGACAGTTCCATCCTTCAGGCTGCCACACGTCCGCGCGCTCATCCCGACCGCACTGAATCATCTGATTAATCTTGTCGCGCTGTTCCTTGGAATTAACCGCGCCAAGATCCATGCACTTATCCATTGGATTGCCGCCACGCAGCTTGGCGATCTCTTCCTTCACCTTCGTAATCACTTTGTCATACACGCTTTCCTGAACCAGGAGACGCGACCCCGCGCAACAAACCTGGCCGTAGTTCAGCATAATGGCAAAGTAAACCAAGTGACGGACCGCGGAATCAATATCCGCGCTATCAAATATAATGTACGGGGATTTTCCGCCGAGCTCCAAAGAAAGCCGCAAGCCCGAGCCGGCGGTTGCCGCCCGGATTTGACGACCGACATCAGTGGAGCCAGTAAAGGCCACCTTCCAGAAGGCCGAATCGCTTCGGCGCCTCTCAACCATCTTTTCTACCAGCATCCTACCGGTAGGTCCAGCGCCGTTCACGATATTCACCACGCCGGGCGGGAGCCCGGTTTCCTGAAGAATATTCGCGAACAGCATGGCGGTCAGCGGCGTAGTCTCCGCCGGTTTAATAACCACCGAATTACCGGCCGCGAGCGCCGGCGCGATCTTCCAGGCAAGCATGAGTAAAGGAAAATTCCACGGCACAATCTGCGCCACCACGCCTCCCGGCCGATAGCCGGGAAACTGCTGGTCGCGAACCTTCGCCCATCCGGCATGATGCCGGAAATGACGAATCGCGAGCGGAACATCCAGATCCCGGCTCTGCCAAATCGGCTTGCCGTTATTCATGGACTCCAAACGGGCAAAAAGTCGGGAGTGCTTATTCAGATTCCTATAAATAGAGTAGAGCACTTCATAACGCTGCTGACAGGAATGACCGCTCCAAATCTCCGCGCCTCTGCGCGCCGAATCCAGAGCGACGTCCACGTCTGCCTCGTTGCCACGCGCTACCCAAGCAATCGCTCCCCCGTTCGCTGGATTAAGCACCTCTCGGTACTCGCCGGCGCCGGGAGAGCAGAATTTCCTGTCGATGAAGTGCGCAAACTTCCGGCCATGCCGATCAAGCCAGGCATTTACATCCTCGCTCGCTTCGGGCGCCGGACCGTAACGTAAACCATTAAGCGCTTTCAGAGATCTATCGCTCATAGCTACTCCTTATCCTTTCGGATGCCGGTCCGGAGCGGAATACGCCCCGGTCGCCAAGTGCTCGAGCTGCATTTCCACATCGGTCAGAAGCGCGCTCGCCCCGATCCGAAAAAGTTCCGGCTCGGTCCATTCGGGACCGAGCGACTCGTTCATCAGAATCAGGTAACCGAGAGCTTCCTTGGCGGAACGAATCCCGCCCGCCACCTTGAGCCCAACCTTGTGGCCAAAGTTTTTGCGGAATGTGTCTATCTGCCAGCACATCACCAGGGCCGATTCCGGCGTCGCGCCGTAATCACCGAGACCGGTAGAGGTCTTGATGAAATCCGACCCGGCCATCATCGCCACCAGCGAAGCCTTGGCGACAATATTCAGATCCTGAAGATCGGAAACTTCCAGAATGGTTTTTAGGGACACGTCTTCGCCACACCAGTTGCGGAAGCGAAGCAGCTCGGCATAAATACCGAGCCAGTCGCCGCGAAGCGCCTTGTCTCTGCTAATAACCACGTCCACCTCTCTGGCGCCCTTTACGACGGCCAGGTGAGTTTCTATTTCCTTCACTTCTTCAAAAGTCTGACCAGATGGAAATCCGGTGGATACTGAAGCCACTTTGACCAGAGCGCCGACAATGCGAACGGCCGTCTCAACTTCCTTCGGGTATACGCAAACGGCGGCTGCCCGAAGATCAAAATCCGGAAGACCGAATTTTTCCCTAACCGCTCGGAATAATTCCGGACGAACCGGCTGGAGCGCCTTGGCGCATAGCCGATCAACCCTTCCGGATGTGTCGTCGCCTCGCAAAGTGGTGAGATCCATACAGGCAACCGCGTGAAAATACGCGATGGCCTGCTCTTTCTGCTTAAACGATCGACGCGCGCCGAGGTTCTTCGCAAAAGCGGAAACCGCGGCGGCATTCACCCTAACGGAGTTCAAGAGTCCAGGATTGTAAGCAACTGCTTTATTCATCCTTCTTCCTTATCAAAGAACGCCTCCATAGTAAGGCAAATACCTACAAATAAAAAGAGGCCGGGTGGCCTCTGCTATCTGAACAACTTCAACAGTTTCGGTCTCAGGAATTTATTATGGCGGTAATCAATACTCAACGCTGATTTGAAAATGACTTTAAGATCGGCCATGACAAACGGCAGCGACTCCCTAGGTGTTACCAGTATGCATTTGATATTCCTTCGATGCGGACTACGACAAAAATGCCGATAGGTTTTTTTTGTAGATTTTACCTGAAGCACAAAGACGACTGGGTGGGCCAACGCGGCTTTCCGAAAAAGAACAACCAGGTCAAACTTCCTGCCATCCAACCGGGCGATGCGCCGATCCGGATGGCGATAAGTTCTAACCGCGTCCATAATTGTGAATCCGTTAAAGCTCCAATTTCTGGACTGAAGAAGAAAGACCGCCTCCAGGCATTTTGCTTCCTGCTGGAGTCCGACATCTTCGCCCAATGGCCACCTCTTTTAACTTTCTAACCTCAAGATTACGGATTGTTCAGTTGCGAGTCAATGCGCCTAGTGTCCGGATGGAACTCCAGCTCGTCATCGCTATAGATTATCCTCGGCTTATAACCAACTTCCTCCGCCAAGCCTTTCTCTATTCGGGAAATCTGGAACGAGCGGAGCCTGGCCTCCAACCAGTCGCCCAACCTTCCCGATAAAAATCCCTCCGCTATTTTTCTTACAGAAGAAGGAGAGCGGTAACGATGCCGCAGGTCATCGTGATACTCGCCGGTCGCGCCACGCCAATCATTCGCCGAGAAAAAGGCCAAAACCTTTACGGTGTCCCCGTATATGGGAACAAGATTTCTATAGAGATCCTGCCAGTATTCATTATGCGGCGGGGAAAGGCGATAAGCGGACGGAGTTACAAAATGATTCAGGCAAACCGTATTCGCGGCCGACTCTTTGTGGCTTAATTTTTTTCTTCGCCATCCGAAAGCGCCGAAGGCCAGCACGGAAAAAAACCTGGCGGTAAAGATTCTGCCTTGCCGCGCGCCGACGATAACGTCAAAATCGGAATCAGGATTAACCTTGCCTGTCGCCATTGAACCGGCGGCTAGCGCCAGCTCCACAAAAGGAATGTGGCGTAGCAGCCATGTCCGCCGCAGAAAAGTAATCCATTTTTTATCATGCAGGACCTGCTGCTGACGAGCCATCAACGTTTCTTGCTTCATCACTCTTCATTCTATACTCTTTTAAGTAGAACCTTGAAGGAGCGGGTATGCTTATACTGGCCGTAGCCGCCGTCATTGCCTGCCACGTCCTGAAAAAAAGAGGGACGGAGGATTGGCTAGTGGGCGGACTACTTTGCGCCTTTATTTTTACAACCATAGTCAGTTTTTTCATAAACAGATTCATTCCGACCGAGACGAAACTAAGCTTCACGGAAGATCCGCTGCCATTTTTTGACCAAATGGATAAAAGCGGCCCTTTCCTGTTGGAAAGATCTGGCGACGACTATACCTGGTTCGTTGCGGCGTTTACAAATGAAGGTTTCAGCCCCAAATACAGAGAAAGAAGCGCGGATTACCGGGCAACAGAGATTCTGCCGGCGGGTGAGGACATGCCGCGCGTCGAGGCTTATGTGGTTATAATGAAGCCGCCGTGGCAATTAATAGTCTTCCCTCCGGAATTGGGGCAACCGCGCTTCATATATAAAATCTACGTTACCACTGATTCAATTAATTTTAACTTCCAAAAGACCCGTTAACGGGTCTTTTTTACAGCTGAAAGTGTGGGGCGTCTATTCTTCCAGATTGGGTGCTTCTATCTGCTGAACGTCCACGCCGATGCTTTCACCGGCAATCTTTAATACATCCTTATCTATCTTGGCGAATTCTTTATACGCGTGGTTATACGCGCTTACCGTGGTTGTTAAATTCTTTCCCATTTTACCCATATAATCCTCATAGGTTATAAGATGCTTCCGGAGATTGTCCACCTGTTTGATAATATCCTTAGCCTGCTCGGAAATCTTCTGATTGCGGAGACCCTGTAATACGGTTTGCAGATAAGCAAGAAAAGAAGTCGGCGAAACTACAATTACTTTCTTCTGAAAAGCGTAGGCGATCAGATTCTTGTCTTCGGCGGTTGAGCCAACCTTGTTAATCAAAAGGTCATAATAGATAGCCTCCGAAGGAATAAACATAAAAGCGAAGTCCATCGTATCTTCATTGGGCTTAACGTATTTTGAAGTTTCGTCTATCCGCATCTTGATGTCCCCCACGAACGCGGCCTCATATTTTTTCTTTTCCAACGGCTCGGCCGCGGCCGCGAATCGGTTATAATTTTCCAGGCTAAATTTAGAATCTATCGGAATTATCCTTTTATCTACAAAGACGACCGCGTCTACGATTACTGAATCCTTGAACGCATACTGCATCTGATACGCACCGGGCGGCAATACGTTTTTCAAAACAGTTTCCAAAAAATATTCCCCGAGAACGCCGCGCTGTTTCGGATTAGTCAGCGTGTCCTGTAATTTTTTTATCTGCTCATTCATCGCCAGAGTCTGACGCGCCGCTTCGTCCACCCGGGTTAATTTTTCGGTAACGTCGCCAATCAGCTTTGCGCTCTGGCCAAACTGCTGCTGCATTGCCCGATTCACCTCACTCACCGTATGGCGAGATTCTTGCGCTACTTGGCCAAGTTTAGAATCAAGCGACCGAGTCAGGTCATTAATCTGGGCTTGTAGCATTATCAAGGATTGATCTGGGGCCTTCTCCCCGTTTCGGTTTTTTAGCATAAAAAATACGGCCGCAAAGCCGCCGATTAGAACCACCAGTAAAATTATCAACAAAGCCTCCATGCTTACTATTCTACTCTTCCGGAGCAAAACAAAAAGAGACGCTACTAGCGGTCAACCGACTCGGCTGATGAGACTTTCTACCCATCTCCGCGTCCCCAGGCGCCGGATTGCGAAACCTCACATTTCGCTTTCAGGGCTCGTGACTGCAGAGAATGATAGCAAGCCGCACTTTGCCAAACCGATCTTCCGATTTGCTGCGTCTCTTTCTGTTCCGCGAAACCGCGCGGACGATCCGTATTACCCCACGGAAGGGTCCGCCTTACCCGGCGAGACTAGGTTCCCAGTTCTTCCTCCTAGGGAGGACGGGCAGCGAACGGCCCGTGTGGCGTTACTCCATTTAGTTCCCCGTAGGGAAGCTATAAATTGTTGGAGCACGCGTAATTCCAATAATACCATACCGGCTTTTCCGGTGTGAATAACTAGAAGTT
>CAYGEK010000025.1:0-7261 GCA_964348885.1 uncultured Candidatus Saccharibacteria bacterium | reverse complement strand
CTGAAGACTGCCTGTTTCCAGAGAGCCGATATTAGCGGCGCCGATTTCGGAGCCGCCGATGTCGTAAATGGCGAGCTCGCAACCTTCCACGCTTGTGCCGGAGCAGGTGCTGGCATCAAAATCAGCCATATACAAATACTTGCCGGACACATAAATTCCGTAACCCGCTGAGTTACTTAAACTTCCTACAAAGTTTGGACTTTCAGGATTAGAAATATCATAGACTTTCGCGCCGCTGTTTAAGCTCAAGTAGGCGTAGTTACCATTGACGCTTACATCCCAGGCGGCCTCCGCCAAATCAACGCCGCCGGCAATAGTTGAGGAAGCAGGGTTAGAAATGTCCCAGACCTGAAACTCACAACCGCGATAGTCGGTAGGAGCCGAGCAAGTGCCCGTCCTGGCGCTGGATACAAAGTAAAGATAACGGCCGGCGACGGCCACTCCGTTTACGCGGTAACCGATGGTGTCATCTACAATCGGCAATCCGCCGATTTGTGCCGGGCTTGTCGGGTTACTTATGTCATAAATAGAAACTTCACACCCAATTGCATTGCTCACAGAGCAGGTACTACTATCGCTCTGGTTAGCAAGGTACGCGTATTTACCGTGCACAACAACTTCATGAGTGCCATTACTGGATCCCGTAACTACGCCCGCAATCGTTGAGGAGGCCGGGTTGGAAATATCAAAGACTACCATTAGGCAGTCTTGATAATTACTGGTTGAGCAAGCAGAGGCTCCTAGCCGACCTGTGACATAGGCGTAATTTCCCGACACAAATACCGATTCATAGGCATCGTCGTTGAGATCAACACCGCTGACGATGGTGGTAGAGGCGGGATTAGAGATGTCATAAATTTGCAGTTCGCAACCCTTATAGCTTGATGCCAGGGTGCAGGATTTAACGCTACCGCTGGAGACGACGTAGGCATATCGTCCCGATACAAAAACATTATTCAGAGAAGCGCCGTCTTGGGTGTTCCAACCGCTGACTGCCGCCGGGCTACGTGGATTAGTGACATCCACAATCGTAAACTCGCAACCGTCTATTGTGGATCCTGAGCAGGTGCCGGAATCCGTGTAATTGGAAAGATAGGCGTATTTTCCGTTAATCATAAGATTATTGGCGCCGCTGGTGTAACTTAATCCGCCTAATGCCGGCAGCGTTGCGAACGGGGTGTTCAAGAAATTCCCTCCCGACACCGTCAGTTTTTCCCTTGGACTACTAGTGCCAATACCGACATGACCATTTTTATTCAGCACTATTAATGAAGGAGTAGTTGTGCCTGAGTCGGCAACCACGAAAGCCGGTAAATTCACATCGCTGGAAGTGAGATGCTCAACAGAAAGTACACCCCAGGGCGAGCTTGAAGCGATACCAATCAGGCTTCCGGACTCGGTCGCGTTGGTAAGAGCCGCGCCGCAGCCGGTGCAAGAACCTTGAATGTCAAAATTTCCCGTTACCGTAAGAGTGCTGCTAACCAGCATGCTTCCGGAAACCGCCAGCTCCGCTCCCGGAGTGGTGGTACCGATGCCGGCGCTGGCATTCACAATCAGATCACCGGTCAACGTGCCGCCGCCCAATGGAAGATAGTTGGTCAAGGTCAGGTCATCAGGCACATCCTTGTCTAAAATATCATTAGGAACGAATCCGGCGGAGGTCGGAGCGGTAAGGCTGATAGATTGAAATATAGAAGCGGTGGTTGTCTGAATCCTGTCGCGCAAAGCGTTAATCTGATCCTGCAAAGTATTCAGCGATTGCGGGATAACTTCGGCGGGCGCCCTCTGAGTCACCGTAAAACCTACCTGCAGAGGAATAAAGTTTTTCGGCGCGATTGGAGCGGGTTCGGGAGTGAAAAAGTCCGAAATGGATTCAAAGATAGTACGGTCTTGAGCGAAAACCACGGCCGGACCTCCCGTCAGTAAAGCAACTGCTGAAATTAAAATAATTATTTTTTTCATTGAGCTGTTGGGGCGGGCGCCGGGGTAATCGGAGCTGATTGAACCGGTGTCATTGTCAGGGTTTGGCTAACGGCTGCGGCTTTAGAAACTTCGGAAATCGGAGTTTTTAATTCCTGGTATCCCCCGTTAACGCAGGTCATATAATAGCGGCCCGGCAACAGAAGGAAATTAAAGCGGCCGTCGTTGTCGCTCACTCGCGTCCCGATAAGCCAGTTGCGGTCTGCATTAAAAAGACGGATAACGGAAAGCGGAACGGGCAATTTACTTACAGCATCCACAACCAGGCCGTAAGAGCGGGCGTAGTTTCTGGAAAAGACGAATTTCAGCACATCCAAAATCAGGTAAATCACAACAATCGCGAGGTTCAATTTGGTCGGAATGACCAAGAACGAGCCGAAGCTGATTAATGTTCCGGCCGCAAGCACGTATGGGTTGGCGTAATAGAGAAGATTGTTAATAAAAGAAAAGAATCTGAGCGCGAAGACCTTGGACTGAACCAGAATCGTGCTGCCTTCCTGCGCCAGTTTAATCTCCAGGTTCAACTTGCTCGGATCGTTGCCTACTTCAAAAATTCCGGTTTCTTTTGTGGTAAATCCATTTTTGGAGGCTTTTAAAATGTATCTTCCGGCGGTTGCCAGAAAACCGAAGCGACCTTCCTGGTCCGTAGGCTGGCTTTCGCGGACGTGGTTGAAAGCCGGGTCGATAACGCTGACAACGGCGCCGTTAATCGGTCGGCCGGTCCATTCGTCAATAACCCGTCCCCACGGAAGCGAACGCTTACGCCGGACGTATCCCAAGAAAAAGAAACGCAGATAGTTCAGCCAGCTGATCACCAATTGTGAACCCGCGCTAGTAGCGTTGACTGTAATCGCGGTCACGGAAACGGCGGTCGCAGCCTGTGAGACCGGTTCTAAAACCTGTCGGACAGCGCTTACTACAGTAGTAGCAGATCGGATATCGGTAAGTAACTGCGTGGCCGCGTTGGGTAGAAAATTCAAGCTCACATAACCGCCACCTTCGCCCTGGTCTGGCGCGGTTAGTCCCGGTGGCAACTCCTCTTCCACAGGTTTTTCTTCTTCAGGAACTACCTCTTCTGGCGGCAAAGGCTCACCGGCGCCGGACTGCTCCGCGAATTCCCCGCTAAGAGTTCCCGACACGCTGCATCCGTCGGATTCGGATTGCATAGTAACTGTAAAAGTCTTGGTCTCGTTCTCGCCGATACTGCCAATATCTATGGAAAGAACCCTGGTGGCCTGATTCCAAGTCATATCTCCGCCGAATTCTAATGGTGTTAAACAAAGCGGGAAGGTAAAATCCGCGTTCGCATTATTAAGAGCCGGCCCGGGATTGCTAATTGTCAGATCTCCGGTAAATGTTGCAGCCGCGTACGCTTCTACCGCAAAAAAAACTCCCGCGACCAACAGCGCGAATGCCAAAAAAGAAAAATTCCCCGTTTTACGCATATCTATATAGGGCAGGGACGCCCATAGATATAATTATAAACCAAAACCCCCGATTTTATCGGGGGCTCTGTGCATAACTCCGCCTCTTATTTTCCGCTCATCCCTTTTAGAGACAGTCCGGTGCGGTCGCCGTCAATTTTTACCACTTTCGCGCGAACCACATCCCCCATTTTCACTACGTCCTCCACTTTCTTCACAAATCCCTCCTTAAGTTCGGAAACGTGAATCATGCCGTCGCGGTTCGGACCGAACTGAACGATGGCGCCGAACTCTAGGATACGCACAATCGGGCCTTCCACGATATCGCCGATGTGATATTCCTTCACGATGCTTTCCACTTCTTTGTACGCCGCTTCGGCGATCTCTTTCGTCGCGCCCGCGATGTAGACTTCGCCCGTCTGCTCAATATCAATGGTCAGCGCGCCGGTGCGGTCAATAATTCCGTTGATCACCTTGCCGCCTGGGCCGATGATCTCGCCGATCTTCTCGGGATTGACCATCATGGTCAGCACGCGCGGAGCAAAAGCGGAAAGTTCCTTCCTCGGTTCGGCAATCGCTTTGTGCATCACTTTCAAAATTTCCAAACGGGCTTTTTTCGCCTGCGCGAGCGCGGAAACCAACATCTCGTTGGTCAGACCGTCTATCTTCACGTCCATCTGAATCGCGCGGATGCCGTCGGCAGAACCCGCCACTTTGAAATCCATATCGCCGTGATGATCCTCCGGACCCTGAATATCGGTCAACACCTTGTACTCGCCTTTCGCGCCCGTGATCAGACCCATCGCTATACCCGCGACCGGCTTTTTAATCGGCACACCGGCGTCCATCAAGGAAAGAATGGTGCCACACACCGTGGCCATAGAAGACGAACCGTTGGAGGACACCACCTCGGAAACTACGCGGATCACATACGGAAAATCTTTCTGAGCCGGGATCACATTTTTAACCGCTTTTTCAGCGAGCGCTCCGTGGCCAATCTCGCGGCGTCCCGGGCTGCCCACGCGTCCCGTCTCACCAACGGAATACGGCGGAAAATTATAATGGAGCATGAAACGCTTCTTACCGGAAAAATCCACCGCTTCTACCAACTGCTCGGAACCCGGCGGAGCGATTGTGGTGACCGCGAGCGCCTGCGTGTTACCGCGGACGAACAGGGCGGAGCCGTGAGTGCGCTTCAATACGCCGACCTCGGCGTGTAAATCGCGAATCTCATCCAGCTTGCGTCCGTCGGGCCGCTTATTCTCTTCCAATACTTTTTTGTGCAAAAGCGCGTCGCCCTCTTTATCCATAATCTGCTCGGCTTTCGGGAAGGCGTCCTCGCCCAAGCCCGCGGCAATCAGATGTCCTTTCAGCGCGGCCTGCAAATCGGCGACTTTCTTCTGCATCTCCTGTTTATCTTTAATAAACATCGCCCCTTCCAACTTATCCGCTAAGAACTCTTTAACCATTTTCACCAAAGACGGATCGGTCTCAGCGAGATGCACGGTCATCTTTTTCTTGCCAATCTCTTTCACGATGCCGTTTTGCCACTCCACCAGCTTGGCAATCTCCTTCTGCGCCACATCATAAGCCTTCGCCACTTCGGCTTCCTGCGTGTCGGTACCTTCCAGCTCAATCATATTAATCCGGTCTTTTGTACCCGCCACGAAGCTGGTAAAAGCTCCTTCGGGAAGATTCTCCAATTGAGAAAGCTTCGGATTGATAACCAGGTTTTTTCCGTCGTGGAATAATTTAACGGAAGCGATCGGTCCGTTCCACGGAATATCCGAGATAGCGAGCGTGGCGGAAGCGGTCAGAAGCGCCACAAAATCCGGATCGTTCTCTCCGTCCAATTCTAAAATAGTAACTACCACCTGCGCCTCGCGGCGGAGTCGGTGGTCAAAAAGCGGGCGAATACTGCGGTCAATAATGCGGCCGTTCAAAATGGCGCTCTCGCCCGGACGGCCTTCACGGCGCTGAAAACGGCTGCCCAAAATCTTACCGACGGCATAAAAACGCTGTTCATAATCCACCATCAGCGGGAAATAATCTTTATCTTCTTCTTTGTCGCCCATCACCGCGGTTACCAACACCGTCGTACCGCCGTAGCGGCCGATGACTGAAGCATTAGCCTGGTCGGCAAATCGGGACACCTCCAAAGAAAGCTCCCGGCCTTGAAATTCTGTTTTAAACTGTTTGCGATTCATATCCATAATATTTTTTGTGATTCGTTCGTTGTTAATTCTTTTTGTAAAAGTTATTCGCTCTCGGCCTCGCTGCTGTTCGCCCGGCGGTTATTCATTCTGGAGATCGCTCCCCGGATGAGCACACCGCGCAGATCTTCTATCGCGGTGAACTCGTCGCCCTGGCTTTTCATCTCCGTCTTGGTCGTCCGGCTGAAGGCGGCTACTTCCACCACCCGGCCCGCGCCCCACTTCAGATAATCCACCAACGGAAGAAAGTCGCCGTCCCCTGTCACCAGCACCACCACATCCAGAAAACCGGACATGCGGATGGCGTCCACCGCCATTCCAACATCCCAATCGGCTTTTTTCGCGCCGCCCGGATAGATCTGAATATCTTTAATGCGAAGCTCTATGCCCGCCTGCTTCAGAGCGTCAAAAAAGGCTGACTCTCCTTCCGTGGCTTCGGTCTTCACCACATAGGCGATCGCGCGGATCAGTTTGCGACCGGCAGTCAGGGATTTTACAAGCTCTTTGAAGTTCACCCGCGCCTTATAAAGATTTTTCGCGGAATGATAAAGATTCTGGACATCTATGAAGATGCCTACTCTTTGTTCTTTGTTTTTCATGCGTTAATAGGGCCTACTTGGTCTTCAAGCCAAGCTTCTTCACTACGCTCTGGTAGCCTTTGTTGTCGTGCTTGGAAAGATATACCAAAAGACGGCGGCGCTTGCCGACCATCTTCAAAAGACCGCGGCGGGAGTGATTATCTTTGGAATGCTTCTTCAAGTGATCGGTCAGCTCTTCAATCTGCTTGGAAAGCAAAGCAATCTGCACCGCGGCGGAGCCGGTGTCGGTCTCGTGAACGGCGTGGACGCTGATTACTGTTTTCTTTTTACGTGGGGTTAACATTTTTGTAGTTTAATTTAAAATTATCAATTTTGCAATTTTCATTGAGTTTTCAATTTTCAAAACGTTTGATTCATTTAGTAATTGGAAATTCATTGTAAATTGGTATTTGGAAATTGTTAATTATTTTTTGAGTTTTAAGATGATGCGCTTTTCGGCCGGCTTCATTGAATCAATGGTGAACTCGTAGCTCTTGCCGAGTTCAATCTTCTTTTTCATCTCTTCAATGCCGCCAAATTCGGATACGTGAATCAAGCCCTGGATCTCGGAATCCAAGCCGATGAACGCGCCGAACGGATTGTAGCGAAGCACGGTGCCTTTGTAGGTCTCGCCCGCTTTGTAGTTGTCTTCCACCTTATCCCACGGATTCGGTTTCAGAGCCTTCAACGAAAGGGACACGCGGCCTTCTTTGATTTCCACGATCTTGGCTTTCACGGCATCGCCGATCTTCACCACTTCTTTCGGATTCTCAATCAAGCGGTGATCCAATTCGGAAATGTGGATCAAACCTTCAATCGCCGGATTTTCCGCGAACTGGAAGAAGGCGCCGAAGTCGGCCACGCCGGAGACGGTGCCGTCCACGATATCGCCCACTTTATATTTATTGAGCAACTCTTTCAGATTCTCGCTCGTGCTTTCGCGCTCGGAAAGAATCAGTTTGTAGTTGCGGGGATTCACGTCAATGATTTTCGCCTTGATCTCAATGCCGATCAGTTTCTTCAACTCTTCGGCGATCTTATCCTTGTTGCCGTCATCCACTTTCGG
>CAYGEK010000024.1:3532-7478 GCA_964348885.1 uncultured Candidatus Saccharibacteria bacterium | reverse complement strand
GGCGGCAAAAAACTTAACGGGGAGATCAGGCTTGCGGGCGCGAAGAACGCGGCCACAAAAATGCTTATCGCTTCTATCCTGACCTCTGAGCCTTGCGAGTTGGAAAATTTTCCGGCAATCGGAGACGCGCGGATTACTGAAGAGCTGTGTCGTTCTATTGGAAGCAACGTGGAATATAAAGACGGCGTGATGAAGATTCACACTCCCGTCATTAAAAACGCGAAAGTAGTTTCTCTTTCCCGCAGAAATCGCATTCCGATTTTAGCGCTTGGCCCGTTGCTGGCGAGAGCGGGGGAGGCGGAAGTGCCCGTGCTCGGCGGCGACAAAATTGGCCCGCGGCCGGTGGATATTCATGTATCCGCGCTTACTTCCATGGGGGCGACAATTGAGGCTTTACCGGACCGTTATGTCGCTTCCGCGCCGAACGGATTGAGGGGGGCGACAATCAGCCTGCGCTATCCGAGTGTTGGCGCCACGGAGAACACGATTCTCGCGGCGGTTTTGGCCAAGGGGCGGACCGTGATTAATAACGCGGCCACCGAGCCGGAGATTATTGATCTCATAGAAATGCTTCAGAAAATGGGCGCGATTATTGAGCTCGGCGCGAACCGGACCATTTATATAGACGGAGTGGAAAAATTGCGCGGCGTAAAACACCGCATCATGTCCGACAGAAACGAAGCGGTTTCTTTTGCCTGCCTCGCGGTGGCGACGGGCGGAAGAATTTTTGTTAAGGATGCCAAACAGGAAGATCTAATTACATTTTTGAATACGCTTCGTCGCGTCGGCGGAGAATACGAAATTAAAAATGACGGCATCGCTTTCTTCCGTCCGGAAGGCGCGGCTTTAAAGTCAGCCAATATTGAAACTGATACGCATCCCGGCTTTATGACCGACTGGCAGCAGCCACTCGTGGCTCTTCTGACCCAGGCCGAAGGAGTGTCTACGATTCACGAAACGGTGTATGAAGACCGGTTTGGCTATGCCCAGGACTTGAATTTAATGGGCGCGAACATTAGAGTGGAAACGAAGTGTCTAGGAGAATTGTCCTGCCGTTTTCAAAATAAAGGTTTTAATCACAGCGCCGAAGTTTCCGGTCCGACTCCGTTGAAGGGGACCGAGCTTACCGTTCGGGATCTCCGTTCGGGAATCGCGCATGTGATCGCCGCGTTGATCGCGACGGGTACTTCCGTGATCAACGGGGTGGAAGAAATAGACCGCGGCTACGAACGGATCGACGAGCGGTTGCGCGAAATGGGCGCGGAGATAAAAAGGGAAAGTTGATAGTAATTAGTAAATAGTAGCGAGGCAAGTACTAATAACTAATCACTGAATACTAACTACTAACAAAATGTTCACACGCAAAATAGGAGTTGACCTTGGTACCGCGAATACAATCGTATTTGTGCCGGGTAAAGGATTTATCATTAATGAGCCGACAATCGTGGCGCTGAGCATGCCGGATAATGGCGTCTTGGCAGTGGGCAGAGAAGCAAAGGACATGATCGGCCGCACTCCGGAAAGTATTGTCGCGTACCGGCCACTTAAGGATGGCGTTATCGCCGACTACTATATTACAAAGGCGATGCTTCGGTATTTTATCGCTAAAGCGACCGGCTCAATGAATATGTTCCGTCCGGAAGTGGTTATTTCTGTGCCGGCGGGTATTACGCCGACAGAGAAGCGCGCGGTAATGAACGCGGCCAAAGAAGCCGGCGCGAAAGAGGCGTATATCGTCAAAGAGCCGATTCTCGCGGCGCTTGGCGCGGGCGTACCGATTAATTCTTACGCGGGGAATATGATTATCAATATCGGCGGTGGCACCTCCGAGGTGGCCGTTGTCGCTCTGGGCGGCATCGTCTCCTGGTCCAGTTTGCGCGTGGCCGGAAATAAGTTTGACCAGGCGATCATGGATTATATAAAAAAGAAGTACTCACTTTTCGTTGGCGAGCAGACAGCAGAGGCGGTAAAAGTACAGATTGGATCCGCGTTGCCGATGAAAGAAAAATTGGAGTTTCACCTTCGTGGCCGGGATCTTGTATCCGGATTGCCGCGCGACTTAGTGATCAATTCAAACGAGATTGCCGAGGCGCTCAATCCGCATCTGTTGGATATCGCCGCATCGGTGCAGAATGTGTTCAACAGCACCCCGCCGGAACTCGTGGCGGACATCATGGAAAAGGGGATCATCATTTCCGGCGGAGGCGCTCACCTTCGTCATATTGATGAGTTCTTCAAGCGTATGACCGGCGTGCAGTGTTTTATCGCTGAGGAGCCGTTATTCTGCGTTGCCAAAGGCACTGGCCTTATTTTGAACCATCTGGACGTCTATAAGAGAACCCTGCTCAATAAGCGGTAAAATAGGCTATTTTGCTAGCTTGACAATATAGCATTATTTATGCTATAATTCATTGGTGATTCCAGTTCTTTTTGAGGATAAGCAAAGGAGATAAGAATGATGAAACCCAACCGCTGGCTTGGCCTGGGAATCATCGGCTCGCTAGGCCTGGCCGGACCCGAAGTTAAAGTTTTCTTTATCGGATTCAAGTACGACGACGCTTTGTGGGGCTATCTGCTTCCCGACGGCCGCTACTATGAGGAGTTCGTTCAGGTCTTCATCAAGGCGATTCCGGCAGCGTTAATCGCTCTCCAGGATGGTGAAGGTCGGGTCGTTCAGGAATCGCTCTGGAGCGATGAGGCGATCAAACTTACGGAACAGATTTGTAGAAGCTGGCGTTAAATTCTTTAAGGAGATGGCTATGACCTGGGAATCTTTCTTTCTCTTGCTGGCGGCTGCCGCGCTGCTGATCGCGGCGAAGCGAGTCCGTGAGGAAATTCCGGCGCTGTCCGAGGAACGGCCGGCGCGCTGGCTTCGTTGGGACACGGTGATGTCCTACGGACTCAACGGCGACAATCTGGAAGTTTTCTTCCTGGGTCTCAAGGAAGGCGAAGGACTCTGGTCCTACGGCTTCCAGGACGGCCGGTACTTCGAGGAGGATGTGCAGCGGGTGGAAACATTCGTCCATTACGGTCAGGAGCGACGAATCGTTTTCCTGGCGCTGAAGGACGTCTGGGGCAACTGGGTGCAGGACACTCTGTGGCCGGAAGTCGCTATTCGACACGCTCTCCGGCTTCAGCAAGCCTGATCAGATTTGGAGCAACGATCCCTCCGACGCAAGTCGGAGGGATTTTTATTTCTGTGATAAAATACAGATAATGTCCGTTGAGCAATTGAAAAGAGATTTTAAGAAATTAATTGAAGGCGAAGCGCTTGGGCACGGCTATCTTTTATTCGGGCACGAATCCGGCGCCGGTAAGAAGGAATTTTCCGAAAGTCTGGCTAATTTTTTAGAAAGCGGCGAATGGGAAGTCGCCGGTCGGCAGTTATCGGATTTTAGACTGTTGGACGCGGGCAAAGATGGCGGCATCGAGATGATCCGGGAGGCCTCGCGTTTTCTTTGGCAGCGGCCGGTAATCTCCAAGAGGCGTTGTCTGGTAATTGATAACGCCGATCGGCTGACGCTACCCGCCCAGCACGCTATATTGAAGATCGCCGAAGAGCCGCCGGCGAGCGCTCTCATTTTGCTTTTACTTAAGGATCCGGCAGGGATTTTGCCGGCGGTGATTTCCCGATTTCAGAGGATTTTTGTGGCCAAGGATGGCGCGGGGTCGGCCCCTAACATTTCGCTGGCTAAAGAATTTCTCTCGGCCAGCGCTCTGAAAAGGAAGGAGCTGCTTAAGAAACTGTTGGAAGAGATAAAAGAATCGGAAGATGACAGTCGGCTCGACATTTTTGTCAGTGGACTTTTTTTTGAACTAAAGAAAGATCCGATTAGAAATCTCCGTCCGCTGAAGGCATTACTGACCCGTTGGTCTTTGATCCGGCAATTCAGTGTGAATAAAAAATTGCAGCTCGAGGCGGCGCTTGCTAATATATAGAGATGGA
>CAYGEK010000024.1:0-3432 GCA_964348885.1 uncultured Candidatus Saccharibacteria bacterium | reverse complement strand
GATGGACAAAGCCTTCGGACTCGTACTTCTAGTGATTTTCTCCGGTGTGCTGATCTACTTTTTGCCTATTGTCTGCAAGTAAGAATTAGGCTATATTGCTTTAGCTCCCTGGACCCCATCCCGGTCCGTTCTTCGGGCCAGCGACCTCCCCTTCGCTGACCTTTATGTAACGCGGCACCAAACCGCGCGACGCCTTGAACGGGCTGGGTGGGGCTCTTTTTATTTAAGCTCAAATAAATTAAAGTAGATTACATGGATTTCGCTAAGGAAATGGAAATAGCCGTCAAACAAGCCCTTGAGGTTCTCAAGGGAGAATTAAGCGGCATCCGCACCAATCGACCCAGTCCGAAGCTGGTGGAAGATGTTAAAGTTGAATATATGGAACAGCAGTTTACTCTTAAGCAACTGGGGTCTATTAGCATCGTCCCGCCTCGCGAGATAGATGTGAGCGTGTGGGATAAGGAGGCCTTGGCGCCGGTGGTTAAGGCTATAGAAACTTCCGGTCTAGGACTGACCGCCAATACGCAAGGAACCCTGATTCGAATTTTCTTACCGGCCATGACCGATGAGCGGCGTCAGGAGTTAACCAAATTCGTGAAAGGCCTGATTGAGCAGACTAAAATCCGAATCCGCAATCTACGCGAAGAAGCCAACAAGAAAGTGGAAGCGGCTTTTAAATCTAAAGTTTTAAGCGAGGATCAGAAGTTCAAATCCCGCGAACAGGTGCAGAAGGTGACCGACAAGGCTAATGCCGACGCGGAAATGCTACTCGCTTCAAAAATCAAAGAAATCAACGACTAATGGCAATCTTGATTGTCATAGTCGGCATCTCGTTCCTTATTTTCATCCATGAGCTCGGACACTTTTTAATGGCGAAAAAAATGGGCTTACTGGTGGAGGAGTTCGGTTTCGGATTTCCGCCAAAGCTTTTTTCCAAAAAAGTCGGCGAGACGACCTATAGTATCAATTGGCTGCCGTTCGGAGGCTTCGTCAGAATTTATGGCGAGGATCAGGGCGATACGAATCCCGCCGTTCCGGCCGGCCGGAGCTTTTCCGGACTGAAAGCCTGGAAGCGTTCGCTGATTATCGTCGCCGGCGTGTTAATGAATTTTATTTTCGGTTGGTGGCTGATGTCGCTGATGTTCATGATCGGTATTCCGGAGACGCTTTTTATTTCAGAGGTGCTCCCAGATAGCCCCGCGGCTGCCGTCGGCTTGATGCCACAAGACAGAATCGCCGGATTTAAAACCGCTGAAGAGTTCATTGAATTTATTGACGCTAACCGCGGCCGGGAAGTTACTTTAGATGTTCGTCGAGGCGCGGAGGACCTGGTTTTTAAAGCCGTGCCGCGAATAGGCGCGGACGCCGCGCTCGGAGTGGCGCTGATGGAAGGAGGGGTTCCGAGACATTCCTTTTTCTCCGGTATTTGGGAGGGCTTAAAGGCCTCCGTCAATATAGTAATAGGAATAGCGAAGGGCTTTGCGGATCTTTTGTGGGGAATTTTTGCCGGCGGACGAATCGCGGCGGATATCGTGGGTCCGGTCGGGGTTTTCGGCGTGGCCAGTCAGGCGGGTGAACTGGGCCTAATGTACGTTGTTCAACTAGTAGCGTTGATTTCCTTGAATCTGGCAGTGCTGAATATTCTGCCGTTTCCCGCGCTGGATGGCGGCCGATTTCTCTTTATAATTTTGGAAAAGCTCAAGGGCTCGCCTTTGAATATGAAGTTTGAGCGGGCGGCCAACGCCTTCGGTTTTTCTCTCCTCCTGCTTTTAATGTTAGCCATCACCGTTCGGGATGTAATTAGACTTTTTTAGGATAACTTGGCATAATTGCAGACGGTAATTTGATAGGAGATTTTTATGAGGCGGTCCATTGCTTGGGCGCTTTTTCTGTACGCCTTTGTGCTCGGCACCTGCCTGAACGCGCAGGATGACTTCCGGAAGCCGGAAAATCTGAAAAAGCGGACGAATAAAGTTTTCCAGATTCCTCCCGAGGGAGGGGAGGAGGCCGTTGCCTATCATTCGGTTCAGGAATTTGACGAGCAAGGCAACATCACCAAGCAAGCACAGTTCGTTCTTGGCGGCGTGGAAGCGGTAGAGTTCATCTGCAAGAACGAATACGATGCCGAGAAGCGCCTGATAAGTACTCAGAAGGAAGACCCTCTCGGCGAGAATCAGATTAAAGCCGTGATTAAGTACGGAGAAAAGAAAAGCCGGACCGTGACCACGGAGAATTTCACCAATCAACAGCTCGTTATCCGAGGCGTTCAGACCTACGGCCCGGACGGGAAATTGACCGGCGAGACCCTGGAGAACAAGGTTTACGGAGTTTCCGGTGAACGCGTCTACGAATATGGAGCTGACGGAAATCTGAAGAAGATGCTCCAGACCTATGGCGTTAAGAAGATTTACATTTCTTATGTTACGGACGCCAAAGGACGAGTCACCGAAGAGACGATTTTTGACGCTGACGATAAGCAGATCAAACGGCAGACCAATAAGTGGAACGACAAAGGCGACAATGAGGAGTTTTCTCAGTTTGGTTCCGATGACGCACGTGTTTTCAAGATGACCTACGCGTACAAATACGACGCGACTGGATATCCGACCGAGGCTCTCGCGGTGCAATTCTTCGGTGATGAGCCGGAGCCGACCGCCAAAGCCAGAATCGTTTGGGAGTATGAGTTATTTGATAAGAAGTAAAAAAATAAATCCCCGATGCAAGTCGGGGATTTTTCTTTACAAAATATCTAAAAAGTAGGAGAATAAGCCTGCACTTTTACAAAGGAGTAGTTGTGATTATATACATCGTCGCATTGGCGCTCGGGTCATTTCAGGACGTTCCGATAGAGGAAATTACGATTCCGACTCATGATTTTGCGCTGGGCCCTCCGCAGAATTCCTCCGTTGGTTCGGTGAAATTGGCTCGGGATCCTCTGGAGTCGCATCGGCACTATTTTCTCAAATTGTATGATTCCGATGGCGGGCAGTTGTTGAGCGATCGGATGCGCCATGAAGGGATGGCCTTTTGGGAAATCGTTGAAAAGGCACTCGCTTACGGGCTCAAAGACACGGATTCTCTTGAGTATCCAAACCTGAACCGTTTGTTTCGGGATTTCGTGAAGAGCCTTCATCATCACAATCTGCTGAATGATGAAGATCTTCGGACGCTCGTGAAAAAGTATCTTGAAAGCACCTGGATTGAGAGTCTCTACTGGCTGGACGAGGCGTTTCCTGGCCTGGTCAGTAAAGAGCAGTGGGAGGGAGTTTTTAAGAACGCGGCGAGCAATAACTCCGGTTTTTATTTCGGCATTCTAGTGAAGATCAAGCTTTCAAAGCTGGCCACCGGGGACGTTGCCGACGCTCTTAAGTGGGCGGACAAAGGTATGCTGGACCCGGCCTCGCTTTATTCGGCTACGGGTAACGCGCGCCT
>CAYGEK010000023.1:5815-7560 GCA_964348885.1 uncultured Candidatus Saccharibacteria bacterium | reverse complement strand
ATATCAACAGATGTGTGGTCAGCCACAACCACGCCCCCGATTGGTCCGGAAAAAACGGCGCGAACTCCTTTTTTAATATGCTTAGCCCAGATAGCATCGGCGGCCCCGTTCTGGAAATAAACGTCAGGAAGACGCTGGCGCGGAACATCCGCTCCCCAAGTCGCGAAATCGGAATCCGAAACAAGCGCCGGGGCGGTGAGTTCAAGAGTTGAAGATTTTTTATTTAAAGTCCATGTGCGATACGGGTGATGCTTGGGCCTCGCTACAGTGCGCACCATGCTAAAATTTCCTTTTTGCAAAGTCCTAATCACACGATCGATATCAGCAGCCGGACGCAGCGGAGAAGTCGCTTTAATAATCACGACAATTTCCGGCTTCCAACCACGATGCTTTTCCAGCCATTGCAAAGCGTGCTGTTGATACTCTATCTCCGCGGAATATTTTTTCGCTGTATCGGCAGGGCGAATGAATGGCACATCGGCGCCGTACTGCTTAGCCACATTCGCTATCTTCTCGCTGTCGGTAGCGATAATAAACGCGTCTAGAAGTTTAGACTTCTTTGCTTCTTCAATGGAATAAGAAATCAGCGGTCGCCCGCCAACATTCGCAATATTTTTCAGTTTGATGCTGGTAGATCCGCCACGGGCGGGAATGATGCCCAGAATCCGAATCTTCTTAGCTTCTTTTGCCATCTATAATAGAACCTCTGGAATTTAGGCTTGGTTACGCCTATTTAACCGCGTATATATAGAAGCCCGGGGTTGTGCTTCTGCGCTCGGTTTTGAATAACTTATCCAACAGATACATTAAAGGCTCTAATAGAGGCTTTAAACGCGACTGCAAGGGCATAAAGAACATCATTGCCCGGAAATAACCGCCGTGTTTTTTAAGTTCTACTTTTGAAAAACTCCGAAAAAGATGGTGGAATGCGTCTTCCGTGAACCGGAAATAATCCTTATAAATTCCTTTTCGCGCATGATATGGATAAATAAAGTGTGTGTACAAAAGAATCTTACCGCCCGGTTTTAAAACACGATGCATTTCCTCAATCGCGCGCGCCGGATCATAAAGATGCTCCAGGACGGAGTTGCACAGAATCGCGCTTACGCCGTTGTCTTTGATGGGCATTTTATGAACATCGCCCACAATAGTTGGCTTGTACTCCGGAGCGGGATCCAGCGTCTCATAGCGGACGCCCTTAAACCACTCCTTATACGGCGCCATGTACTTCTGAAATGGATGGCCGCCGCCGATATCTAACACGTCGGGCTCTTTCGCCAGCTCTTTAAGCTTCTCTTCAAAGAAGCGCTGATAATCGTAATTCATCCCGTTAGAACCAGGAAGCGCTTGAGCCGGTTTTTAATATATCTCTTGCCTTGACCTGATTTGAGATATTTTTCCCTTGCAGTTGCATCTTGCTGATTATGACATGCTTCATAATAAATAATTTCGTATGGGCCGCGGTTTTTAGTAAATCCATGTTTGCTATCATCATGCTCACGAAAGCGCTTCCGTAAATCGGCCGTATATCCAGTATACAAGAATTTATTCTTCTTGCTGCGTATAACGTAAACATAATACATGGTTGGTTCTAACGGGACAGGTTCCCCCTACTTTAGCATTTCCCGTACTCTTTTTACGAGAGTCCCGAGGTCGTGAGCCTCGGTCACATATCTGCGCATTTCTAATCCAATCCTTTTCCTTTCTTCGTGCGAAAGTCCGAGCGCATACTCCAAGGCACTGGC
>CAYGEK010000023.1:1835-5715 GCA_964348885.1 uncultured Candidatus Saccharibacteria bacterium | reverse complement strand
CTCGGCGCGCCTGCAACCGTAACGGAAAAATCAATGTTCTTTTTATCTAAAATACTCGCCGCCTCAATCAGCGTCTCAATATACTTAATCGGTGAAATACGGCCCAGGCATAAAATTGAATTTTGCTTTCTGGGAATGGCTGCGTCGGAACGAAACGCTTCCGTATCAATTCCTACAGGCATACGAACAGACTTCCGTCGGTTCGCGGAAAATGCGAACGGCGAAGTGTGAAGAATACTGTCGGCCAGCGCGAACCCGAGTCTCGCCTTCCAATTGCCCTGCGGATGGTTGTACCAAAAAAGAACTTTTTTACCGCTTAACTTCCAAAGTAAGCCGGCAAGAAGCATGTACTCGGCATTCATATGCACTAGTACCACATCATACTGACCGCGAAGACGCCAAAGATTTTTATAGAAACGGAAGATGTATTTCAAGAGATTCCTTCCGCTTTCCTTTCCAAGCGAGTGAATCGCGATGCTACCCGGCAGTTCTACTCGTCCTTTAAGCAAAGTGATTACTGATATTTTTTTAAACACCCCAGCAAGCTTCGCGATCCAGCTATGATACACGCCCAGCACATCGTCGTCTAAATCTACTTTCTGCGTAATGAAAAGGAGCCGGTCGAAATAATGCAGATTCAAAGAATCAACATAAGAATGAACATAAAGCTCCCAACTTGCCGGCAGTGTCTGTAAAAATTTTTCCTGCAGATCAGTGGTGGAAGACCGATAACGCGCATCGGTAATCATTTTTTCTAAGATATTAACTAGTGCATGCTTGTCCCCAGGCGGAAATACAGCTCCAAGCGCCACGCCAGTATTGGTCATAACCACCGGAAGGCCAGCCGCGGCAGCCTCAACAGCAGATCTTCCATAGCCCTCATAATTTGAGGTCATAAGAAAACAATGCGCGCTTTTCATATGTGAGGCTAGCCGGTCAGTATAAGGCTCAAAAAATACAGCGTTTTTTAGTCCGAAAGATGCGACTTTATACTTGAGAGCCTCCGACTCCGGACCATCGCCCGTGATTACCAATCTAGCTCCGGGATACTTCGGAGAAAGCATCCGCATCGCCTCAATAGCCAAGCTTATATTTTTTTCTCTCGTCAGGCGCGATGCCATCAGAATGATAAAATCACCATTTCCGTGCCGGCGAATAAAGTCTAAATCCGGGTTAGTTTTTTTAATGGCCTCAAGATCCGTAAAAATCGGCAGCGTATTAATGCGACCGGAATCCACAAGACCAGCCTTCGTCAGCGCGTCGCGAAGATGCGGGGAAACTACTCTGACGCCATCCGCTTCCGGTAGAATAATTTTTGCTATCCAAACTCGCAGGCGATTCTTTAAAGATTCGCTTATAAAAAATGGATTTAAAAAATCCGTGTGCACCTGAAGTTGGAGCGGCAGCTGAAATTCTTCAGCAAGCGCATTGGCTATCATGCCGTGCTCAAAAGGATCCTGCGATGTAATAACCCAGTCTCCGCCGGAGCGAAGAATTTTTTTTCCAAGGCGATACGCGCGCCAGAGCGCAATCAATTTATTCGCTGAATGCGCCGGATGCGCAATAATATTTTCAGAAATCTTCACCTCGTCTCGCAGCGCAGCGGACGGCACAATGACGCGCAAAGATTCAAAGTGTTTTCCATAATCCGAGATTCTCTTCCTTACTTCGGAATGCTCATCAAAAATCTTCGCATCCGAAGATATCATTAAAACTTTCATTAGCTTTTTTTCTCTAACACAAAAAAGTAATGATAGTGATTCATTGTAGGACGTACTTCCTTAAGAATATTGAAGTGTTTGGCAATTTCTGCCCGAACCTTCGGCAATCGGTAATTCCAAGCGTCTATCTCCCAATAATGCTGGCCTGACACCTTGATCCCGCCGAATTTAAGAGGGATTCTAATAAATAAATTTAAAAATAATTTCCTGAAAAGAGTACGGACCCCCGGAAAACGAAAGGTCGCTTCTATGCCGGTAGATTTATATGGCAGCGAAATGACAGCGTGCCTTGAAGTAACTCGACTCAATGCGGTAAGCGCTTTCGGCAGATCCTCAAACGGAATATGCTCCAAAATCTCGAAAGCGGTAACCAGGTCAAATTCTCCGTCCTTAAATGGAAGCTGGCGGACATCGGCAACCACATCCGGCTTCAAATTAGCGTCAAAATCACAGGTGGTAACTGAATAACCGAGCTTCTTCATATAGTCGGAGAAAAAGCCGTTACCCTTCCCAATCTCAAGAATGCGCTTCGGATCAAGATCGCCGGAAAGATCCACCTGGTAGAAATAGGAAATAAAACGATTTAAATCGTCGTATTTCTTCTTAAAATAATGGTCTTTTTTAACTTGAACGTTGGTCATGTCTAATGCAATATCTTAATCAATTGAAGCCTGCGACCTTGTGTCTGATTTATAGGCTTGTGAGCGAAGGAATATATCATATTCCGAGCGAGCGAAACGACGAAATCAGCCAAGGTCGCGGCTCCTTCGGTAATGAAATTTTGCTTACTGCCTTCGTTGCTCATCCTGGGAGTAGAGTCTACACCTGCGGATTCGCGCCTCGGCATTAAAGCAAAATTTCTATTATCAATTTGAGAAGATATTGTATTAGACATGACTTATTAAGTCTACTAAATTATCGACTGTTCGGCTTATGGAGAATTCGCCCGCTTTATTTTTGGCGGCAGACGAAATTCTCTCACGAAAATCCGCGTCAGTTCTGATTTTTTTAATCGCTTCAAGTATCTGCTGTTTGTTATTTGGCTCAACAAGCAATCCTTCTTCTTCGTTCCGGATAAGCTCAGGAATGCTTCCGACATTGGTGGCAATAACAGGAAGCCTGTTGTTCATCGCTTCCACAATCGCAAAAGAGAAGCTTTCAAAGCTGGTATTAAGAATAAAGATGCCGGCGTTCATTAAGTAATCTTTCAGCATCTTTTCCCTGCTTATTTCACCAAGTAATTCCACGCTTCCTTCAAGTTTCAAATTTTTAACTAACTGCTCTAGTCGCGCTATATCCGGACCATTACCGATAATTACGAGCTTGTAGCCTTTCATTTCTGGCTCATTCATAAGCTCAATTAGAAAATCAAACCCCTTCCAGGGAACTAGTCGCCCGACCGTCATTAGCATTTTGGAATTCCGAACCGCCGAAATCCCTTCTTTTAATTCAATCCCATTATAAATGGTGTGCACTTTCTCCGGATTTTTTATCCAACCTCCGACGAGCTTTCTGAAATAATTGCTTGGCGTAATCACTAAGTCGGCACGTCCAACAACAAACTTCTGCACCCTACGAAGCATTTCAACTTTCCATCCATATTTTTTCTTCTGAAAATCATCGATGGAATCCTTAACGCCGAAACGCTGGGCGGACTGCTCCCAGGCGTAATCACCGGCCACGCGGATAAAAAACTTGCGGCCACGCAAACGCGCCGCCAG
The DNA here is from genome assembly GCA_964348885.1 of uncultured Candidatus Saccharibacteria bacterium. Taxonomy (GTDB): domain Bacteria; phylum Patescibacteriota; class Minisyncoccia; order UBA6257; family WO2-44-18; genus JAHFLQ01. The sequence continues at coordinate 2,273 of CAYGEK010000023.1, read as the reverse complement.
CAGGGACGGCAGGCCGACGCTTACCGGATCCTGGGCGTATACAAAATCAAACCTGCCGCTTTTCCAGAAGCAGTTCCAGAAATACCAAAAATGCCTGACCAATTTCGGCAACTTCCGAAAATCGGTAAAGGCCAGGTGGTCCACAGCAAACCCGCGTGAAGGTAGCTCCTTTTCCAGAAGAACCGTGTATGTGGCCGGTCCTCCGATATCCGGCGGATAAATACCCGTCGCGACCAGCAATTTTTTGGTTGCCATCAGCTCAGTAAAAATGCCACTCATCTTACCCGCTACAACGTCCCAAGTATATTTTTCTTCAACCAGCTTCTTGCCGGCCTTTGAAATTGCCGATGCTAATCTGGCATCGCCGAGAAGCCGAACAATTTTCTCTGACAAATCTTGCGGGTCATCCGCTTTTGCGAATAATCCCGTTTCTTCATC
>CAYGEK010000023.1:0-1735 GCA_964348885.1 uncultured Candidatus Saccharibacteria bacterium | reverse complement strand
AAGCTTCCAATTTGGAAAATGGAGCTTGGCAACGGCTTTGATAAGATCGTCTACCGCGTTCTTATATACGAGACGCGAGGTGGTGATAATTATCTTTTCTTTACCCTTCTTGGCCGGCTGATCCGTCTTGCCTTTGCTTAGGTTAATTCCGTTCGGCACTACCGTAACCGGGCACGTAGCACCGTGGCGGCGTCCGAAATCGGCAAGATACGAGCTGATTGCCTGAACTGAATCCGCTTTAGCGAAAAGCTTCCTCCAGACCGGATAAAAAAATCCGACACGGCTTAAGATATGAGACTCCGAGTCTCCTTCTTGAAGAGTGAGCAACAACGGTACGCGCGGATGCATCGCCTTGAATAAGAGCGCCGCGAAGCCGGCATAAGAGGCCATTACTGCCCAGACAGCCTTAAAAGGCCTGGATCTATGAGCTCGCTCCGCCGCAATCCAAGCCAAAAAAACATATCTCGCTTTCTCCCAGAATCGGCCGTAATAATTAAGATCCGCGCTCCCACGTCCAAGCCTGAAGACTTCAACATTTCTATCTTTTTCTTTATTTAGCCAACCGGAATTGAACCGATTCGTAAAAACGGAAAAATCCACATCCGGAATTCGGGTAGCGATTTCCTTGATGGCTATCTCCGCCCCACCGACGAACGGAGGATAAGCCAGACTAAAAATACCGACATTTTGTAATTTCATATGATTAGGAGAGGTAGATATCTTGAGTTGCCGACACCATCCTCTCAAGCGTCAGTTCTTTTTCAAGAAAACTCTTCGCTTCCAGGGAATATTTTTTCGCCATCGCCGGATTCTCTATATAATACCTGATTGCTCGCGCGACCTCGCCCGGCTCCCGGCCGGGCATGACCAAGCCGCGCTGATCGGCGATTTCCGTCATCCCACCTATCCTGGTAACTACTACCGGAATTTCCGCCGCCATTGCTTCCAGCAAAGTATATGGCAAACCCTCTTTAATTGAAGTCAGGGCGAAAATATCAAAAGCTTTTAAATAAGGGGCGGCCGGACCCAGTACTTCCAAAATAAAAAAACGCTTCTCTAAGTTATGTTTTTTTATCCTTTGCTTGAGCCGGGCACCTTCATAACCGGAGCCGATAATAAAAAAATTGGCTTCCGGCACCAGTACCGCCGCCTCAATTAAAGTTTCATAGTTCTTCTCCGCGACTAAACGACCGACCGAGCCAATCCAGACAGCCTTGTCGTCCACCTGAGCGCCGGACAACTTCTTTATAACTCGCCTGGCATCTCCTTTGGCGATAAATGGAATCGTATCTATGCCGTTATAAACGGTGAATCGTTTTTTTGCATTGCCTATGTTGTGACTGGCGGCAAGCCGATCATCGTAATGAGAAACGGAAATTATCTTATCCTGAAAATACCCGGCAATCCTATGAAGAACTATATAAAATTTCCGCCGTAGCCAACCCAACTTATTATCCGGATTAAATACCCAACCGTGGGCGGTAAAAATAACCTTCGGCACTCCGGCAAGCTTTGCGGCAATAGCTCCAACTACTCCGGCTTTTGAACTATTCAGATGGACGATATCTGGCCGCTCCCGACGGAACACAAAAAATAACTCCCCTAAAGCAAGAAGGTCATTCATAAAAAGAAAATGCGGACGAAGAGCGTTAGAAAGAAAGTGGACGCCACCCTTGCCGCCATGCAAAATACTGGCCTGGAAAATTTCCGGATTCAGTTTGCGGGAAAGCTCCTG
>CAYGEK010000022.1:7106-8464 GCA_964348885.1 uncultured Candidatus Saccharibacteria bacterium | reverse complement strand
CCCTGCGGCGGAATTTTGAAATGCGGGTCATACATCCTCGCGCCCTCATGCACCAAGCAGGCCACTTTCAAGCCGAGCAGATGATACACCTGACCCATCCAGACAGTATCGCGTTTCGCCAAATATTCGTTAACCGTGACCAAGTGGACGCCTTTGCCTGTCAGGGCGTTAAGATAGGCTGCAAGAGTGGCGGTGAGCGTCTTACCTTCGCCCGTGCGCATCTCGGCAATCTTTCCCTGATGAAGAACCATACCTCCCATCAGCTGGACGTCAAAATGACGCTGACCGAGCGTACGCCTCGCCGCTTCCCGTACCAACGCGAAAGCTTCGGGCAGAATCAGATCCAAAGCGGCGCCTTTGGCGACGATCTCTTTCAGATGCAAACTCTTGGCCGTCAGCTCATGATCGGTCAGTTTCTTGATTTCCGATTCCAGCGCGTTAATCTCCGCAATCACTTTCCGGTACGCTCCGTCGGATTTGAAAATCTTATTTAGCCACTTAAACATAGGTAGATTATAGCCTAAATCCTTCTATACTGCCATTTGACAATATAGGTATATTTATGCTATATTATCCCCAGTGTTGTTTGACAGTTTTTCTCTCAAAGCCCCTAAACGGGGCGAAAGGAGCGCGGCATGGCGGACGAACCGATCCGGGCGGAGGCGACCAACGACGAGGAGACCCAGGTGATGGAGATCCCGACGGCGAAGATGCGGGTGAAGCTGATGGTCAGCCACCCCTATGGTGCCCACCCGAGAGTCAAAATGGCCAAGGTCGATGGCTGCACCTTCTACAAGAAGGGCGACAGCTGGGTCCACGTGGACAACGCGTGCCGGAAGGCGGCCCACTGGGACTGGAAGATCCGGCTGGTCATCGACGGCTGCTCCCTCAGCCGCGTGAGCGGCGAGTGGAAGCACGAGGTCATCTGCGACAAGGCCAAGGCCTTCGCCGAGATGGAGGCCCAGCAGGCCGCGCTGGAGAAGGCGAAGACCGACGAGGAGCGCACGGCCATCGGCCCGGCCGCGAAGGTGAAGAAGCCCCGCTGCCTGGCGACGGACGTGGAGGAGGACACCTCGCTCCCGATCTTCATCGCGGGCTGGTCCTTCGAGATGAGCGGCGACCTCCTGCGCCTGCGGGAGACGGTCAACATGCCGCGCGGCATGAAGGTCCTGTACGAGAAGGTGGAGCACGTGGAGATCCACCTCACCCGCCAGATCGGCGGAAACGTGAAGGACTTCACGACGGCGGCGCTCGCGGCCATCGCCCAGGTCAAGATCCCGGCGGACCTGCGCCAGCACCTGACCGTGGAAGTCTAGAACCCAAGCGCCCATAGAAATATGGGCGCTTTTTTATTTGAC
>CAYGEK010000022.1:0-7006 GCA_964348885.1 uncultured Candidatus Saccharibacteria bacterium | reverse complement strand
TAGTTTTTTGAGGAGAGCTTATGAGGCCGGGAATGTGGGTGAGCGAGGCCGCTCGAAAGAGCGCGCAGAGAGCCGCCGAGATGGAAGAAGAAGCTTTCAACAAGATCAAGAAGGAACTGCCTGTCAGAGTGGCGGAAGCCGCCAATCGAGGCGAAAGAGAGTTGTTCATAATGGAGCTTGATCCGACCAAGTCGTTCTATCGTCGCTGGTATCAGCTCTTCATGCTGGACCGAAGCCGGCGAAATCTGAAGGACGGGGTCGCAAAAAGAGTTTTTGACTACCTCGTCTTTCATGGCATGAACCCCGAAATCCGCTACTGGGAATGGGGCGTGGCCAGCGAATCCTGCGCCATCTTCATCAGCTGGTAAAACCAACCTCCCCCGCCACTAGTGGCGGGGGTTTTTTCTTTCACGATTTCCTGTTATGCTCGTCGCAGAACTTTTAAGGAGAACCGGATGAAGCACTCCATAGATTCGCCCGGGAGTAGCCGGAAAAATCTTAAGATCTATCTTTTTATAGCAATCTTTGGCCTATCCATAGGCGCGTCTATCGGATTCGGAAAAACCGTCCCGGACTCCATGGCCCAAAAACACTCTTTCGCCGAGCTGTGGGTTATGTATCTGGCGGGCTGGATCTTTATGGCGGCGTTTTTAAGACTTTTGGGAATACTGAAAACAACTCAAGGCAAAAAGAGAATCACAATCCTTGCGGCATGCCATCTTCTGATGATGCCCATCGGCTGGGGTATGTATCACCTGATAACAAAAATCACCGGTTAGCCGGTGATTTTCTTTTTTAATCCTTCCCTCGGAGCTTGCGAAGCTCAGCCTGTCCCCCGTTGTCCTGCGGACGGACGATCGCGCTATATTTTTTAATTTCCGCCACCAATCGGTCCACAACTTCATCCACACAAACTCGCGGGTCGGAACCTTCCGACTCGGCGCGCAGCATCTTCCCCGGCAAAGTCAGATTGCATTCAGAATGATACACGTCACCCTTCTGATGATGATTGGTCGTCCGCGCCAGCTCCACGTTAGCGCTTACCACGCCCTTCTCCGAAAGACGGCCAAGATATTTTTCAATTTTGCCGACAGCGGTATTAATGTATTCGTTGATCGCCGCCGTAGAATCCAGATTCGTATATTTGATATTAATGGTCATGGTTTGTATATAAAGTATAACCCGTTATCTTTTCATTTTGTTATCCGACTCGCTGAATCTCCTCCTCTAAAAGTACTCCAAACTTATCCTTAACCGTCTTTTTAGCCAAAGCAATCAGCTTTTCCACATCCGCCGCCGTCGCGCCTTCCACATTCACGATAAAATTCGGGTGTTTTTCGGAAAACATCGCCCCGCCTTCGCGCGCGCCTTTCAGCCCGGCCTCGGAAAGCAGGATAGCGGTAGGCAATACGGGAAACGGATCTTTTTTAATCTTGTCGGTAAACCGCTCGGCGACTTCTTTCGGTAAATGCTTAACGTCCACGTTTTTAAAAGTACTGCCCAGGCTCGGGAAGTCCATTGGATGGCGCGTATTACGATAGTCTATCTTTTCCTGAATCGCTTTCCGGATTACTTCCTTGTCGCCCAATTTTAATTCCAGGAGCGCTTCCAAAATCACTTCACTCCCCCGTTCTTTGAAAAAACTGGAGCGGTAGCCGAACTTGGATTCCGCGTTGGTATGCGCTTTTGAAGTCATGGACGCGGTGTCCAGACTCACCACTTCACGCACAATGTCTTTTATTTCCCCGCCAAACGCGCCGGCGTTGCCTCGAATCGCGCCGCCCACCGTACCGGGCAGACCGCCCGCCCACTCCAATCCCGAAAGTCCTTCGTTAATCAGAAAATTCAGAAGATCGGCCACCGAAACGCCCGCGCCCACCCGCACCAGATTGCCTTCACGCTTCAAAACTTTAATATCCGGCTTGATTATGAGGCCCTGATAGCCCTTGTCGCTGATCAAAAGATTCGTACCGCCACCTAAAATAAATATCGGCAGTTTTTCTTTTTGCGCCTTCTCAATGCCTTTCAACACTTCCTCTGCCGTTTCGGGCACATAAAAATACTTCGCCCTGCCGCCGATTTTGTAGTTGCTGAATTCTTTTAAGCTGATATTTTCCTGAAACATAATAGTGCTACGCTTCGCATATTACTTTACTCTCGCTTTGCGTCTTTGCCAAACGTTTCTTATAATAAGCATACAGCCTTGTCTACTGGACTATCGAGAGGGCTGTATGGACGCGCACTCACTTAACACAAATTGTATTGGAGGTCACCACATACGGCCCTCCCGGTAGTGCAGATCCCAAAACCTCCCCGCAAGGGGAGGTTTTGTTATCCAATAAAAAAACCGCCGCAATGAAGCGGCGGACCAAAGTTATCGGATGACGATGAAATACCCCAGCGTTCTATTCATCGGCGCGTATTCAGGAGTGATCGAAACAAGTACCGCGTCCGGGCGCTCCTTCAGGAACCGCTTCAGGCGGTCCCGAAAGCAGATGGGCCAATCTTCCGGAGTGGTCAGCATGCTGGTGTCAAAATAGTACAGCTTCGGACCAAGCGTGACGGGCTCCGTCTTCCAGCTGGCGGCAATCTGGCTCACTCGCTTTTCAGTCTCCCAACCGGCAAAGCGTATGCCCGCGAATGCAAGTCCCACAATAAGAAGAACCAGCAGGAGAAGCACGGACAACTTAAATTTCCGAATCAAGCTCGGATGCGCCATCATATCAAACGATGCCATAACATCCCCTTCAAATTACTGGCAGTAACTTACCAAGTTAAGGATAATCCGTCAATTAAACCAAAAGTCCCCTTGCGGGGACTCCTGGCCACAAATTGAGCGGGGCATTTCTTAGACCGCCGTGAGGCGGGTTAAGCAATACTCATCACTCACTCTATAGAAGAGTATACACGAATTGACTTCCAAAGTCAACAGCGATACAGTATGGGTATTGAAGTCGAACATCAATGCAAACAAATTTTGAACTTAATTTAATACAAATATATGACCACCGTAATTGTCGGGGGGCTTTTGTTAATCGTGGGACTCGCGCTTGGCTACTTCATTCGCCAGACGATCTCCGCTAAACACGCCAGCTCCGTAGAAGAAAAATCTAAAAAATTGATCCTGGAAGCCGAGAAAAAGGCCGCCGCGCTTCTGGAGGATGTAAAAAAGGACGAACGTGAGCGTAAATCCCGCATGGACGCCGCGGAAGAACGCATTGCCAAAAAGGACGAGGGACTGGAACTCCGCTCTCGGGATCTTTCCAAGCACGAAACCAATCTCAAGACCGAATTGAGCAATGTTGAGCGTATCAAACTGGAAGCCGGTGAAATGCAGAAGAAGGCCGTCGCTCATCTGGAGAAAATCTCCGGGCTTTCCGCCGATGAAGCGAAAGGACGCCTCTTAACCGAGCTTAAGGACCAGTATCAGCACGAACTTGTTAAAACGATTCAGGATTTGGAGCATAAAAAGCGGGAAGAGGTGGAGAAGAAGAGCCTGGAGATTATTACCACCGCTATTCAGCGTTATGCCCGCTCCCATGTCGCCGATCTGACCACGACCGCCTTCCATCTTCCGAACGAAGAAATGAAGGGCAAGATTATCGGACGCGAAGGCCGCAACATCCGCACGCTTGAGCGTCTCACGGGCGTGGAATTTATTTTGGACGAATCCCCGGAAAGTATCCTTATCTCTTCCTTTGATCCCCTTCGCCGCGAGACCGCCCGCCTAGCTTTGGAAAAATTGGTCAAGGACGGCCGTATTCAGCCCGCGAAAATTGAAGAAAAAGTTGAGGAAGCGAAGCGCGAATTGGATAAGCGCATGATGGAAGTCGGTGAACAGGCCGCGTTGGAAATCGGCGCGATAGACTTCCCGAAAGAGATTCTTCAGCTTATCGGTCGCCTATATTTCCGCACCAGCTACGGCCAGAATGTGCTCGTCCACTCTTTGGAAATGGCGCACATCTCCGGCATCATGGCCGCCGAACTTGGCGCCAATGTGGATATCGCGAAGAAAGCCGCGCTCCTTCACGACATCGGTAAAGCAATCAGCCACGAGGTAGAAGGAACGCACGTAAACCTCGGCCGCAAAATCCTCCAGAAATACGGTATTGATGACCGGATTATCAAAGGCATGGAAGCGCATCACGAAGAGTATCCGTTCTCCACTCCCGAGTCGTTCATCGTCGCGACCGCCGATATTCTCTCGGCCGCCCGTCCCGGCGCCCGCCGCGACACCGCCGAAATCTACATCAAACGCTTGGATGATTTGGAAAAAATCGCCACGGGTTTTGACGGCGTGAAATCCGCCTACGCTCTTTCCGCGGGACGCGAAATCAGAATCTTCGTCGTGCCCGAAAAGATTGACGACTTCGGCGCGCTCCAGCTTGCGAAGAACGTGGCCTCCAAGGTGCAGACCGAGATGAAGTACCCGGGTGAGATTAAAGTAAACGTCATCCGCGAAACCCGAGCCGTAGAGTTCGCGAAGTAATCTCTCTAACAACAAAAAATCGCCCCTCACAGGCGATTTTTTGTTTACTTACTTAACCGCGTCCTTCAACTCTTTACCCGCCCGGAACTTGGGCTTGGTGGAAGCGGCGATCTGAATCTTCTGACCCGTTTTCGGGTTGTGACCCATGCGCGCCTTGGACTTGGCGGTGCGGAACGTACCGAAACCGGTAATACCCACCTCCTCGCCGCGGGACAAGCTCTTCGTGATGGTATCAAATACCGCGTTCACGACTTCGCCGGCCATCTTCTTAGTCTCGATGCCCGCCGCTTTCATTACTGCCTCTATTAATCCTTCTTTTTTCATTTTATTTATTCAAGATTGTTTTAAGTGTACGACCTTGTTAGGTCATTATACACGAGCAGTGTTTTTGCGTGCAACTCCACAAAAGAAAAACTCCCCGGTCGGGGAGTTTTTCTTGAGAAGTCTTACAAAGAAAGGTTCTTAAGAATTTCGTCCAGATTGATACCCACTTCCGCTTCCTGACCGTCACCGTAAGAAGCCTCGCCGAGCTGAATGTGGAAGGCTTTATTGGAGTCTTCGGCGGTAAAGACCGCGGAAGAACCGGGCTTACTCAAGAAGGCGATGCCGCCAAGCGCGATAAAGAGCAAAGCGGAAGCCAGGGCTAAAGCGGAGGCGATTTTAAGATTCTCAATCAATGAAAGTCCGAAACGCATCGGCTTCTGCTCGGTCGCCATAATAATCTGGCGGGAACGCTGAACAAAGCCTTCTTCCGGCTTAACTTCTTTAAACGCTTTAAAAATTTTTTCTACTTGATTTTCCATAGTATTTCTTTGAGATTGTTCACTGCCCGGTGCTGTAAAAGCCTTACCGCGCCCTCCGACTTGTCCATCGCTTTCGCGATCTCCTCGTTGGAAAGGTCTTCTATGAATTTGAGCATGATTACTTCCTGTTGCTCGTCGCTTAACTGGCTCAGCGCTCCTTTTACTTCTTCTACCGCCAAGCGGATATCCAGATTGGACTCCACGACCCCCACGACCTTCACCAGATCTTCGTCGATCTCGTAAATATCGGAATGGTCCTTCTTGGTGCGATAGTGATCAATGACCTTGTTTCTCGCAATCTGGTAAAGCCAGCTGGAGAAAGGAAATCCCTGATTCTTGTAGTTCTTCAGGTTTTGCCAGGCGCTTAGGAATACCTCGTGGGTAAGATCCTGAGCCTCGTCCTTATCGGTCACTTTCACAACCACAAAGCGGTAGATGGGAGCGATGTAGTGGTCATAAAGCTGACCATACGCCTCCTTATCCCCTTTTTGGGCCTGCCTTATTAAACTTAATTCGCCGTCTAGCATATATAACGATTGAGTTGGTATGTAGTTTCTTATATATTACCACACCCCAAGCAACTGCCGGGGGAATAAAAAAGCCTCCGGCTTAACGCCGAAGACCTGTGATTTCTCCTATACTTTAGAACATTTTACCCAAAAAGTAAATCCCCGCTTTTCGCGGGGATATTTATTCAGAACTCGTCCTGAAAAATGCACGGACCGAACTTCCTCTGCATGATCAACTTTTGCGCGGGACTGGCGGGACGGAAAGAACCGTCTGCCCTAGTTTGCGTTTCCCGAATCTTTTCCTTGTATTCCGCGCTTTGGCAAAAATCACGGCAGTCCAGATATCCGGGAATGTCATGCGGCTCGGCGCAGTGGTCATTCAGAAGCCGCTTGCCCGCTACGGTAACCGGCAACCCGCCATAAGCGTGCAGGAGTCCCACATCCAGACAATCAACGCTTCTCTTCATCGGGGTGCATCTCCACCCGAATACCCGCGTCCTTCAGTATCTTTTCCTGCTCGGGGGTCAGCGGACCATCCAGCTTGAACGGTCCGTGCTTCTTCGCGTACTCCACGAGCCGATCCCAGGCCACAAGCTCGGCGAGCAGGCCCGGAAAAATCTGATCGGCCTCGCCAAGAATCTTTACTCCTCCCGGCGTGGCGCTTTTAACCGCGTACCAATTTCCGCCCGCGTCAAAAGTTCGAAGCTCGTAATTTCCATATTTCGCGGACGCGCCGGACTTCTGCTGATAGGTTTCTTCATAAGCCCCGACCTTTGCTTTATACCAGCCGGCATCACTGGTATTCCTTTCCATCAGCACTCCCAGGATAAAACCAGCAAGGGCGGTAAAGATCCAGATGTGCCGTATGAATACCGCCTTATCAAAGATTCTGTACATGCCGATCTCCTTCAAAAAACTGTAAAGATAATACCAATTTATTCCACTAACGTCAAATTTCTGGGATAATCTCCCCCGGGGTATAATAGATATATAGATAAGCCTATGCACAAAATCATCTCCTTCGTAATCGCCGAATCAAAGCGCCTCAAAAAAGGCGCGGAATTAGCGCAAAAACCGCTGGAAAGCGCGCCGCAGTATTACGAATCTTCCATTCCTAAGCAGTTCGCGATGGATGAGGAAAAGCTGAAAATCGGCGGCCGGGAGGTTAAATTCCTAATCCGCTCCTATCCCCCGGAGAACATCCT
>CAYGEK010000021.1:0-9519 GCA_964348885.1 uncultured Candidatus Saccharibacteria bacterium | reverse complement strand
TCGGGAAATGCTCAAACTGCCTCTCCAACATCTCTTCGAAGCCGCCGGGTGACATAAGCGATCGCATCGCCTCGGCAAGCTCGCTCGCGCTATGAGTCGCGCGGGAGACTCCGAAATCGCACGGCGGCCACGTATCACCGCCCGTCTGCTCCTTAATCCGCTTCAATCCCGGAGGCGAGAAGAAATCCGCAACCGGCTTCCGAAGGCAAGCGGCCTCAACACCCGCCGTGGATGCCGACGCCGCCATGAAGTCGCAGGCGTTGATCACGTCGAGCGCTGCGAGACCAAGCTCCTTCGTCAACTTACCGGGCATCAGCTTTGAAGTGACCTTCTCGTTCTTGAACACCACATCTTCGTAAGCGGCCGGAGAGTTCTGGTCCCCGGGATGAAGCATAAAGACCGGGCGCCACCAGTGGCAATCGGCCAGCGTTGAAACCGCGTCAATGACAGCGCCGAAGTGGATGCGGTTGACCTCAAGGTCCTTGCCGGCCGTGACGTACATCAGGCAATCGTCCGGATTAAGTCTCAGAAGAAAACGGACGTCCTCTACCGACTTCGCGGGCCAGAAGGATCCTTCCAGCACCGGATTGCCGGTGGCAATCACTTCCGCGTTCGGAAAATTCCGTCGCGTCACTTCAGCTTCCGTTTCGGAAAGCACGAACACGAACTTTGCCCATTTGCGGAAAGGCGCGAACCACTCGCGACTGGATGTCCCGAAGATATCGGCATAGAAACCAAACGGCACGCCGTTATCCGAGGCAATCTGCGCCGCCTCTACTTCTTCCTTCGCGAGTTCCGCCGAGCAGGACATACCCAGCAACAAAAGCCTGCTGTTAACGATATCGCTCGCGACCTGACCCATAGAACCCGGAAGCGGTTTGCCGCCGCCGAGATACGGCGCGACGCGCACTCCCCGTTCCTCCAGCTTAGACTTCAGCATCTCAAACGCCCGCGAAGGCGCAAGATCCCGAGCCACCATCGTGACCCACTTTGACAAGCGCCACCTCCTCTAAAAGTTCTGACGAAAGAATAACAGAAAATTATCTTTCCGTCAATATATAATTCGCTATCTTCTGACCGGATTTTCCATCCAGCCTACCGCACTGAACCTCAACCAGCTTCTTTCTTGCGTCCTTATCTATGGAAGGCTCATTAAGATATTTTCTAATCCATTCCACTAATTCATCCTTAGATTTAGGAAATCGCGCGGCGCCGCTTTTAACCACATTTCCATAATGGTACGTCTGATAGAAAAAAGTCGGCGATTTTGACATTAATTCTTTTGCTTTAATCTCGAAATTAATATTAATGACGGGCTTATCAAATACCGCGGCATCCACAGTCATGCTGGAGGCGTAGCACACGAAAAGATCAGCGTTAGCCAAAGTGTCGGTCAGCCCGCGGATATCGTCAAAAGTCATATCCCAATTCACGCCGCGCTCACGGGAAAACCTGACTCCGGGTATCGCGTAGCGCAAATCCGGACGACGGGACAGTTCTTCCGACTCTACAAAGTCATTCGGCTGAAATCGGACAAATAACTGCGCGTCCGGCACGGAACCGTCGGCCAATTTTGTCTGAAGCAGATCAATAATATCCCAATCAGAATTGCTGAAGGCCTTGCCCATCGGCGCATAAACAATAATTTTCTTCTTCGGATCCAAATTATGCGTCCGGCAAAACTCCTGCCTTGTTATCGGTTTGTAATTAATATGCCAGTCATACTGAGGCATACCCCCGACAAAAATATCCTTTTCGCTCATATCGGCATAATCCATCGCCTCTTTTTTAACAATATCGTTGAAGACAACAAGCGAATCAGGCAAGAGCCTAAGTGCCCGCCGGGCTGTGAGCTTGTCCCAAGAGTTGATGAAGCCGATTGCGCGAACTCCCCGACGGCGCGCTTCACGTAAAAGATTCACTTCTTCGCCGTCAAAAAGATGCGCCAATAATACCGCGTCGGGCTTATAGCTATCAAAATATTTGGTAAAAGTCTTGTCTTTGACGAACATATAATCGAGCCAACGAACAACTTGCCTTACCAATCGGCGGGCCAGGATAAAATTTACTACTTTCATAAGAAGATAGGCCGGGTAGTTGCCGGTTTCTTCCAGCGCCATCCTTCTACGAAGATCGGTGGTAACGGTGCGCAAGAGCGGAAAGCTTAATTGGGAGAACAGTTTATCCAGTCCTTTGGGCATCTTATTCGGCACTACTTCATAACTCACTCTCGGATGAGAGAACTCCTTCTTATAATAATCCGCCCGCTCATTGGAATCGGTAAAAAATACCAGCCGTGTATCTTCGTGAGCGATTAAAGTCTTATAAATATCCGTGCGCAAAATATTTTTCGCTTCCGCGCCTTGGAAAATAGTAATGAAAATTGTGCGCATAAAACTAGCTGTGTAATTTCTTCAAAATAGCGTCGGCTATCCGGGCGCCGGACTTACCGTCCAACTGCCAGGTCTGAAACTTCAAAAACTTCATCCGGCCTTCATGGTCCAGGGTGGGATTCTTAAGATAGCGGTTCACGGCGGAGATCAGCTCTGCCTTATTATTTACAAAAGTCGCGAATCCGGTAGGCAGCATCTTGTATGTATGATCAAAATCCAAAAACTTTTTAATGCTTTTCAGATACGGCTTCTTTTCCCACCCGTCAAAAGCGACCGCCACAATCGGCTTGTCGAATACGCAGGCGTCAATATTCAGGGACGACATATAACCAATGAGCAAATCCGAGTGATAAAGATTGTCGCCGGTCTCCACCATCGCCCGCTCGTCAAACTCACGGTCACGATACACGCCTTCTCGGAAAGACCGGGACACGTAATAAATTTTAAAATTATCGCTGGGGACAAAATCGCCAAGCGAGATAGTGTCATTTGGAGGTATGCGGACTAGAATTTGCACATTCGACGGCAGGGCGCCTTCGGCAATCGCGTCTTTCAAGATCTGCAAAATCTGCCAATCGGTATCAATAAATCGGTTACCCCAAGGCCCGAAAACAATGAAAGGCCGCTTCGGATCAAAGCCGATATGCTTAAAATAATCCTCCCGTGAAGTCCTCGGTTTATTAATGTAATCATCAAACTGCGGCATACCGACAACCGTTATTCTTTCTTTGGAAATATCGGCGAATTCCACCGCCTCGTCACGAATTACTTCATTATTCACCAGTAAGAGGTCCGGCTTCGGTCGGAAAAAACCTTTATTAGTAATGTTATCCCAGGAGCGCACCATGCCGACAGTCGGAATGCCTCTATACTTCGCCTCCATAATAAAATGCGCGTCATCTACATGGAAGACGTCCGGACCGAAAACCAGGCTCGGTTTATATTTTTCAAAATAAAACGCGAATTTTTTCTTATCAAATGTAAGGCGGTCGGCCCACCTGACCAGCTTTTTTACAGGGGTCAGCCAGCCGATCCAGGACAAAAAGATTGCCCCCAGGTAAGAAATTATTTTTTTATTTGCGGCAAAAAGCTCCCTCCTCCGAATCTTAAGGCGCCGAGTATTGAGCAGTGACTGGCCGATATATCCGAACACGACATCCTGCTTGGAAATCTTTTCCGTCTCAATCGGCTCGATGATAACATTCGGTCGCTTGAAGTGATCTTCATAGAATTCCTTTTTATAATCCGGGCAAAAAATAACCAGCTTCGTATCTGGAGCTGCCGACATTTTTTTATAAACGTCGGTAAAAAGAATATTGCGGGTTACGAACGGATTGAGCGTAGTTACAAAAATAGTTTTCATTAACAGGTGTTATTCATAATACAACCAGCCTCAATAAATGGAAGTTACCGGGCAAAAAGGTCGCGCGCGCGAAAGCTAATCTGCCCGATCTGTCTTCAATATCTTATAAATCTCAACGCTGTCGTTTTTATAAACCCTCTCCAGTCCGGGAAGCATGGATAAATTAACTTGAGAAATCTGCCTCTCCCATGGCCCATAATACAAATATTCAGCTTCTATGTCGGAAGGAGCTACTTTAAGAGCGGCGTAACGGGAAATCAGCTCCTCCGCTTTTTCCATAGATATAAAACGATACTTACCTTCGCTCTTCGGCCTACCCGGATAATTTATGTAGTAGCCGCCATAAAGATGGGAAACTACCTCTTTGGTATTCAGCCTGGAGTGCAGATCTTCGTTGACGCAATCGCCGACACAAACCATATCCTTATAATCAACACTCAAGGCATCCCTCAAAAATTGCTTCGGGGTCATAAAGAGTTTATAGGACGCCAGGAACCTCTCTTCTATGAGCTCGTTGGAGGCGGTCGTCATGCCTGATCCGCTAATCAGATACGGCCTCGCCGCAGTCTGTATATATAGGTAGAAGGAGCTTACGAAAGACGGCGAAACGATTCTCGGCTCCGCTGGCAAATTAGAATTTATCCAGCGCCAGGAATCAACCAAATCGGGATTGAACGCGTAAGAATTAAAAGATTGACCGTCAACAAACGCCGGCGGCGGATCTACAAAAACCAATGCGTTCACAACCTTCTTGGTAACCAATAATGCGGAGCAGATTAAAAGACCGGCGGTTACCGCCCGATAAGGAAGCGCTTTCGATAATTCGTATAAAGCATGCGCCAAAATCACAAAAATAAACGGGCTCACCGCCCTAAACCAATGGTCCGGCGAAGGGACATAGCCGGTGACTACCTGGACGTTCCAGATCACTCCCATGGCCGCGATAAATATCCAGTACAAATACGCGGTGTCGCGCTGCCCTTTTTTAAAAAAAACAAAATATACAATCAAGGCCAGAAGCGCGTAAAAAAGATAATCAAATACCGCCGGAACTCCTCCTAAAAATCCCAGACTCCGCCCGGTTTCAATACCGAAGCGCAAAGTTATCTGTTCGGCCGAAGGTAAAGACTGGAACCGGAAAAAATTCAACCAGTATGGCACTGTCGCCAGCCACCAGGAACCGACAAAAGAGAGGACGACTTTCACTGACTTTGAATCACGAAAGTGTCTAACTAATAAAAAGGCGGTCATAAGCCCGGCGATGATAGTTATGAAAACCCAGTAATGGAAATAAACGTAGTAGATTATTCCGACAGCGAAGCCGGCTAAAGAAGCGGTCCGGTAATTTGGCTTCCTCCAAAAAACGATTAAAGCCGCCATCAGAGGCAACAAAACCAGATAAGTCAGCAGAGGATCTTCAGTCTTGGCTAGCGCCAAAGTCGCGAGCGGAGTTCTGACTATCGGAATAAAATAATTCACGATGTTGTTCATCAATAATTCAAAACTTCGGAATGCTAGCGGTAAGGCTCTAAAGGCCGGGGTGAGTGTGCCGAAAAAAGCTAACGCCAAAGCCCAGGTTCGATTGCCGGTCAACGTTTTGCCTAAAAAATAAAAAAGCGCGAAGAGTAGCGCCGGAATCACCAGGTTCATCGCCAGATAGGCGGCATTCAGATCTCCTTGAAATAAATAAATGAATCCGGCAACAAAAAGCGGCAAAAATTGCAAAGGACCAAATAGGGAAGGTCCGTCGGCTTTTAGATACACCTCCCCCGGAGGAAAGTGCCCGTCATAAATTTCCCGGAATCTGGCAAAATTCCCAAGCGCCTCGTCGCCGTGATGGGTCAGTTGCAGGGCGACAAATTCTTTACCGACTCCGTCCAAATGCTTTTTTATAAAAAACTGCGGAGCGGCATATAGAAGGCCGACCGCTATCGCGCTGACGATCAGGATTATCGGCCAGCGATATCTTCGCGCAACTTGCCAAATGACCATTTTCAGTTCATAGTAGCACCAGTTCTTGGACATAACAAACTGTTAGAATGAATAAATGGTAGGAGAGCTATGCGGAAAACAGTAGTGATTATGCAGCCGGGATATATTCCCTGGCTGGGCTTCTTTGAACTGCTGGCGCAGAGCGATGTTTTCGTTCTGTACGACAATGTTCAGTACGATAAAAACGGCTGGCGCAACCGCAATCGGATAAAAACGCCGAACGGACCGCTCTGGCTGACTGTGCCGGTCACTTTGCCTAACGGCCTGAAGACTAAAATCAACGAGGCACGGATTGTGCAGGATGGCTGGCAGAAAAAGCATATCGGATCAATCGCTCAATTCTACCGGCAAGCGCCTTTCCTGAAAGAGTACTTTCCGGAATTTAAGGACATGCTGGAACAGAAGTGGGAAACGCTGATTGATTTGGACATCGCTGTAATCAAGCTCTGCCAAAAATGGCTTGGTAATCACTCGGAGATAGTCCGAGCTTCAGAGCTCGGCATCGACGAAGCGGATAAAGTAGAGCGACTGATTAAAATCGTCCGTCATCTTGGCGGTAACAGATTCTATGAACCCGCCGGAGGCGCCACTTACATCAAAGAGGCCGAGCTGAGGCAGTTTCAGGAAGCCGGAATCCAATTTGAATTCCAGCAATATATTCATCCGACCTACCGACAACTCCATGGCGAGTTCACTCCCTGTCTTTCCATCCTGGACCTCCTCTTGAACGAGGGTCCGGAATCCAGTAAGATACTGACCAGTACTTACCAAAAGGAGGTTGCGTGAAAATTCTGATTACGGGTGGCGGCGGTTTTGTCGGGTCTCATCTCGCCGAAGCCGAACTGAACGCCGGCAACGAAGTTGTTGCCTGGGATGTGAGCGGACCGGAAAAGGTCGCTCATCTGATCAACAGGCCGAAGATGACTTACGTGCGCGGCGACCTGAAGGACCCGCTACTGGAAGACATGATCAAAAATGCCGATCTCGTTTTCCACTTGGCCGCGATTGCCAGTGTGTATGTTTACTGCACGAACCCGAAGAAGGTTCTGGAGACGAACGTGGAAGGGACGGCGCGAATGGTCCGGCTCTGCCACGCTTACAAAAAGAAAATCGTCTTCTCTTCGTCCAGCGAAATTTACGGACGGAACCCCCGGGTGCCTTGGCCGGAAGAGAGTCAATCGGTGATGGACACGCCGGAGCGCACCCGCTGGTGCTATTCCGCCTCCAAGATCATCGGCGAGCATTATCTTCACGCCTACAAAATGGAAGGCCTGAAGATGGCTATCTGCCGGTTCTTCAATTTCTACGGACCTCGCCTTGACCAACTTGATCCGAAGGGGCGGGTCATCACCTGCTTCCTGGACAAGTTCCTGAAGAACGAGACTGTAGAGGTGGTGGCGCCGGGCGATCAGTCCCGCTGCTTCACGCATATCCGTGACGGTGTCAACGGAATTATGATGGTCGGACACAATCCGGCCGCGGAAGGTCAGGCGTTCAATATCGGTGATGACACCGAGACGACGATTCTTGATCTCGCGCAGATGATCAAGCGTATCGGCAACTTCTCCTCAAAAATTGAGGTGGTGCCGGCTAAGAAATTGTACGGCGACGGCTACGAGGATATCTTCCGCCGGGTTCCGGATAATCGGAAAGCCAGAAACGTGCTCGGATGGAAGCCCGAAATCTCCCTGGAAGACGGGCTGAAAGAAACCATCGAGCACTTCAAGCAGTCCGGAAAATAAAAAAATAGAGCGCATTATCAAATGCGCTCTTTTATTTTTACATAGGCAGTATCAGCTTACCTTCCGTAGTCCGGATATTCACTACTCCGGACTCGAAATGCGACGAGACGACACCCACGCTGTCCCCGCTCTCGGTCAGTAGTCTGACGCCGGGAAACGGCAGATGCGCCCGGATCAGATCGTGAACCTTTCTCGGATTTTCGGACTGGCTCCGCAAATCAAGAAAGAACTCGCGGTGATCGGAATCGGAGCGAGCGAACTCGGTCGCCCGACTCTCATCCTGCGGCTGTGTTTCAAACTGCTCGCTGGAGCACATAGCCACAATATCCCGAACCATTGCCGCGCTTTCTTTGGCGAGTCTGTACCGAAGATCGCCGTTAGTGTCATTGACCCCTATCGGCACAGGCCGCTGAAACAGAATTTCCCCGGCGTCGGCCTTTTCCGCCATCAAGTGCGCGGTCAAACCGGCCTCTCGCTCTCCTCTGGCCAACATCCAAGTAAAAGGATTCGCGCCGCGATATCGCGGTAGCAAGGCCGGATGAATATTCACAGCATAACGCGCGGCGGAAAATATCTCTTTTGGAATGACTCGGTTGAAAGTGCTGGCCAGAACAAGATCCGGACGAAGGCTCTGGAAAAGCGTCCGAAGCTGCCAGTCATTCAAATTCGGACCTTCAAGGACAATGACTGATCTTTTCCGCGCCAAGTCCACCAACGATTCTTCCGCGTAATGCGGGAAGGCGCCTATTTCTTTTCGCGTTACCACGCATTGAACACTGCAGCCCATTTCGCAAAGCGTGGTAAGAGCGACGTTACCGAAGCCGGTAAGACCGAACAAAATCACCTTGAATCGACGGTCCTCCCAGTCCAGCGGCTTCATAGCAAATCTGGCCTTGGCCATAGTTGATTCTCCTTCAGCTCTCAATGTACGGCATTAGCATATTAGTCGCAGACTAAAAAGTCAATTAAAAAGCCCCGTGAATTCTCACGGGGCTTGCTGTTTAAATATCGGTCCTTTCGTAACGCTCTTCCTGCTTGATCATTTTCTGCTTCGCCTTATCCAGCGCGCTGAAAATGTTATGGTTCCAGGATCGGCGCTTCCGATCAGGGCAATTGAAACAAAGCGGCGCTCCGAACTGACCGTTCAGATGCGACTCTCGGTAATACTTGAAGCGAGGGCCCTGCCAAACCTCCTGAAGCGTCTGGTCGTGCACATGACCGAAAGCCGGAATCTTCTGCTGATCGTCCATCGGACACAGGCGGTAATTCCCTCCCGGGTCTACCATGAGCCGCTCGAACGGATACGGGCAAGGCAGATTATCGCCCAGCTTGTCCTTCGTGGCGTTCAGATCTTTCTGACGAATCAGTTCCGGAATATCCCAGGTCTGGAAAGTTCTGACCAGCACTTCATCCACGCCCAGCTCTTCATAGAAAGCGGTCGTTTCCTTGATGAAGGGGTTCGCCGCCGGCTGATCCACGATGCTGACAAGCAAGGTGGTCTTTCCGCCGAGCTTCTTCCTGACCTCCAGGAATTTCCGGATGTTGCCGATAACGGTGGCAAGATCGATGCCGGGCTTAACCCGCTTGAACACCTCGTCAAGATGACTCTCAGCGGAAACCTCCACCGAGGCGACGCCGGCCCGAATGAGCCGCTCGCTTACCTCTTCGGTCATCAGCGATCCGTTATTGATCAAGCTCGTCCGGATACCCGCGGCGCAGGAAAGCTCCATCATATCCACCAGCTTCTTATGCAGCATCGGCTCGCCGTAAGAGCTGATTCGGAAATGACTGGTCTTGCCATGCGTCTTCAGAACTTCCGAAGCTTCCTTTACCATTTTTTCCCAGTAAGTCGGGCGAAGATGCTTGGCTTTCCGGAAAAAAGGATCGGGATCTTCGTGGCCGTAAGTATCGGGTAGCTTCCGGATGACTTCCTGCAAAACCTCGCACGGACAGTGCGGGCAGGTCGCGTTACATGGCGTATTGATCGCGAACAGCACCAGCTGCGGCACGATCTCAAAAGCCGGATCCC
>CAYGEK010000020.1:2909-9549 GCA_964348885.1 uncultured Candidatus Saccharibacteria bacterium | reverse complement strand
ATTCCCATTATGGCCGCGTCCAAGTATTCCGTTAATCTGATCAAGCTCAAGTGTTCGGTGTGCAACCGGGTCAATTACTATACCCGCAAGAATAAAAAGCTTGTGGAGCGGAAGATTGAATTGAAAAAGTTCTGTAACTGGTGCCGCAAGCACACGGTGCATAAGGAGGCTAAGCGCTAGTCCAGAGAGCCTAAACGTCCTTGAAGGGCGTTTTTTATTTCATGAGGTCGGCGGTGATTCCACGCTTTGGTACAATGAATATATAATGAATGAAAGGAAGAAGGGATTTACTCTTATTGAGTTGCTGATTGTAATCGCGATTATAGCGTTACTTGCCACTGCTGTAGTGTTGATTTTGAATCCGGTTAGAATTTTGAAAAGCGCGCGTGATACGCAAAGAATTTCTGACATCGCTCAGCTTCAGAAAGCCTTAGAGCTTTTTAATTATAATTATGGTCGCTATCCGCTTTCTGGTGAGTGCGGCGCTACCGTTCCAAACGGCGGCTGGTCAAATAGCATAGAGTGTTTAAGCGGTGGAAGCTGGGTGCGAGATAGCGCTTATAATCTTTCGCAATATTTTTCGGCGGATCCGGTTGACCCGTTTAATGATGTTAATGTTTTTCCTACAGGCAGCGCGTATTATTATTTTTCCCGCGGTTATGGCGGTGATGGTCAGTGGTATATGATTATTTATCACCTGGAGACGCCCGATCCAAAGATTGAAGAGATGGATGGCGTGACAGCTCCTGACGGCACTTATTTTCACTATGGCAATGGAGCTGACGGCATTGTCACGGTTGGCAAAGGGCGGTAAATAAATTTACTCGCCGGAACAATAAGCCAAGCGCCACTTCATTTTTTATGGCTGTTTTTGTTTGCGTATCAAGAGGCGAACACCGAGGAGCTCGGCGCCGATTAATATGAGCCATGACCCCGGAGTTAGAGGTGTGATCAGTGCGAGCAGCCCAATTAAGATAAGCGTAATACCGGCGATGATTTTCAGAGTAGCCATTTGGCGGGGGCGCCAGGATTCGAACCTGGATAACTGGTTTTGGAGACCAGAGTCCTGCCGTTGGACGACACCCCCTAATAACTATGTTCATTCTAGCGATTTTCCTTCGGAAATCAAATTATTCGAGGAAGGCTTAAAATCACTTTTTCATTTGATTTTTTACGGTTTTCTTGCGAGAATAACCGCAGTTACTTGAAAGGAGAAGCCTCCTGTATTCAAACAAGCTCTTAGCGCGATGCGAGATATTTTCGGCTGGCACTAGGCGCGACGACGAAGGAATAGAATTCTATTCCGAGGAGGGTAACAAAGTGACAGTCTGAAAATAGCCGCATCCCTTCGGGTTGTTGCTAAAATCAACTAACGCTATGTCGCTCGTCCTTGGAATACCTTGTATGCCTGTGTCCTCGCTCCTGGCGCTAGCTGATTTTAGCTAACAACGCGCAGGAGATTTGTTTGAACATAGGAGGCAAGATGGAAAATAACTCGGTCTCGTTTGTGGTGATTTCGGGAACTGATTTCCCGAAGCGAAGCCGGAAGTACCTGATGAATCTGACGAAGGATGTCGCCGAGAAGTACAAGGCGATGTTCGTCATCATCGCCGGCCACATCATGAACGGAAAGGAGCTGGAGCTCCAGTTGCGCCGCCGCCTTAAGGGCGTGCGCGACGTGGATGCGAAGGCTGAGATTCGGAAAACCTTCATCGACGAGATGGCGGGTTCTTTCAACGATTTTCTTCCGAAGATCAAGAACGTCAACTACCACATAGTCGTGGCGGAGAAGATCTACGATTTCCCGATTGGGTATGAGATTCTTCAGGTGGTTCACAAGATGCGTGGCGGCAACAACGGGGACATCCGGCTCTTCAACGATCCGGAAACCAAGATCCCCGTGCAGATCGCCGGATTCGGCGATGTGCGAGTGCTGGTTCCGCGGAACCGTTCCTGGTTTTATGAGAACGTCACGGGCGTGATGCAGAGACTGATCAACGGCTTCGCGCTGAAGACCTCGTCTCCGCCCCCGCCTCTGATTGTGGTTGGCTGTACCGGCACGGGCGCGTACATCCCGCGATACAAAGGTATCCCTTGTATCGCGACGGGTACGCATCACAAGCTGGATCAGCAGCAGTCGGCCGAGAACATGGTCAGCTGTACGGTGGTGACGATCAACAAGAAGGAAAGCGGTTTCTTTGACATTGTTTGGACGCCGATCGATTACCGGTCGATGATCTTCAATGAAAAAGAACTCGCCCTTCCGAAGGATGTAACGAAGACGCATCATCGGGTGCTGGCGGCTCTTCAGCCGAGCAGCGCCAGCTTGAGCACCGTCGAGTTCCGAATCAATGCCACGCTGAGAAAGCCGTGGAGTTCGGAAAAGGTGGCAAAAGCCGTCAAGGAACTTGAGGCCAGCAAGGTTCTCACTTTCAGCAAGGCGGAGAATCGCTACGCGATTGCCAGCGATCTCGTGAATAAGGTCAACGTCTCTCTGGAGGATCTGTTCAAGGGATCCAAGGAGCTGACCTTCATTCAGAAGTCCTGTTGGCATGTCGGTTCTCTGAAGACGCTGTATTGGACCGTACTGAAGGGTGAGCCGATTCTGGCGGATGACGTGGATGTCATCATTCTGGACGGCGACGCCAAGCAGGGTATCTCCCATAATTACGAGTACAACGGCGAGTTGCTGCCGATCGCGAACGGCTCGGACAAGCAGGAGATTCTGCTTGCTCTGATGCAGTCGCAGATCATGATGGACGTCTTTGCTTCCCGATGGGAAAAGCTTCGCGAGAAGCGTTGTACCATCGAGGCGGTGAAGAGCTGTCTGGTGCAGTTTGCCTTCAAGGAAGGCAATCATGACGAGCCGAGATTCAGTCATGGTAAGGATTCCATTTCGCTCGCCTTGTTCGAGCGTGACCTGCGGAGTCACCTGACTTTCCGGATCTACTCGTTCCTTCAGGCGAAGAACTGTGTTCTCAAGCTTGAAGAGATCAAGAAGATCGTGGATGATCACGTGATGCGCGTCGGTGAGATGAGCGCGGTGAAGATCAACGGGATTCCTATCGGCCTGAAGCATCCCCACCAGGGGAAGACGGCCGCGAAGGGCGCCCGTATCCAGCAGACCTGCAACTTTTTCCGGGAGGCGTTTATCAACCATCCGGATGAAGCGATGCGGAAGATCGCGATTGTCGGCGTGGCCAACTTCCACGAGGCGGCGGCGATCTGTACTTCGGCCTTCGGCCGGACGATGCTGGGCATCATGACCGCGAGTCAGTTGTACGATACGAAGTTTGAGAACAATTTCAACAAGGTGGTTGAGTTCGGCATGGCGAAGGTGAAGGTTGTGTTCAGCGCTGAAGGGGACTTTCTCTCCGCGAGCGTCCTGTACAGCCTGAATTCCACCGACCAGATTGCCAAGGAAGATCTGCGGATTGTGATGGCGGAGGAGCTGACCAATGAACTGGTCGCTCGTCAGTGCCTGGAACTTTCCAAGCTCTTCCCGGTGCCCTGGCGGTAATAGTCAGTTACAACACAAGCTCCGACTTAAAGTCGGAGCTTTTTTTATTGCAATTTTGAGCGAGCATAGGGAATCGATTCGTTTTGAGCGGGTATGGGGAATCGAACCCCAGTCAGCAGGTTGGAAACCTGCGGTAATGCCATTATACGATACCCGCGATGACCTTATTCTAGCAGAGAAAATCCCTGCGTCAATTAATGGGTTTTTCTTCCCAAAATGGAAAAAACGTGTTAAAAAGAACACAACCTTAAGCTAATTGTATAATTAGCTTGTAAGGCATTTATGAAGGAGATTAAGCCTAGGCATGTCGTGCTGATTGTATCAGCCGCGGCCCTCATATTCGGCGCTTATTACTTTGTTTTCCCGCGTAGATTTTTGCCGGGTGAGTTTTCCGACGCGAGAATTAAAGGATCGGAAGTAGCCGGGCGTATCGTGGAGCTTTCCCGAACCACCCTTTCTCTTCTTGGAGAAGTGTCAGAATATGATCAGAGACGACGAGTGTCGCAAGCGCTTGTAACGATTTCTCAAGCAATCTCTATAAATAAAGAAAGTCAGGAAGAAGCGATACGGCTCTCCTCACAGCTGGCGGCGATGGCGGAAAATCTGCCACGGATTGAGCCGGCGCGCGCGAGAGAGTTAGCTGCCGAAGCGGTAACTGCGGAAGTGGCTTTGGTTAGCAGGCTTCTGTACTACAACAATTATCTGAGCCAGCTTTTTGAAGCGTTAAGGGCAAAAGTCACCCGTCCCGAAGCTTCTTACTTGGACGGTCAGGTGAGCGACCTTATCACTAAAATTAACGATGAGGCCCAGGAGATTAATGAGTTGAATAAAAAATTCAACGGTACGATGGCGGAATTTGATAAGGTTTTCGGTAAGTAAAATTCAGGCAAGTTCTTTTTAAAATTGCGCTTTTTGGCCGGGGAGTAGTATATCGGCAGTACGCCTGCTTTGGGGTTCCGGAGCTCATAGCGGAACGAGCTTGATTCATTGGTTTTTTAGAATGGCTCAAGCTCAGGGGACCATAGGTTGTCCTCGCGACGGGCTTCCCTCCTACTAATTTTTAAGATATAAAAAGCCCAGGGGACCATAGTTTAGTCGCATGTTCTGGCCGGGGAGTAGTATACCGGCAGTACGCCTGCTTTGGGAGCAGGTAGACCGGGTTCAATTCCCGGCTCCCCGACCAGAACATGGGACGCTCCGGGTTCAATTCCCGGCTCCCCGACCAAAAAGCGTAATGCAAAATGGCCCCGTAGTTCAATGGACAGAACACCGCTCTTCTAAGGCGAGGATGTAGGTTCGATTCCTACCGGGGCCACCAGTATTGACTTTAAGAAAAAAATATAGTATATTTAGAGGATAATCTTGCCCTTAGGGGCATTTTACTTTCTATGCCGAGCGCAAAACTTCGCAACATCGCTATTATTGCTCACGTTGACCACGGTAAAACCACCTTGGTGGACGCTCTTTTGAAGCAGTCCGAAAACTTCAAAGTTAAACAGGACGATCAAAAAGATTTAATCATGGACTCTAATGAATTGGAGCGTGAGCGCGGTATTACTATTTTGGCGAAAAACGCCGCGGTACGTTATAAGGATTTGAAAATTAATATCGTAGACACCCCGGGTCACGCCGATTTTGGCGGCGAGGTAGAGCGAATTATGAGCATGGTAGACGGCGTATTGCTGGTCGTGGACGCGAAAGAAGGTCCGATGCCTCAGACCAAGTTCGTATTGCGGAAAGCGATTCAGGCCGGCCACAAAGCCATCGTGGTGGTAAATAAAATTGATAAGCCGGGTGCGCGTCCCGAGTGGGCTTTGAATCAGACCTTTGATCTTTTCATTGAGCTGGGCGCCAGTGATGAGCAGGCGAATTTTCCGGTGGTGTATGCTTCGGGCGTGCAGGGCAAGGCTGGCCTTGAGCCGGATCTTTCCAAGATGACCACGATTCAGCCGTTGTTCGATAAGATTGTTGAATATATCCCGGCTCCGGTTATTGATATTTCTAAGCCGCTTCAGATGTTGACGGTGAATTTGACGTACGACAATTACAAAGGAAAACTTGCAATCGGCCGTTTGTATTCGGGTACTTTGAAAAAAGGAATGGCGGTGGCGCACATTAATCGCGCGGGAGAAATTAAAAAAACGCAGGTGACGAATATTTTAGTATTCAGCGGACTCGCGAAGGTGGACGTTGAGGAAGCGGAGGCGGGAGACATTGTCGCGGTCGCTGGTATTCCGGATATTTCTATCGGAGAAACAATCGCGGATATTGAGAATCCGATCGCGTTGCCGGTTATTAAAATTGACGAGCCGACCATTAAAATGACTTTCGCGGTTAATACTTCTCCTTTCGCCGGTCGTGAGGGTCAGTATACGACCTCCCGAAATTTGAACGAGCGTTTGCATAAAGAAATTGAAACCGACGTGGCTTTGCAGTTGACCGGAACCGGATCACCTGATCGCTGGGTAGTAGCGGGCCGCGGTGAGTTGCACCTGGCGATTTTGATTGAGCGCATGCGCCGCGAAGGTTATGAGCTTGAGGTTTCCAAGCCGCAGGTTATTTATAAAGAAGTGGATGGAAAAACCATGGAGCCGATGGAGCTTTTATCCGTTGAAGTACCGGAGCAGTTCGGCGGCGTGGTAATTGAAATGATGGGTAAGCGTCTTGGCCAGATGAAAGATATGCGCGTTGAGCGCGGTACTACTTTTATGGACTTTGCGATCCCGACCCGCGGTCTTATCGGTATTCGTAATAACTTTTTGACCAATACCAAAGGCATGGGCATCATGAACAGCATCTTTCTCGGCTACGAGGTATTTAAAGGTGCGCTTTCCACGAATCCGCACGGTTCTATGATTGCTTCCGAGCTGGGCGCTTCTAACAGCTATGGTCTTTTGAACGCTCAGCCACGTGGCGTTTTGTTTATCGGCCCAGGTGTTGAGGTGTACGAGGGTATGGTGGTAGGTGAGAACGCGAAAGATGATGACCTTGCCGTAAATATTTGCAAAGCCAAAGAGCTGACCAACTTCCGTACTAAGAACTTCGGTGTCCAGGAAGGCTTGGACGTGCCTCGTGAAATGGGACTTGAGGACGCGTTGGATTATATCGGCGATGATGAGC
>CAYGEK010000020.1:0-2809 GCA_964348885.1 uncultured Candidatus Saccharibacteria bacterium | reverse complement strand
GTGCCTCGTGAAATGGGACTTGAGGACGCGTTGGATTATATCGGCGATGATGAGCTGGTAGAAGTTACCCCTAAGAATATCCGCATCCGCAAAACCATGCTTAAAGAGAACGAGCGTTCTAAGGTAAAGAAGATCAAGAAGGAGGCGGAGTCCAAGAACGGTTAAAATAAAAACCCCGTTAGATTGCAGCCTAATCTAACGGGGTGGTTTTTAGGGATCGATCGTTTTCGTGTAGAGATTGGTACCGCTGACAATCTTCGCTCCGGAGCACGGATCGTGATGATTGACTGCCTGCGCGGCCAGTTGGAAGCCCTCGGCGACATACATCGCATTCGCGGCTTCACGCGCGGGCTTGCTCGTGAGCGAAAGCTTGATCGGCTTGCCGAGCTTTTCCGCTCGCATCTTGGTGTACTCAAAAATCTTGGCGGTCAGCTTGCGACCATAGCCCTGGCGATAGTATTTTTCATCCACGACGACATCGTGAATTTCGCCGACCCAGCCACTCAGCAGATGGCGGAAAAAGATCGTCGCCATCCCGATGAATTCTCCTTCGGGAGTCGTCTCCGGGCCGTAGGCGTGTCGGATGATGAATACCGTGAAGTTTTCCTCGTCCTGACCGACCACGTTGAAAAAGTCGTGACCGTCTACCGGATCGGCATTAGGCGAAAGTTGCTTCACGAGCTTGGCGACCATTCCGGAGTACTTTCTCCAGTCGTCCCGCCGGAGCGCCTCAATCCGCAGAGAATCCATACCAACCTCCTAAAAGTTCTGAAGATATAATAATTGACTTTTGATAAAAAATCCAGTACTTTGTTGGTAGAAATTTGAAAGATTCACTTGTAAGGAGGGTTTTGATGAATCCCTTGGAATTCGTAAGAGCCACTGAGAAGGCCGCAATTGCCGCCGCTCGCTGGATTGGCAAAGGTGACGGTAAGGCGGCTGACAAGGCTGCTGTAGATGAAATGCGTTCGCATTTCAATAAAATGGATTTTGACGGCAAGATCGTCATCGGCGAGGGCGCAAAAGATGAGGCTCCGGAGTTGTTTGTTGGCGAGCAGTTGGGCACAAAGCAGGGTCCGGCGATTGATATCGCCGTGGATCCTCTGGAGTGCACCGACAGCGTGGCGAACGGACGACCGAATGCGATTGCTGTCATGGTGACGGCGCCACGGGGCATGCTGTACGGAGCGGTGGACTCCTATATGGAGAAGATCGCGGCCGGACCGGACGCGGCTCATGTCATTGATCTGAACGCGTCTGTAATGCAAAACGTGAAGGCGGTCGCGTATGCGCTGAAGAAGAGCGCTTCGGAGGTGACGGTGGCGGTACTGGATCGTCCGCGTCATCACAAGCTGATTGCGGATATTCGCAATGCCGGCGCCCGCGTTCAACTCTTCACGGATGGTGACGTGGCGATGGCAATCGCGACTTGTCGTCCGGATTCCCCGATCGATCTGATGATGGGTGTCGGCGGCAGTACTGAAGCCGTGCTTGCGTCGGCGGCGCTCCGCTTTTATGGCGGCGAGATGTATTGCCGTTGGCAGCCTGATCCGAAGCATATCCCTAGGTTTGAGGCCGCCGGATTTGATATGCCGACAGAGTTCAATCGGATTTTCCGGACGAGCGATCTGGTGCGGGGTGATGACGCCACGTTCACCGCGACCGGCGTGATCAACGGACCTCTGCTGGACGGAGTAGTCTTTCGATCCGGAAAGATCATCACTCATTCGCTGGTGCTTTCCTGTAAGCAAAAAACTTTGCAGGAGATAAAAAGCGAGCATTTTGCCTGATAAAAAATCCCCGACCTTAGTCGGGGATTTATATTTCAGGAAAGCATCTTCAGCGCTTCGCGGACGTAGGCTTTGGTCGTAACCAGATTGAGATTGTCATTCTGGTCACGTAAGCGACCCTCGGCGTCAATTGACAGCCCGGGGAATTCAGCGATGAGCGGTTCAATGAGATGCATAGTCAGAGAAGAGAGACCGCCCGCGATCCCGAACCGCATCCTTCCAAAGTGGGTGGAATGGAGCTCGGCGAGGAACGGTCGTATTTCCTCGGCAACTAGAGGAATACCGTATCCGCCGCTCGGGTCCAGGAGTACATAATCAACGATGACATCGTACTCTTTGACCTTCTTTGCCAGTTTGGCGGGGGAGTTTTCCATCATCTGGAAAGCGCCGGAGCCAATCTGTAATACGATTCTCTGCCCGGGCGAGCAGATGTTGGTATAGG
Organism: uncultured Candidatus Saccharibacteria bacterium; assembly: GCA_964348885.1. GTDB lineage: Bacteria > Patescibacteriota > Minisyncoccia > UBA6257 > WO2-44-18 > JAHFLQ01. Next base: position 577 of record CAYGEK010000020.1, on the reverse strand, counting down.
CTTCAATTATTCTCGGATTCGGCCAGGCAAGATTCAGCTGGAAGCCCTGAAAGAATGGGCCAGCGATCGCGTTGATCCGCAGAAGTTGATCAAGAAGTGAGTCCTGATTTTTGGTGTTGTAATGGACGAGACTAAGCGCAAACAGGTCGCCTATAAAAATATCCCTGATTTTTTCGGGAGCGGGGTAGCGATTGGGCCACTTATTTTTTTCTCCCGCCATTGTTTTTTGACTGGCGAGCACGCCGACCATCAGGTCATATTTTGAATCGGGCGGGACTTCCGAGATAATTTCTTCAACCTCTTTCGCATCCATAAAACCGGTTACACCAATGTATGGACGCGGCATAAGCCTCCTCCTTTCACATAATCTCCTTTTGTTAAAGTTCCGTGTGGACCCACGGGGAATCGAACCCCGACCTCTTCCATGCCATGGAAGCGTAATGCCACTTTACTATGGGCCCGTAGTTAGAAATCCTACACTTTTAAGCTTATTTTTTCAATGTTTAAGCTTAAAAAGTGCCCTCGGGAGGAATAAAGGTTTCGCTTCGCGCAACCTCGAACACTACGCCGCACCCCG
>CAYGEK010000019.1:7600-10229 GCA_964348885.1 uncultured Candidatus Saccharibacteria bacterium | reverse complement strand
AGCACTTCGGTCGGCGCCATAAAAGCGGTTTGTTTTTCGTTTTTAGCCGCCGCTAAAGCGGCGATTGCCGCCACAACCGTCTTGCCCGATCCAACATCACCTTGCAATAACCGGTTCATCGGCTGACTCTTGCCAAGATCGGTAAGAATCTCTTCCAGACTTCGAGTCTGGGCTTCAGTCAACGGAAACGGCAGCTTCCCTACTATCTCATCTATCCAAGACCGCTCTATAAGAAGCGGCGGCGCTTTTTCTTTAGTTAAAGCGATCTTGCTTCTTAAATTTGCCAGCTGCAAAAGCAACAACTCGGAAAAGGCGAAGCGCTGCCTGGCTCGTTCCGCCTGGCCAAGATTAGTCGGGAAGTGGATACTACGAAGCGCTCCCATCAGGTTCGGCATTTCATTGGCAGTGAGGACGTCCTCGGGAATAAAATCCTTGGCCGGCTCCATAACTTTTAAAATCGCAGAGATAAGAAAACGTAAACCTTTTGAAGTCAGTCCTTTGGTTTCCGAATAGATTGGAATCAGGCCGGCGGTATGTTTGGCTTCAGTGGTTAGGCCGATTGGTTCATAAGCGGGACTTTGCATAACCAACTCGTCGTTGGACAAAACTACCTTGCCGGCAAAGTTAACTTTCAAGCCCGCCCGCAAAGCCTTCGCGATATAAGGCTGATTAAACCAAACCGCTTTTATACCGCCGGTTTCGTCGGCGATGATTGCCTCAATGATTACGAACTTACGCCGCCAGGAGCGCCGGAGCGATACTTTTTGCACCACGCCCCGAATGGTGGCGGCCTGATTAGTTTTTAAGTCGCCGATATTTACTATTGTTGAAAAATCGTCATAACGAAACGGAAAATGCCAGAGAAGATCGCGGACCGTTTTCAGCTTAAGCTTATCCAGCTTTACCAAAAACTTTTCGTTGATACCTTTAATATTACGAAGTTCAGTTTCAAGATTGAGCATGCCTTTGGGGTACTTTAGTTGCCTATAGTATACCAAATTTAAGAAAAAGTGAATATGTAATTTAAAAAAATAAAAAGCCCCTCCGATTACTCGGAAGGGCTTAGGGCTATCGGGACTTGGTCTTCTGGATGAGGGCGAGGAACTCGTCCTCGGTGAGCTTCTCCAGCTCCTCGGGCTTCATGGTCGCGAGGTCCGGGACGGTCGCTTTGGGTTCGGGATCGTCGAACGACTCCGAGGACACCTCCTCCGTACCGAGCTCCCTGCTGAAGAACTCCACGAGCCGACTCTCGTCGGAGCGCTCGGCGTCCTCCTCTTTGCTCGCGGCCTCGGAGAGCACCCGCGAAACCCTGCGGATTACGCCCGAATCCACTTCCTTGCTGACCTTCTTGGCCTTCGCGGCCATCTCTTCGAACTCCTTCAGCGTGGTCTGCGCCTTCGGCTTCTGGATGATAGGAAGCGGTTCGCCGGGATTCGCCTGCGAGAGACGGATGCCGTGCCAGGTTTCCTTCGCCATATTTCCTCCTCAAAGATCAAAATTTCAAACCTACAGAACTGAAGCCAGTGTAGCACAAATAAGCCTATTTTGTCAAGTCATTCGAATATGCTATATTAATCCTAGAATAAGCTGGAAACCGGCCTGTAGCTCAGTGGTAGAGCGGTCGTCTTATACACGACTGGTCCCTGGTTCGATCCCAGGCAGGCCGACCAAAACAAATACATCAGCCGCTCTTCCGGGGCGACCATTTTTATTTATGGAACGCCCGTCTCGGCTTAAAAGGCCTCGACCCACTTTGCTCCAGGTCGGAAATCGCCTGCTATACCGATAATGGCTTTAAATTGAAGGGCTTAAGAATGGCATAGAACTCCTCGTGTTCAAGTGTTTCTTTTTCCAGCAAAGCTTTGGCAATCGCATCTAATACTTTTTTACGGGAACTGATTACTTTTTTCGCGGCGGCAAAAGCCCCCGCGATGAACCCGCTCACCTCTTCGTCAATTTCCGCGGCTACCTTCTCCGAATAGTTCTTTTCCGAACTTATTTCCTTTCCGAGAAATACTAACTCATCGGTTTTGCCAAAAGTCATCGGGCCAAGCTTCTCGCTCATGCCGTATTTTGTAACCAACGCCCGAGCAAGCTCAGAAGCCTGCTTAATGTCGTTAGAGGCCCCGGTAGTCAGATCGCCGAATATAATTTGCTCGGACGCGTATCCTCCCATCATCGTTGCAAGCTCAGCCATAAACTGTGACTTGGTATGAAGGCGATTCTCTTCAAAAGGCAGTTTCAACGTGTACCCTCCGGCGGAACCTCTGCTAATTATAGAAACTTTATGGACCGGATCGGCATCTTTCAGACTGGCGGAAACCAACGCGTGGCCGGCTTCATGATAAGCAGTAATCTTTTTTTCCTTATCAGAAATAACTCTTCCACGACGCTCCGGGCCAAGGATTACTTTTTCAATTGAATCCAAAAGGTCGGTTTGCGTGATAGTTTTCCGGCCGTTACGGGCGGCGGAAATCGCGGCCTCATTGGTCAGGTTGGCCAAATCGGCTCCAGAAAATCCCGGCGTACGCACGGCGACGCGGCGTAAATCTACAGTCTTATCCAAATTTTTCCCTTTCACGTGTACTTTCAAAATTTCTTCTCTGTCCTTGATGTCCGGCATATCCAA
>CAYGEK010000019.1:0-7500 GCA_964348885.1 uncultured Candidatus Saccharibacteria bacterium | reverse complement strand
GCTTTTTTCGCGGTCGCAAAAGCATCACGGGTACGCGAGGCGCCGACGCCGACAAACATTTCCACAAACTCAGAGGCAGAAATATGGAAGAACGGCACACCTGCTTCCCCTGCCACCGCGCGGGCCAGCAAAGTTTTCCCGGTTCCCGGCTGACCCATTAACAACACACCTCGCGGAATCCTGGCTCCAATTGCAATATATTTTTTAGGATTTTTTAGAAAATCCACCACTTCCTCAAGCTCCTGCTTGGCTTCCTTAAGGCCGGCGACATCTTTGAAAGTAAGCCGATCACGCAAAGAGCTGAAGAGCCGGATATTAGACTTGCCGAAAGTAAAAGCCTGGCTACCGCCGGATTGCGCTTTTCGAAATACCATCCAGAACATCACTCCGATAATTATTAGCGGAAGAAGCGTAGGGATAAGAATACCTAGCCAAAAAGAAGCGCCGGATTCGCTCTCTACCGTTAACGCGACAGCCTGAAAAGCTTTGGCATCAACGCCGTAGTTCTTCAGAGTTTCCGTAAGTCCCGCTTCGCTCTCTTTGGTGGCGCGCGCCTCGTCGCCGCTCTTCAGCTTAATAGAAAGATCGTCGCCATTAACTTTAATAGCGTCTACTTCGCCGGCATTAATCTTGGCGACCACTTCATTGATGCTCAAGCTGATCTTTTTAGTCCCCGGTTCAAGCGCGAAAGAGAAGACGAGCGCGAGAGACATCAGAATTACTACCGCCCAGAAAATATTTGTATAAAGAGATTTATTGACCATAAATTGGTAAGGTTGCGTTATTATCTATAATTTTATATCATATTGAAAAGAAAAAATAGTTATGAAAAACGTCATTAAAATAATCTTCGTCGTGCTGGTAATCCTGGGTCTGATTGGCAGCTACATGAACCTCGGATCATTTACCGTCGGGGAAGCGGATCAGCAGGCGAACGTTGAGGAAACGTTCAAAGGCCCGGACAGCGCTCCGGCCACGAACGGTCCGTCCGACCTTCCGCCGGGTAACTAGATTTCTTGGCGGAAGTTCTGTAGAGTGACCTTAGCGCGGGTATAGTATAGCGGCTATTATGCGACCTTGCCAAGGTCGAGATACGGGTTCGACTCCCGTTACCCGCTCAGAAATAAAGATGCCCTTTGGGGGCATTTTTATTTCTGCAGATGATAATCGGGAGGAGAAGACCGCAGCGAAATAAATCAACAGATTTATGAGCGAGGGGCGGCCTGCAACCGAGGCGAGCGACGGCGCGCCGAGAGTTGTAGGCGACTCCCGTTACCCGCTCAGAAATAAAAGTGCCCCTTCGGGGGCGCTTTTATTTTATAATGCTTCCCAATCAGCCTCGGCGGCATCAAGCTCCCGGTCTAGCTGAGCGATATACTGCTCGGCTTCAGGAGTGTCGGCAAGCGGCCGGCCTTCCTCTATGGCTTCCCGTAACTTTTCCAAGTATTCTGCGTCTTCCTTTTCCGGATTCGGTGCTGATTCAAAATTCATAATATTTATATTAACACTATTTCTGTTCCGCGCGAAAGAAGGTGTGTTTACCGGCCTTGATTACCGCGCCGGGCGACACAGCCGTAGAAACATCGGTAATTTTTTGATCATTCACACTAACGCCCCCCTGCTCCACTAACCTACGGGCCTCACTTTTACTCGCCGCGGCCTCCGCTTCTACAAGCAAATCCACAATCGTCCAATGGGAAACTTTTTTTACCGAAATTTCCGACGGAGCCTTACCTTGAGAAAACACCCGAATAAACTCGTCCTGAGCTTTATGGCCGGCCTTGGCGCCGTGATACATACTTACGATAATGCGACCCAACTCCAGCTTTGCTTCGCGCGGATCATTAATCTTACGCTCTTCATCTGTGAGTAATTCGTAGTACTTATTGATAAGCGTATCCGGCACGGCCATGATCTTGCCGAACATATCCGAGGGCAGCTCGTCCAAACTGATATAATTACCGGTGCTCTTGCTCATTTTTTTAACCCCGTCCGTCCCTTCTAAAAGCGGCAGGGTGATAACATCCTGCTCCGGAACATTGAAAGAGCGCTGCAACTTTCGTCCCATAAGCAGATTAAATTTTTGATCGGTGCCGCCAATCTCGACATCAGCCTTCACCGCTACCGAATCATAACCCTGAAGAAGCGGATAGATCTCTTCTAACACCGTAATCTCCCTACCCTCCTGCATGCGCTTCTGAAAATCATCACGTTCCAATACGCGCTGCACGCTTTCGCGGCGCATCAGATCCAAGAGCAGGCTCGGATTTTTCTTATACCACTTGGCGTTGTATTTCACTTCCACTTTCCGCATATTCAGAACCTTACCCGCCTGCTTCAGATAGCTTTTCAGATTTTGTTTAACTTCTTTTTCAGTCAACGGCTTGCGCGCCTCCATCTTACCGGACGGATCGCCGATTGTGGCGGTAAAATCTCCGATGATCAAAACAACCTGATGGCCAGCATCCTGAAACTGGCGCAGTTTGCGCAGCGGCACGGTATGGCCAAGATGAAGATCCGGGGCGGTCGGGTCAATGCCAAACTTCACCCGCAATTTTCTGCCGGAATGAAGCTCACGCTCCAGATGCTCTTTTACAATCGCCTCTGCTACTCCCCGCGATAATATCCTTCCTGTGTCCATGCCTACAATTCTAGCCAATTTCCGGATAAATGAAAAACCGGCCAGAAGGCCGGATTTTCATTTATCTCTTTCCCTTCACTATCTCATCCACTATCCCGTAGGCTTTCGCCTCTTCGGCAGAGAGATAATAATCGCGGTCGGTATCTTTTTCAATCTTCGCGAACGTCTGTCCGGTATGCTTAGCGATAATCTGATTAAGTTTATCTTTAAGCTTCAGAATCTGCTTGGCGGTAATCTCAATCTCGCTCGCCTGTCCTTCCGCGCCTCCCATCACCTGATGGAGAAGAATCTCCGAATTCGGCAGAGCGATGCGCTTTCCTTTCTTGCCGGAAGCAAGAAGCACTGCCGCCATAGAAGCGGCCATGCCGATACAAACAGTGGAAACATCCGGCTTAACGTACTGCATAGCGTCATAAATCGCCATACCCGCGGTTACCGAACCGCCCGGGCTGTTGATATAAAGCTTGATGTCCTTTTTGGCATCCTCGTGTTCAAGATGGAGTAACTGGGCGATAACCACATTAGCCAAGCCGTCGCTGATCGGACCGCCGAGGAAAATAATACGCTCCTTCAAAAGGCGGGAGTAGATATCATACGCGCGCTCGCCGCCCGGAACTCTTTCCACTACGGTCGGTATAAGATACTCGTTCTTTGTTTCCTGTTTATTATTTGCCATAAATTATTTTTGAGCTTCCAAGAATTTAAAGACCTTTTCGTTCTGCAGCATTCCATAAATATACTGGTACTGCTGGTCGCTTTCAATGCTGCCCTCGCGCGCCTTAACCTCTTCTTCCGTCGGCTCCAACTTCTCCGCCTGAGAAAGTTTGTACATCACCAAGTTATTCAGGACATTACTCTTAGCTTTTTCCATCACCTCTTTTTGAACATCTTCTTCTTTCTTGCCGCTCGCCTTCAACATCGCGGCGTACTGCTTGATCATGCTGTCATAGGTTTTTGTCACCATAATCTCCGGAAGGTCGATGTTAGATTCTTTGATAATCTCCTCCAGCATCTTCAAGCGGAGTCGGTCATGCTCGCGCACATTTTTTTCCGCCAAAATACCTTCGCTGACGCTCTTTTTAAGCTCCTCCACGTTTTCAAATTTACCGATAGATTTCGCGAACTCGTCATTTAACTCGGGCACCTTGTCGCCCTCCTTTCTCTGGTTACGGATCCATTCCAAAGTCTGCTCAATCTCCTTCGCCTCAACTTTTTGTTCTTTCTCCTCGGCCATCACCTTCTTCGCGATCTTTTTATAATTCGGAAGCACAACCTCAGGGAAGATGGTTAAGACGGCTTTATAAGAAATTCCCAGATCTTTCGTGTCTTCAACCTGTACCTGCGGCGCATCAATAATCGTCCATTCGTTATCTTTGGAAACTTCATCCATGCTCCAGCGCACCACATTCCTGGCGGCCTCGTTAAACACCGCGTCCTTATCAACGGCGGCATCGGCCATCTCTTTCGGAGCGGTTCCCGGGCGAAAGCCCTTTAAATGAATGCCTTTCAGCGCCGCGTCATATGCGGCCTGGTAATAAGGAAGAAATTCTTTCTGATCCAGCGTAACCGTAACCTCAATCTTGGAGCCCGGCAATTTCTTGAATGAAGATTTCATAGTTGTTATATAATATCACATTTTACCCAAAAGAAAAGACCCGCTTGGCGGGTCTTTTCTTTCTTCTTTTATAACAACGCTACAATCAGCAATGCGACGATGTTGATTACTTTGATCAACGGGTTAATCGCCGGGCCGGCGGTATCCTTATAAGGATCTCCAACCATATCACCGGTAACCGCCGCCTTGTGCCACTCGGTGCCTTTGGCGCCCGCGGCTTCAATATATTTCTTAGCGTTGTCCCATGCGGCGCCGCCGGTAGTCATTGAGATGCCGAGGAAGAGGCCAGACACGATCGTGCCCATCAGTAAACCGCCGAGGGCTTCGGCGCCTAGCGTGAAGCCAACCAGTAGGACCGCGGCAATCGGTAAAATCGCCGGGACGATCATCTTGCTAAGAGCCGCCTTAGTAACGATATCTACCGCTCGCGCGTAGTCAGGCTTACCGGTGCCGTCCATAATACCCTTAATCTCACGAAACTGGCGTCGGATTTCTTCGACTACCGCGCTGGCCGCCTCACCGACAGCACGCATCGCCATAGAGCTGAAAAGAAACGGAATCATCGCGCCCAAGAAAAGACCTGCGGCAACGTAAGGATTCTGCAGCTCAAACAAAACTATCTTACCGGCATGACCAAGCTCCTCGGCGTATCCGGCGAATAGCACCACCGCCGCCAGACCGGCGGAAGCGATCGCGTAACCCTTGGTAACCGCTTTTGTGGTGTTGCCGACAGCGTCCAAAGCATCGGTAATTTCTCTGGTTTCTTTAGGGGCACCAGACATCTCGGCGATACCGCCGGCGTTATCGGTGACCGGCCCGAATGAGTCAATCGCCACCACGATACCGGCAACCGAAAGCATGGCGGTCGCGGCAAGCGCGATTCCATAAACTCCCATCAGGGCATAAGCGCCAAGCATGCCACCGACAATCACGATAATCGGAAGCGCGGTAGATTCCATTCCGACCGCAAGGCCCATAATAATATTAGTGCCGTGTCCGGACTTGGAGGCTTCGGCAATCTTTTTGACCGGAGCGTATTTTTTCGCGGTGTAATAATCAGTAACCAATACCATCAATACCGTAACCGCGAGCCCGATCAAAGTGGTTAAGAATACTTTCAATCCTTCCTCCGGGAAGTATCTCATTGAAGCCCAGTAAAAAAGACCGGCAGATACCACAAGCGCCACGGTCAAAGACTTATACAGCGCGCCCATGATGGACTTGGACTTGCCGAGTTTCGCGAACAATCCGCCTACTATAGAAGCAATAATTGCGAGACTTCCCAGTACCAGCGGGAAGGCCAGCTGTCCGCCGCTTAAAAACGAAGCGCCCAAAAGCATCGCCGCGGTCAGAGTAACCGCGTAGGTCTCAAAAAGGTCGGCGGCCATACCGGCGCAATCCCCGACATTGTCCCCGACATTGTCGGCAATAACGCCAGGATTCCTCGGATCATCTTCTGGAATGCCGGCCTCCACTTTACCGACAAGATCGGTGCCTACATCAGCGGCCTTAGTGAAAATACCTCCACCAAGACGGGCAAAGATGGAAATCAAGCTGGCGCCGAAACCGAGACCGATCAAAGAACGGGCGTCACCGGTCGCGAAATAAAATCCGGCCACGGACAAAAGTCCGAGCGCTACAACAAGATAACCGGTAACCGAACCGGCCTTGAATGCGAGCGAGAGAGCCTGACCCATCCCGCGAGAAGCGGCATCGGCGGTCTTAGAGTTGGCTCGAACGGCCACATTCATACCGATGTAACCGGCAACGGCGGAAGCGACAGCGCCAACCAAGAATCCAACGGCGCTTACCCAGCCAAGCGTGAAATAAAGAACGGCCACTAGCGGTACGCCCACGTAAGCCACGGTTTTGTACTGGCGATTAAGATACGCGGACGATCCAAGCTGAATAGCATGAGAAATCTCGCGCATCTTTTCATTACCGGATGGCTGCTTTTTCAGCCACAACATAATATAAGCGCTGTAAGCGATGGCGATCGCGACCGGCGCAAAAATCAGATAGTAAATATTCATGGTTTTTATTATACCTTATCCTCGGCTGACGTTTCAGCCACTGCAGTGCCTCCTTCCTGGGCTTCCTCCGGCTTCGCGGCGGAACGGACATCTATTTTCCAGCCCGTAAGCTTCGCGGCCAAACGGACGTTCTGTCCGCCTTTGCCGATTGCCAGACTCAGCTGATCCTCGGGAATATAAACTCGGGCCTCACGATGCGGCAGAATGTCCACCTGCTGAACTTTGGCTGGAGAAATAGCGCTGGTGATGAATTTCGCCGGATCTTCGGAAAACTCAACGATATCCAGCTTCTCCTGACCGAGCTCATTAGAAACAGCCATTACTCGGGTACCCCGCTGACCGACGCAGGAACCAACTGGGTCCACTCCATCCATCTTTGAGGCTACGGCTATCTTAGTGCGGCTCCCCGGTTCGCGGGCAATCGCTTTTACCTCGATTACTCCGTCATTAATCTCCGGAACTTCCATCGCGAAAAGCTTGCCGACAAACTTAGGATGAGCGCGAGAAAGAATTATGCCCGGCATCTTTGTATCGGACTGAACAGCAACCACGTAAAAGCGCATCCGCTCACCGGCGCGATAATGCTCGCTCGGAATCGTTTCGTTGTAAAAAAGAACGCCGGTGGTACGCCCAAGGTCAATATAGACATTGCCGCGATCAAAACGCTGGATCACGCCGCTGACAATCTCGCCCTCTTTATTTTTGAATTCGCCCAAAACGGAATCCCGTTCGGCCTCGCGAAGACGCTGAAGAATAACCTGCTTAGCGGTCTGCGCGGCGATGCGGCCGAAGTCGTCGTGGGTTTCCAAGGGAAATTCCAGCTCGTCACCAACCTTGACTCCTTCTTTTTCTTTCTTCGCCTCAGCCAAAAACATATGGCGTTCAGAATTATAACGCGGCAATAACTCTTCCTCGCCCGGCGCCGGAACTTCATTGACCGGCGGTACCTCCGCCCCTTCCTCAACAATTCGGACGGTGGTTTCGTCAACGACAGTCTTAACCTGCCAAAATTTCAACGCTCCGGTTTTCATATCAAACTTGCACTTCACCATCTCTCCCCTCTGCCCATATTCCTTTTTGTAGGCGGCGGCAATAGATGACTCGATTGCTTCAATAATCTTACCGGCGTCTATCCCTTTCTCTTCGGCGATCTGATCAACCGCGCGTTTTAATGTTTTTAAATCGAACATTTTATTTTTAATATTTATTTG
>CAYGEK010000018.1:0-10599 GCA_964348885.1 uncultured Candidatus Saccharibacteria bacterium | reverse complement strand
ATGTCCAAACTTGCAAAAAAACCTTTAATAATCCCGGCCGAAGTACAGGTCAAACAGACCGACGGTCTTTTGGAATTCACCGGTAAGGAAGGGAAGCTTGCGCTGAAAGTACTCCCGTTTATCACCGTTGAAATCAAGGATGGTCAAGTTTCCTTCAAATCTGAAAATACGATGAAACAGGCCCGTGCCAATCTGGGCACAATGGCCTCTCTTTGCAAAAACGCCGTAGAGGGCGTTAGCACCGGCTACAGCAAAGTTTTGGAAATAGACGGCATTGGCTACAAAGCCGCCGCCGAAGGATCAAATATTGTCTTTAATGTCGGTCTGACTCATCCGGTAAAATACACTCCGCCGTCCGGAGTAAAGGTGACTTTGGAAAAAAACCTGATTAAAGTAACCGGAGTTGATAAGTTTTTAGTCGGTGAAATTGCTGCCCAGATGAGAAAGATTTCCCCGCCGGAGCCTTACAAAGGCAAGGGTATCCACTATAAAGGCGAGCAGATCCGCCGCAAGGCCGGTAAGAAAGTCGCTGGAACAGGAACCGCGTAAAAAAGAATATGAATAAAGCGCTTAAATTAAATATGAAAAGGGAACTGCGCAAACGCCGCTCAAGAGCGCGCGTTGCCGGAACATCCGAAAAACCGAGGCTGTCTATTTTCCGCAGCAATAAATACACCTATGCCCAGTTGATTGATGACGTTCAAGGCCACACCGTCGCGTCCGCCTCCACTTTGGAGCTCAAAAAGAAGGGCAAAAAATCCGAGGTCGCGAAGGAGCTCGGCGCGCTGATTGCCGAAAAAGCCAAGAAAGCCGGCGTGAAAAATGCCGTGTTCAACCGCTCCAGCTATAAGTATCACGGACGCGTTAAGGCAGTCGCCGAAGGAGCCCGCGAAGGAGGTCTCAAAATTTAATCAATAATATGGAACAAACAACTACACCAGTAACAGCAGTGCCGGCGCAGACACCGCAGGCTCCGGGCGGTAACCGTCCGATGGGGCGTCCGGGAATGGGCGGAGGCCGCCCGGGTGGTTTTGGTGGCGGACGACCGGGAGGTGCTCGTCGTTTTGGCCAGAAGCCTAAGGAAGTCTTGCCAATGGGCTTGAAGGACAAGGTCTTGGATCTTCGTCGTGTTACTCGTGTGGTCGCCGGTGGTAAGCGTTTTCGTTTCCGTGTCACAATCGTTCTCGGCAACGAGAAAGGTAAAGTGGGTATCGGCATCGCCAAAGGCTTGGACGTGCAGGCCGCTGTGGCAAAAGCGAAGAATGACGCTCTGAAAAATCTTTTTGATATTACTTTGAAGGGCCGTACAATTCCGCACGAAGTAGAGGCGAAATTCAGCGCCGCACACGTCCGGATTAAACCGGCGGAACCCGGCCACGGATTGAAGGCTGGTGGAGCAGTCCGTGTAGTGCTTTCAATGGCGGGAATCAAAGACGTGACTGCGAAATGTCTCGGACGTACTCCAAACAAGCTTACTAACGCGCTCGCGACGATGGAGGCGCTCAAGAAACTTAAGGTCTAAAATCTGCTATACTTACGTCTATGCAATTACACGAAATAAAACCAAAACATCCGAATAAGGCCAAGAAACCCCGCGTAGGTCGCGCCGGTAAAAGGGGTACGACTTCCGGAAAAGGACAGAAGGGTCAGAAGGCCCGCGCTGGACGGCGCATGCGCCCGGCAGAGCGTGATTTTTATATGCGTCTCCCGAAATTACGAGGTATTAAAAATAAGCCGACCGAGGCTCCGTTGGAGGTCATTAATGTCGGTGAATTGTCCGCCTTTGCCAAGGACGGCGTAGTGAGCCAGAAAGTGCTCGGCCGTAAAGTTAAGATTCTCGGCGACGGTGAAATTAAAACGAAAGTCTCCGTTGAAGGACTTCCTGTATCCGAGTCGGCCAAACAAAAGATAGAAGCGGCAGGAGGAAATGTTAAGTAAACTTTTTCAAGTTTTCCGTGTAGCTGATCTTCGCAAGAAGGTTTTTTATGTCTTGCTCGGTCTGGTAGCATTCCGTATTTTGGGAACAATTCCGATTCCGGGCATTGACGCCTCCCGTTTGGCGCAATTCCTCGGCTCCAGCCAGATTTTCGGATTTTTGAATATCTTTTCCGGCGGTGGCTTGTCCCGGTTGTCTATCGTAATGCTTGGCGTCGGTCCGTACATCACTGCCTCTATCATCATGCAGCTTTTGACTATGATCTTCCCGAGAATGAAGCAGATGTATCACGAGGAAGGCGCGGCCGGGCGAGCGAAGTTCAACCGCTGGTCCCGCTGGATTACCGTTCCGTTGGCGGCGATGTCTTCCTACGGCTTCCTTAACCTCTTAAAGAGCCAGGGCGTCCTCGGCACCCTTTCTACTCCAGCGCTTCTGCAAAACGTGCTGATTATCAGCTGTGGCAGCTTGATTCTGATGTGGATTGGCGAGCTGATTACCGAGCAGAAACTCGGCAATGGTATCTCACTCATCATCTTTGCCGGTATCGTGGAGCAGATCCCGGTCGCCATCCGCACCGCCGTCCTTTCCTTTGATCCGGCCAATTTGCCGACCTATCTCGCTTATATAATTTTGAGCGTATTAGTCATCGCCGGTGTCGTAATCGTCAACCAGGGAGAGCGCAAGATTCCTATCTCATACTCCCGCCGTATCCGCGGAAATAAAGTCTTCGGCGGCGTCGCCAGCTATCTTCCGATGAAGATTAACCAGGCCGGTGTCATTCCGATTATCTTCGCCATCTCAATAATGCTTTTCCCGCAGTTCTTCGGTCAGATGCTCGCCATTTTTTCTCCGTCTCTTTCCGTTACTGTGCAGACGGCCGTTAACGGTTTTCTGAATAATCAGCTAATCTACGGCGGAGTTTACTTCTTCCTGGTTGTGGCGTTCACCTATTTCTACACCTCTATTACCTTTGAACCGAACGAAATCGCGAAGAACCTCCAGCAGAGCGGGGGATTCGTTCCCGGTATCCGTCCCGGTGAGTCTACAGGAGAGTTCTTGAGCAAACTTACCAAGAGAATCACTTTGTTCGGGGCGCTCTTCCTGGGTTTAATCGCCATATTGCCTAACCTGGTTCAGGGTCTTACAGGCATCCAGTCATTGACCATCGGCGGTACCGCGCTTCTGATCGTTGTGTCCGTGGCTTTGGAAACAATCAAGCAGATTGACTCCGAGCTCACGCTCCGCGAATACGAAGGAATCCAGTAAAATAAAAATCCCCGAGTATGTTTCGGGGATTTTTATTTTCTATGCTAAACTTTTCCTATGGCAAAAAAAGCGGTGATTATTTACGGCCCGCCGGGAGCGGGGAAGGGGACACAGGCGAATCTTTTGGCTTGGACCAAAGGCTTCATTCATTTTGATACGGGCAAGTTCCTGGATGTTTTACTGCACGACAAAGATAACCAGGACCGGCCTGGATTTTCCGAAGCGCGCCAGCAGATGGATTCAGGGCAATTGGTAACACCGGAATTCGTTTTGAAAATCACCGCCGACGAAGCGAAGAAAATCGGCGAGTCTGACTTCAGCATCACGTTCAGCGGTTCACCCAGAACTATGTTTGAAGCGTTCGGCGATGAGAAAAATACCGGTCTTGTTGAAGTACTGGAAAAGACCTACGGAAAAGAAAACATCCACCCGATTCATCTGGTCATTGATCCGAAAAAAGCGATTTTAAGAAATAAAAATCGGAAGGTCTGCTCCATCTGCTACACGGCAATTATGTACAACGAAGAAGGCCACCAGCATACCACTTGTCCGCTTTGCGGCGGCGCTTTAAAGACCCGCACGGTGGATAATCCGGCGGTTTTTGAAACCAGAATTAAAGAATATGAAGAACGCACCGCTCCCATCCTGGAAGCTTTAAAAAAGCGGGGATACACGATCACAGAAATTGACGGTTTACCTCTGCCATTTGACGTTTTTGCCGATTTGAAAAATAAGCTTGGTTTGTAATACACTGACAGCCGATGATTAAGAGCCCAGAAGATATAGAAAAGATCCGGAAGGCCGGCAAGATTTTAGCGCAGGTCGCGAAAACAATCTTGGCCAAAGCCCAACCCGGCGTTCGTCTTTCCGATTTGGATAAACTCGCGAAAGAACTGATAGAAAAATCCGGAGGCAAGCCGGCGTTTTTGGGTTATCAGCCGTATGGCGCGGAAAAACCTTATCCGGCCAGTATCTGCACTTCGTTAAATGATGTAATCGTACACGGCACGCCAACGAGCTACGCGCTCAAGGATGGCGACTTGTTGAAATTGGATTTCGGAGTGAAATATCAGGGTTGGCACGCGGACGCGGCCTGGACTATCGGAATCGGTAAAATTGAAGCTGAACCGCAGAAGTTGATTAAGATAACCGAGCAGGCGCTTTTTGACGGCATCAAACAGGCCAAACCGGGCCATCATCTTGGTGATATCGGTTGGGCAATCAGTAAAACGGTCCATAAATATGGTTTTAAGGTGGTAGATGGTCTAACCGGCCACGGTGTGGGCCAGGAGCTGCACGAGGACCCGAGCGTCTTTAATGAAGGCAAAAAAGGCTCCGGCATTGAACTACAGGCCGGAATGACCTTGGCGATTGAACCGATGGTCAGCATGGGTTCGCCGAGGATTGTTCAGCTGGACGACGACAGTTACGCGACGGAAGATCAGAGTTTATCCGCGCATTTTGAACACACAATCGTGATCACGGAGAAGGGGCCGGAAATCCTGACGCTGATCTAAGCCGGCTTTATTCTAGGTTACCTGTCGCAAAATCTACCTTGTGCGACAGTACTAGTAATAAAAAACCACGCTTCCCTAGCGTGGCTTTATGAACCGATTAAGTAATGCACTCCATACCAAAGCATCTACATTCTGCTGACGAGCTGCACGGATTGCTTTCAGTGGCCATAGTTTAATCCGCCCATTGTGGCTACACCCGTCGGCATGAAACGGCACATCCCCCAGGTCACTGCCACACTCTTCGCACAGTACGGGGTCAAAGACACCGTTCATTCTCTTGCCCTCCAAGAACTGTTAAAATGATAAGCAATATGAAAGAACGGGTCAATCAGGTGTATTTCATCGGCATCGGAGGTATCGGCATGTCCGCGCTCGCCAGATATTTTTTGTCCGAAGGTTGGAAAGTATCCGGATCCGACATCTCCCCTTCTTCCATTACCGATGAGCTGAAAAAGGACGGCGTCACGGTTTATGTCGGCGCGCAGGCCGCAACCAATGTACGAAAGGCTAACCCTACTTTGGTCGTCTACAATAATGCGATTCAAGAAAAAAATCCCGAGATTACTGAAACGAAAAAACTCGGCCTGGCGCTCCGTTCGTACCCCGAAGTAGTCGGCGAGCTGACAAAAAAGTATAAGACAATCGCGCTCGCCGGTTCGCACGGCAAAAGTACCACCACCGCGATGACTTCGCTGATTCTGATAGAGGCCGGTTACGACCCGACTATAATCATCGGTACAAAATTAAAAGAACTTGGCGACCGAAATTTCCGTAAAGGAAACGGGGGCTGGCTTGTCCTGGAAGCCGACGAATGGAAGGCGGCCTTCCTCAACTATCACCCGTTTGTCGCCACCATCACGAATATTGATAAGGAACATCTGGATTTTTATAAGAACTTCGCCAACGTCAAAAAAACTTTTGAGGAATTTAAAAGCCGCTGCCAGTCGGTCGTGGATCGACCGAAAGATCCGAAGCTCGCCGCCGAGATAAAAAAGATTCTGCAGATTCCCGGCGATCATAATCTTTCCAACGCTCTCAATGCCTACGCGGTGGCAACGCATATCGGCATTCCAAAGGCGACTATTCTGAAAGCTTTGGCAAAGTATCGCGGCGCCTGGCGCCGGATGGACTATCGCGGCAATTTGAAAATTGAAAATTCTAAATTGAAAATTAGCGTCTTTGACGATTACGGCCACCATCCGTCCGAGATTAAAGCTACCCTCGCCGCATTCAAGCAGAAATGGCCTAAAAACCCCTTAATTTGTGTCTTTCAGGCTCATCAGGCCCATCGCCTCAAAGCCTTATTTCCGGAGTTTAAAGGGGCATTTAAGGCCGCTGATAAGGTGATTCTCTTCCCTACCTACGTAGTCGCGGGCCGAGAGCAGGAATTGGATAAAACGAGGAATTCCGAAGCGCTGGCAAAGCTGATTGGCGCCGATTATCTGAAGAATCCGCAAGACCTGAAGAAGGCTGTTCTGCATTCTATTTCCTCCTTTAATTCTAAATCCTTAATTTTAAATCCTATTATTGTAATGATGGGTGCCGGTGATATCGTTAACTACACAAAAAATTTATTATGAACGAATTTAAAAGCACGCAGGAATTCTTAGAGCAGTGCGGCTATGTCATTGATGGCACTTGGTATCCCCGTGTGACTAAGATTGTGGATATTAAATCCAAACCGGCTCTTTATCGTTACTATGGCGACTCGCCAAGTTATGCCGCGGCTCAAGCCGTTACCGAACAGTCCGCGAAAGAAGGTACGATGGTTCACGAAGCCGCGGAAAAGATTCTGGTCGGCGAAGACCCGGTCGTTGATCCGTCCATCGCCCCGGCAATCACCGCTCTCCGGGAATTTTTAGCTAAAAATAAAGTGCAAGTGGAGCCCGCTCATGTGGAAATGCGCATTCATAATCCCGTTCACCGCTACGCCGGAACTATAGATACCTTGGCGCAGATTGACGGAAAATTCGGCGTACTGGATATCAAAACTTCCCAAGGTATTTATCGTGATTATAATCTTCAGCTTTCCGCTTATATGGACGCGCTCACCCGCGACCCGTTGATGGCCGGACTATCTACGCGCTGGATTTTGCGAATCGACCAGGCTCGGGCCTGCAAGCTGTGCGGCTCAAGCATGCGCAGTAAAGGCGGCCGGGACAAAGTTAAGCGTCCTTATCCATACAATGGCCGTCCATCCTGCCCCATAGATAAACACGACTGGGCTGACACGAAAGGGATTATTGAGATTAAAGAGATGCCAGACTGGCGGCCGGATTTTGAAGCTTTCCTCGGCGCGAAAAAACTTTGGGAATGGGAAAACGAGTCTTGGCTAAAGCGAATCGGCTATTCTAAATAAAAAACCACCGCGTTGCGAGTGCGGGCATAAGCTGATAAGAATTCATTTAAAAAACCACCCGCTTTGCAGGGTGCGAGCAATAATGACTCGGATTATTTTAAAAACCACCCGTATTCCGTAGACAGGAATACGGGTACGAGCAATAAGGTCTTCATTTTAAAAAACCCCGCCAATTTCTTGGCGGGGCGCTGTTACTTGCTTGCTTCCTGCTGTTCGACGACGAGGCCGAGCTCTTCCATCAGTCGACGGCGGATGGCCTGCACTTCCGGCCTGTCCCTCCAGGCCGCCGTGTTGTCCGCCGCGACCGCGAGGTCGTTGGCGAAATCCACGCTCAAGCCGATTCGGTCGGCCGCGAGCAGGTAGTCCTTGTGGTCGAACCGCTTCCGGTAGACCTCCGCGCAGACCGTGATCAGCGGGCAGTCTTCACCGCCCACCGTCCGGATCCGGCCGGCGCTATCCAGTCGCCAGCGGTAACGCTCTTTCACCGCAGACAACATCCGGAAGAACTCCGAGGGCATGATGCTGCTGGACAAGGTTGCCTCCTTTCTCCAATCTAACCGGAAACTTCCTGCTTCATGACAGGCGCGATTTCTTCTACCCAGCGAGTGATCGCCCGCCGCTCGGCGGTGGTGCCCGGTGAACCCCAGGACGTCCGCCAGTAGGGCTCAATCCCTTTTTTGACGAACAGTCGGGAGAGGATGTTCAGCCGATCGATCAGCGCATCGTGCGCGATCTTCCGGTCGAAATCCGACTCCTCCGCTTCCGAGGCTTTCAGCACCTCTCCGCCTGGACTCCGTCGATGTTCCTGCGACTCCACTTTCTCGTAATAACGCAGGATGGACCGCTTTACGTCCGCGTAAGCTTCCTGAAGCTCGGCATCGTTTTTGATACCGGCCTCGATACTGTCAAGGATTCGAAAAGCATCGGAGCGTTCCTGCTCCTCCTGCTTCTCCATCATTCTCTCCTCAAAAAGTGACATTTGCTATATTAACAAATTTTACTCAATAAGTCAATAGGGCTAGTTTCTTAACCGCTTAAGAATATCATCCTCAACTTCTTGACGATTCCGCCCATACTGCTGCCGGGACTGCTCCTTCAACTTGGCCGCGAGACCCTCAACAAACCGGGGTGAACGCAGTAATAACTTCATCGTGAACGGACGGGAGGTTTGACCGTTAATGAGCAGTTTGGCTAGCGCGTTCAAATTATCCACGTTAACAAGGTCGCTCTCGCTGAAGACCGGCTCAAACTGCTTAAGAAGGAATTTCGCGTCTTCAGCGCCGACACGAAATACAACCTGAGAGCCGACGTTTCCAAACACCGCGTCGCGAATCTTTTCAGTCAGCTGGGCGACGAACTGATGAGCGACCACCAGGTTCAACCGATATTTTCTCGCTTCCGAGAGAATGGTGGCGATGGAGTCGGTCGTGAAGTTCTGGAACTCATCAATATACAAATTAAAATCTTTTCTTTGAGCTTCGGGCACATCCGTGCGGGAAAGCGCGGCGAGGAGTATCTTGCCCACCACCACCATACCGAGTAATCCCGCGTTGATATCCCCTATCTTACCTTTGGACAGGTTCACCAGAAGAATCTGGCCTTCGTCCATGCTCTTGCGGAAATTCAGCGAAGAACTAGGCTGGCCGATGATTGGGCGCATGTAATCATTGGCGATAAAGTTGTTGAATTTGGAGGTGATGTACGGGGTCATATTCGCGAGCGAAGCGTCGCCGCCGGCCTTCGCCGCTTCCTTACTCCAAAAATCCACGACCGTCGGATTGGTCGCTTTCGCGAGTAAACGCTTGCGGTATTCAATATCTGTGAACACGCGGGGCACTTCCATCAGAGTCGCTTTTTCATTCGGATCATCCATTAATAGAAGGAGCGCGTTTCGCATATATTGCTCAAACATCGGGCCCATCGTCTCCGCCGTGAATAATCGGTTAAAAATGCTTTGCATCTCGTTCACAATGAAAGTTTTCTGTTCAGGGCGCGAAGGATCGTATTCCAACATATTTAAACCGAGCGGCTTTTCCAGATCGCCGGGTTCAAACACCACGACGTCCTTAAATCGTGCTTCAGGAATGTTACCGAGGATCTCATCCACCAGCTCGCCGTGCGGATCTACTACCGCCACGCCTTTGCCGTTTTTAATATCGGAAATCACCATATTAGAAAGTAATGTGGATTTTCCTGTACCCGTCTGACCGACAGTGTAGACGTGACGGCGGCGATCATCATCAGTGATGAAAATCGGCTTACTTTCACCGCGAAACGCGCTCTCCCCAATGAGCGTGCCGCTAGTAGGTAAGACCGTCGGCGGCGCGGCCTCCCTAGCCTTCAGCCACTTCAGCTTAGGAACCTCGGTGCCGGTCGCCGGCAAATGCCAGATACTCGCAATCTCGTCCGTGCCCAGAATCATGCTCTGCGCGGGATCAAACTCCCGGAAAATATACTGGAAGACGGGCTTCTGCGGATTTTTAGGCTCTACAATCTTGAATTCGTTGTGACCGGGAGCGGTGAATTGCGACAACGATCCGGTCATATTATAGAGCAGCTCTTCGGCCCTGTAAGGAGACATCGCGGAGCTGACCAGCCGAGCGTTCACTTCCAGCATCGGCTTTGAGGCCTTTTGGTTGAGAAGTTTCAGCGCCTCTTCATCAATAATCACCGGCTCGGGCGCTTCGCCGGGTTTTGCCTTCTTGTGACTGTAAGATTTTCCGTCCAAAGTATCCTGCAATTTGGCTCCCTTTTTCAGATTGTAGATCATCCGAGAGATATTTTTTGCCGCGGAAGCCGAGGCGGGCTTCGCGATGATCTGCAGAGCCAACCCCTCACCGGTCTGCTCTACCTTGGAAAAGTTGTTCAGAAGCGTTAGAAAGGTGTCCACACCGGCTTCGGCGTATGTTCTTATCGGCAGAGCGTAGTGATTCTTCTGCTTCACAAAAGCCACGCGGGTCGCTCCCTGTGAATTAAAGATTGTGTAATCCTCAGCCGGCTTTACCTGCGCCTCCGGCCACAAACCCTGAACCTGCCTCGCGGCGAAATCCATCGCTTCTTCAGGTACCGCCATATAAAAATGGATGTCCTCGCCCACGTTGTGAACCGCCGTCTCCAAAGAAAACGGCATCTTCAAGCTGGAGAGGAGGCTTAGCAACTGCGCGGAAAGATTAATCTCCTCCAAAGGCTTTTTCGCGGCATCCGCCGGCTTTTGCGGTAATTGAATAGAGAGCAGTTTTAATTTCAACAAACTTAGGAAGCGTCTCCGCTTTCTCTTAACGGCCACGACAATCACGGTCACTAAAAGCGTCAGCGCCAGCGGGACACCGAAGGATACTGCCAAAGCTATATAGTTGACCGGCATGTTATTGAAGAAGACCGCGGGATTTCAGCTCACCGTATAACTTGTCGGTTAACGCGTCGTGAAAAGCGTCCATTTCAATCGGATTCATCGCGCGCGCCTCATCCGCCGCTCGTCTGATTCCGTGATGCAATGCCAACTCAAGGAGCTTTTCTACTTT
>CAYGEK010000017.1:0-11312 GCA_964348885.1 uncultured Candidatus Saccharibacteria bacterium | reverse complement strand
CCGATAATCATGTCTTCGGGCGCCAGCACTCTTGAAGAGGTGATGAATTCGCTTCTTTATTTGAGGGCGAAAAACAAACGCGTGGCGCTGACCCATGCCTTCTCAAAGTATCCGGGCAAACCGGAAGAGGCGAATTTGGCAGTTATTGAGTCCTATCGGGAACTCTTTCCTGATGTGCCGGTCGGGTTCTCCGAGAATTCCATCGGCATCACCCCTTCGCTGATCGCGGTGGCGCTGGGGGCGACTATCATCGAAAAGCATTTCGCCATCGATCGGAATCTTTGGGGAGCGGATCACAAGGTTTGCTCCACACCCGAAGAGTTCAAGGAGATGGTTAGCGCTATACGGCTGATGGAGAGCCGTCCGGAGGAGAAAGCCCGATGGCTGAATCGCTCCGACCTTCCGGCAATCCTCGGATCGCGTCTGAAAGTTCTCCATCCCGACGAGGCGGAATTCCGCCCGGTTTTCCAGAAGTCGCTTGTGGCGGGGATGGACATTCCCGCCGGCGCGAAGATTTCTGCGGAAATGGTTTATGCCGTACGTCCGCGCCGTGAGCTTCAAGGCTTCCCGTCCGAGATGTATGAATTTATTCTTGGCGCGACTGCCACGAAAGACATCAAGAAATACGAGTCCCTGGATTGGTACTCGTTGAAATAAATAAAAGCCCCGACTTCAATCGGGGCTTTTTTATCATAAAAACTATTCTTTACTAAGGCTTTTTTAATACCCAAATCTGATTATAACCCCAGATCTTTTCAAGATAGCGGTGGCACACCGGAAGATATTCGGATAATTTGAGCAGCCATTTTCGGACCGCGCCTTTTAATCCGACGAAGCTTCGTTCGTCTATCAGATACTCCATCCGGACAGTTTCAAAATATTTTTGAACAGTCAGCTTAAAAACTCCCGGCGTAAAGACGGAGATATGGTTTTTTGCAGGATGATAACGGGCGAAGTCCTGATTTTTCATAAAGTAATCCAGGCTGGCGCGCGACAGCAGGTGAGGGATGCTGAGTATGAACAAACCACCCGGTTTGAGCAGGCGGAGAGTTTCCCTGACACAGTGATGTGGATTTTCCAGGTGAGGTAAAAAGCACCAGGCAGTGATGATATCAAAAGATTGGTCCGGCCAAGGGAATTTTTCCGTGCTGCAATCGGCGGTCTTAATTTCTTTGATTAGGGCTCGGTTCTCCTCGTCAATATAGTCATCAATATCCAGACCGTAGAAATTTTTAAATCCGAGTTCATCAAGCTGACGAAAAAAAGCGCCGCTTGCCGCGCCGTAATCCAAAATTTTTAATTGATCGACGGGAGCAGTCATCAGCTCATCGGCGGCTCGTTTTACTAATTTGGCCGCGAACATCCGTTGAAGGTTTCTGCCCACGTATCCTTTGTAGTGTGATTTAAGCTCGGCCTGGCCACTCTCTTTTGATTCTTGCGCAGTAAAGTATTTCATTAAGTAGAAATAGTGTACCTATTTTAATTCTTTTTTAATAGCCGCCGCTACTTTTTTCGCCGATGGCTCTTTTTCAAACTGGAAGAAGCGGGCCTGCATAGTTTGCAGTACCAATTTTTTAATAGGGTCATTGACCAACGTTTCTAAAACGAACTCCAGATATTCCTGGTCGTCTTCGTAAATACCTATTGTGGCGCCGACACTGTTTGGCGGGAAGTCCGGTATGAGCATGTTTTCCTGCAGGCGTTTCTTACCGGCATTGGGCAAAAGAATGCTGATTCCCGGAATACGAAG
This sequence comes from uncultured Candidatus Saccharibacteria bacterium, assembly GCA_964348885.1. Classification (GTDB taxonomy): domain Bacteria; phylum Patescibacteriota; class Minisyncoccia; order UBA6257; family WO2-44-18; genus JAHFLQ01. The sequence goes on along the minus strand of CAYGEK010000017.1, from coordinate 9,562 downwards.
ATAGCAGGCGTGGATAAGATTGGTGGCGTACATTCCTATGACCACGTCGGCAATCGGTAACAGGTCCTCGCTCAGCGGAATGGATGTGGTCTCTAAATATTTTAAGTTCGGAGCGATTGCGGTGTACCGTCCCGGTTTTTCGTCCCGCGGATGCTGGCGGGCGATAAAGACGCTGTCGGCATATTTTTTTTGGAATTTTTTTATGACGTCGGCCAGGAATTTAAAAGTTGCTTCGTCTTCGTTCCAGCCAGCCGGAGTGCCGGCGCCGGCGTAAAGAATCACGAACCGATTGTTCGCGATCCCATACTTTTTTCTTAATTTGGTTCTTTCTTTCGCCACGTTCTCTTTGCGGAACCGGTCAAAAGCCGGACTACCGGTGTTGTAGATGACGCCCTCGTAGGCATCACGGATCAGGTAGTTTTTTGCCAATTCATCTATCGTGAGCACCGCGTTCCAATAGCGCATCATTTTGAAATTTTCCGGAAAGCGATGGTTCGCCCAGAAGTCTTGGAAGCAGATAACCTTCTTTTTATCGGCGTGGGCGAGCATTGTGAATTTTCCGCTGACGAATGGTCCGGTAACCAAAGAACTCATCGCGACCAACAGCGCGTCCGATGGGGTTTCGCGATAGATTTTCTCGGCTTCTTCCGGAGTGTCGCAGCGGATAGGCTTATATTTGGCGAGAATGGCGGTCGGCGATCCCAGCACCGTCACGATGCGGATGTCGGCGATTTTTTTAATTAAAGGCAGTACGGGAAGGATGAATTCAGCCGGTCCGGGAGCGTCAACGACTATCAGGAGTTTTTGCATCTTCTAAGCATAACAGATTGAAAAATAGCGCAGAAACTACTCTATCGACTGACTGGTTATACTATAGTAGAATTAACCAAATCATATGTATCATCCAAACATAGGAATCATCGGCGTTGGCTGGGTCGGCGCTCAGGTAAAGAGATATTTTGAAGAACATAAGGGCTACGAAGCCGGTAAGGATCTGTTTACTTACGACATAGATCCGGCGAAGCAAGTAGGCGATATAAATAAAGCCGAGGTTTTATTTGTTGTAGTTCCTACCCCGCGTAATCCGAAAGACGGCTCCTGCGACACTTCTATCCTGGAGAGCGCCGTGGGTAATATTGCCGGAGAGGGTAAGGTTGTGGTTTTGAAGTCCACTATTCCGCCCGGCACGACTGAGAGGATGCAGAAGAAATATCCGCAGCATAAATTTTTGTTTAACCCGGAATTCTTGAGCGAGAAGACCGCTTGGCAGGATATGCTCCGCCCTGACCGTCAGATAGTCGGCTTCACCGCACAGAGCATGGATGCCGCCCATGTGGTATTAACTCTTTTGCCTAGAGCCCCGTTCATGTCTCCTTGGGGCACCGGAACTTATAATCAGACTCGGATTACCGCAACTGAGGCGGAGTTTATTAAATACGGCGGTAATGTTTACTTCGCCCAAAAAGTTAACTGGGCCAACGCCCTCTCGATGGCCGCCGCGAAACTTGGCGCGGATTATGAGAATATCCGCAAAGGAATGGCTGCCGATTTCCGTATTGGCGATTCTCATCTGGATGTTAATCATGGCGGTTATCGCGGATTTGGCGGCTACTGTTTTCCGAAAGACCTTTCCGCATTTATGATGTTCGCCAGGGAGAGTGGCTCGCCGGAAGTCTACAATCTTTTGAAGGCCGCTTGGGATTTTAACGGTCAGCTTCTTGCGGAGCAGGGCTTAACGTACGATGATGTAAGTAGGCATATAGATAAAATAGAGTTGGAGAAGAAAATAAAGTCTAAAAATAAATAATGGATTCAAGGAAATTAACCGGTTATTACGAATGGGCGATTAAGATAATTCTTTTTATCATCCCGTTCCTCTCCGTCTGGATCTCCAGCTCAATGTTCTTCCCGTACATCACCGGAAGAAATTTTGCTTTTAGGATTTTAGTGGAGATAGCGCTGGTGCTTTGGGTAGGTTTGATTGTTTTGCGCCGCGAGTATGCGCCAAAATGGTCACCGATTGCCATCGCGGTAGCGGCCTTTACCTTGGTCGTCGGCGTCGCCAATCTCTTCGGTATCGATCCTTTTATGAGCTTCTGGTCCCGGTTTGAGCGTATGGAGGGGTATCTGATGATTCTTCACTTAGCTGCCTACTTCTTCATCGCGTCCAGTGTGTTTAGGACTAAAAAAGACTGGATGAACTTATTTAATCTGGTGATTATTGCCGGCCTAATCGTGGGCAGTTACGGCATTCTTCAGGTTTTGGGCATAAAGGAAGCTATACAGGGCGGCGATGTGCGCATAGACGGCACAATCGGTAACCCAACCTATCTGGCAGCTTATCTGACATTTGTCATCGCCCTGTCACTTATGTTGTTTTTTAACGCTGACAAGCTTTGGAAAAAATGGTTCTATGGATTTTCCTGCGCTTTTAGCTTTTTTGTAATGTTTTTTACGGCCAGTCGAGGCGCGGCCTTGGCCTTTCTTATTTCCGTTCCGCTTTTTTTAATTCTTTACCTTATTTTTTACAGGAAAACCGAGGATCCTAAAGAAAAGTTTTTTAAAAAAATAGTGATTGCCGGCCTGGCCTTTATGGTTTTGGCGCCGAGCGCGCTGTGGCTATTGAAAGATACCGGCTTCGTGCAGGGCAGCAGCGTTCTTTCCAGGGTAACCTCTGTAAGCTTCCAGGAGCGCACTATCAAATCACGTTTCCAGATTTGGGGAATCGCCTGGAAAGCTTTTCAGGAGCATCCGGTTCTTGGCTGGGGACAGGAAAGTTTCTTGACCGCTTTTTCTAAGCATTACGATCCGCGCCTCTATGATCAGGAGCCTTGGTTTGATCGCCCGCATAATATTATTTTTGAATGGCTAATCAATGCCGGTATTGTCGGATTGGTCGCGTACCTATCATTATTCGCCACGTTATTTTGGGGTATTATTACTCTTTTCAGGAAAAAAATTATCGGCAATAAAGAAGCGCTGGTTTTACTGGTTGCTCCGGTAACGTACTTTCTGCAAAATTTCTTTGTGTTTGATAATTTCAACACGTACGTTCTCTTTTTCGGATTGTTGGCCTACGTCAGCTGCATGCTTTCGGAAAAGAACGCGACTTTGCCGGTTGATGAAAGGAAGGTCAATCTTTCTCTTTGGGTAGTGATGATCGGATCTTTGGTGATGGTTGTGATAATGTATTTTGTGAATTTTATCCCCATCGCTCAATCTAGAGGAATCATCTCTTCGTTGCAGGCGACGGCGGGAGCGGATCCTTTAAACAACACCTTAGCTGGGTTTAAAAAGGTTTTGAGTTACGGACCATTCGGAAGGATGGAGGCAATAGAGCAGCTTGCCCGTGTTGCCGGCTTACTTTCCGGACAGAGCTCTGTTCCGGATCAGCAGAAGATTCCGTTTTTGGAGTTCGCTCTGCGTTCCGTTGAAAATTTCGCCAAGGAGCACCCGACTTATATCCGTGTGCGGATAATGCTCGGCAGTTTGTACCAAGCGTTGCGAGGATTTAATCCGGACTTTGTTTTTAAGGCTCGGGATGAATTCAAAGCGGCGCTTGAATTGAGCCCCAAAAAACAACAGACATTATTTATTTTGGCTGACAGCTACCTAAGTACTAATGAGCTCGGCAAGGCTATTGAGGTTATGCAACAGGCGGTTGCTTTGGAGCCTTCTAATATAGATGCGCACGTAAATCTTTCTATAGTCGCTATTTATGGCGAGAGGGGGGATTTAGCAGCCAAAGCGATATCTGAAATTAGTGGCTTCAGGAAGAATTACATCGGCAACGAGCAGGAGAGGCACACGCTTTGGGCGCAATTTATCGCCATTAAGAGAATCGGAGAAGCTTATCTGAGAGTCAGTCAGCGGAGCAACGCCAGAAATGCTTACGCGGTTATGGAGACTTACGTGCCCGACTTTGTCCGAGTGGGTGTGGCGCCGGAAGGCTATCTGGAAGCGCTTGCGGATTTGGATAACGCGATTAGAGAATAAAAATATGAGAGCGGTTATTTTGGCGGGAGGTCTTGGAACCAGACTGCGGCCGGTGACTTTGGAAATGCCCAAGCCGCTTATTACCGTTAAGCGTAAGCCCGTTTTGAATCATTTGCTGGAACTGTTTTCCAGGCACGGAATAGAATCGCCGATTATTTTGATTCACAAGGATCATAAGGATGATTTTCATTGGTGGCAAAAAAGATATGCCGACTCCTTGCCGGCCGGTTTGAGGATAGAGATTGAGCCGGAGCCACTCGGTACTTTTGGAGGCTTAAAGTCGTTGATGGGTGATCTTGCCGAGCCGTTCATTCTTTCTAATGGAGACGAATTGAAAGACTTCCATCTTACCAACCTGATCAAGGCTCATAAAAATAATCCGGCCAACCCGGTCTCAACCATTGCTCTCGTAGAAGTTGAAAACCCGTCTGATTACGGCGTGCCTGTTATGGAAGGCGACAAGATAGTCCAGTTTTTGGAAAAGCCGAAAGATCCGCCTTCTCGGTATATTTCCTCGGGTCTTTATGTGGTGAATCCGGAAGTATTCAGCTACGCGGATTGGGATAAAAAATTTTTGATGATTGAAAAAGATATTTTCCCGAAGCTGGCGGCGGCCGGGAAATTGGCGGGATTTAAAATAGAGAACGGCCGATGGTATGACTGTGGCACTTTTGAACGTTGGGAAAAGGCGATTAAGGAGTGGTAACGGTCTTTAATTTTCTCCAGATTAGCACGTTTGTAATCAGCTGGGTAAACAAGGTTGAAAGGGCGGCCCCTTCAATGCCTAGGGACGGAATGAGCGTCGCGTTGAGGGCGATGTTGCCGATAATCGCTGTCAGAGTGTATTTTATAAATTCGCGGTGATGGTCGTAGGCGAAGATGGCATTACCTATTAGCGTGGATGGATAGACGACTAGTACGCTAAGAACCAGGATTCGGAAAGCCGCTACGGCCGGAAGATACGCGGCTCCGAACAGTATATTAATAATCGGAACTGCTAAAAGGAAACCGAAAATTGCTACCGGAGCAGCCGCTATCATAGTGATTTTCAGATATTTTTTTAGAAGCTTCCGCATTGCTGCTTTGTCGGTTTTCGCGAGGCGGGACATAACCGGGAAAATACTGCTTGCGAGTAGAGCGGGTAACACATAAAGAAGTTGAATCGGTTTTTGAGCGGCAGAATAAAATCCTATCTGCTCCGGCGAAACCAGCCAGCCGAGCATGACAATATCCGTATTGAGCATTACGACGCCCATTAAACCCATCAGACCGAACGGCCAGGCGGTGACAAGAATCGGCCTAATCAGTGATTTCGTGAAATTTTTTAAAAGACCGCTGAAATGTTTTCGGAGCGCAAAAAAAATCGCTATCAGACCGAGACCGCTACCAAGCGCGTAGGCAATGGCGAGTGATTGGCTGGTCGGTCTTATCGCCAACAGAATAAAGCCGAGCGCCGTAATCAGGAAGTTTGTGAGGATATTAATTCCGGCCTCAATCTCCATTTTTTCCATGGCTCTGCTGAGCGCGGAGCCGAGATCGCGGAGTGTGTCAAAGGCGAAAACAAAAATTATAATCGGAATCAGCGCTCCGGCTTCCGCTATGTTGCTTAGATACGGAGCCGTAATCGCGACAACGGTTATAAAGACAGCAAGCAGGGTTAGCTTAATAAATAAGGCGGTGGATAGGTAGCGGTTTTTAAGCTCCGGATTACGGGAGGCTTCTTTAGTGATGAGAGCGTTTATGCCGATATCCGAGAAGATTGTAAGAAAAGCGGCGATGCCGATAGCGTAAGAAAATGCTCCCCAGCTGCTTGCTCCTAAAAGACGCGCGGAGTAGATGACGATTCCCGCCCGGAGTAACCGACTGCCGACTTGTCCGGCAAAAAGCCAAAAAGTATTCTTAGCGATAGTTTGGTCGGTCGTTTTATTATTCAATAACCAGTCCAGTATTTTTTTACGCATTTAGGAATGAGACGCGAAAAGATATTTGACCGTTCTGAGCAGAATTAGGAAGTCCAAGGCAAGGGACCGATTTTTCAAATAATACATGTCGTACTGGAGTTTTTCATATGAATCTTCAACGGAAGCGCCGTATTTATAATTGATTTGCGCCCAACCGGTAATCCCCGGACGAACCAAGAGCCTAAGCTCAAAATATGGAACATCCTTTTTAAGAGCGGACACGAACTCCGGTCTTTCCGGACGCGGTCCGACAAAAGACAGATCCCCGATAATTATATTGAATAATTGAGGAAGTTCATCCAGATGAGTGCGGCGAAGTATTTTTCCGATGAGCGTTACACGGGCGTCCTTATCGCCGGCTGCCCACTGCGGACCGTTTTTTTCGGCATCCGTCCGCATCGTTCGGAATTTGAAGATTTTAAAATCCCTTTCTCCCTTACCGGAGCGTGTTTGAGTATAAATCACCGGTCCTTTGGAAGAGATTACAATTAAAATGGAAATCAGAATGAATAGAGGCAGCAGAATCAGTCCGAGCGCTATCGCCAGGAATATCTCTATCGGCTTTTTAAAGAATTCGTATACCGTGTGAGTCTTCGCGATATTCTCAAGGAACCAAACTTCTTCCAGTTCGGCGAGCGGTAATTTCTTAAAAACTTTTTCGTAAAGACCGGCTAGATCCATTACTTCTATGCCCAACACGATATTTTTGTAGATTAGGCGGGCCGCTTTGGAATTCTTTTTGATATGGGCGGGGACGATAATCAGATTAATTCGGTTATCAATAATGATCTGGGCGATATGATCAAATTCCTTATCCTGCAACCCTTCCTTCATCCAAAAGCCGACCTCGTATCCAAGCTGGGGGTTTTGTTGAATGTGGCTCACTACTTCTTCAACGGTATTGTTGTAGCCGATCATCAAGACGCGGTTTTGCGGCGCCCCCACGCTTAACCAGGTGTTAAAGGCGGTGCGCCACAGGTAAGCGGCCAGCCCGTAGACAAGCACGAACGCGAAGAGGTTAGCTTTTGGCGAAATGCCGAAGGCCGGGACGAAGTAAAATAACAATGTCGCCACGATGCCGTTAACAATAATCAGAGACAGGAAATTACGGGCGAAATCCAGGTCGTTTTTCAAAGCCCGCAAATCATAAAGTCCGCCGATATAGAGAGTGACGAGCCAAATTGAAAAAATCACCGTGAACGGCCAGAAGTGAGCGTGCCAAATTTCCGTGGTTAAGCCCTGATAACGGAGGAAAAGCGTCGCGAGAAGTGAGCCATATAAAATAAGGATGTCGCCCACCATCAAAGACACCTGTTTAAGCTTGACAGTTAAGGACATAATGCAATTATACTAAAGAAGATATGGATGATAGTCAAAAGAAAGATAAGGACGTATTTTTGCCCGGCTCGATTATAGTTGCGGCTCTTTTGATTGCCGGCGCCCTCATATATACAACTGGTTCCGAGGCAGTTAATCCTCCTTTGGCGAAAGTGCTGCCGGCCGACCAGAATTTGGCTGATGATGACGTGGTTCTAGGAGATCCGGCGGCTCCGGTAACCGTAGTGGAATTCGGTGACTATCAGTGTCCGTTTTGTGGCCGATTTTTTCAGCAGGTTGAGCCGCAGCTACGCGAGGAATATATTAAAACCGGCAAAGTAAAAATGATTTACCGGGATTTCGCTTTTTTGGGTCCTGAATCCCAAGGAGCCGCCATGGCTTCGCAATGCGCGGCGGATCAGGGTCAGTTTTGGGCCTATCATGACGAGCTTTACATAGCGGAGATTGCCGATGGCGTTGAGCACAACGGAAATCTGTCAGCCGCTTTTTTCAAATCAATCGCGTCAAAGCTCGGGCTCGATGCCGCGGTTTTTGACGCTTGTATGACTTCCAATAAACACAGGGCGGAGGTGGAGAAAGATTATAACGATGGCGTCGACGTGGGAGTTCAGGGTACCCCGACCGCTTTCGTCAACGGTAAATTACTTTCTGGGGCCGTAACTTACGATATTTTTAAAGCGGAGATTGAGGCCGCGCTCCGCTCCGTTCGTTAATTTTCTCCTGTGCTGAAAATACCAAAGGAGGTCAGTCAAATAGCTCAAAAGCTGGCTAAGTACGGCTTTGAAGTGTATCTCGTAGGCGGATGCTTGCGGGATCTTTTGATGGAGCGCGAACCGAAAGACTGGGATCTGACCACTAGCGCAACCCCCAAAGATATTCAAAGACTATTTCCGGAAAGTGTTTATGAAAATAATTTCGGCACGGTTGGTGTTAAGACTGAAAGCAATGATCCGACTCTGAAGATTGTGGAGGTGACTACGTTCCGTTTTGAGAGCGCTTATTCCGATAAGCGGCATCCCGACGTGATTAAATTTGCCAGAACGGTTCAGGACGATCTTTCCAGGCGCGATCTTACCGTGAACGCGATTGCTATGAATTTAGGCAAAGAGGGATTTGGCGAAATCGTAGATCCTTTTGGCGGCAGGGATGATATTCAGGGCAAGATAATTCGTGCGGTAGGAGATCCTGGTAAACGATTTCAGGAAGACGCCTTGCGCCTGATGCGGGCTGTCAGATTTTCCGCTCAGCTTGGATTTAAAATTGAGAAAAAAACCTGGGACGCCCTGAAGCGAGAGCACGGCTTGATAGAATTTATCGCTAAAGAAAGGATTCGCGACGAGTTTAGCAAATTGTTGTTATCGGCGGATGCGCATGACGGGGTTAGAGCGTTGCAGGAGTGCGGCTTATTAAAAATAATTATTCCGGAGTTGGAGGAGGGTGTCGGTATGGAGCAGAATTTGCATCATATCTACACAGTCTTTGAGCATAATGTTCACTCCCTTGAATACGCCGTAAAAAATGATTTTCCATTGGATCTTCGGGTGGCCTCATTGCTCCATGACGTTGGAAAATCCAGGACTAGGGTTTGGAAAAACGATATGCGGGGCGGAAAGATAAATAAAGGTAAGCGCGGTGATTGGACATTTTATCAACATCAGCACGTCGGAGAGAGGATGGCTTTGGAAATTCTTGATCGACTCCATTTTCCGAAAGATCTGATTGAAAAAGTGGCGTTACTGGTTAGGGAGCACATGTTTGTTTACGATCCAGAAATTGTAACTTTAAAAGGGGTGCGGCGTTTAGTGAGTCGGGTTGGTTCTGAAAATATGAACGCTCTGATGAAGATTCGCGAGGCGGATCGGATCGGCTCCGGTGTTGCGAAGGCGCAGCCTTATCGTCTGCGATATTTGCAGGCGATGGTGGAAAAAGTTAAAAGCGATCCAATTAGTCCTAAGATGCTGAAAGTAAACGGCGCCGACATAATGCGTGAGCTTCGCGCCGAGCCTGGTCCAAAAATCGGGGCGATCCTGGCGGTGTTATTGGAAGATGTTTTGGATGATCCGGAAAGGAACAAGTTGCCATACCTGAATAAGAGAATGGCTGAATTGGATAAATTATCGGAAAAAGAACTGGCCGCCCTGTCTTCGCGGGCAAAGGATTCGGTGGAGGAGGTTCAGGAGAGGATAGATGCCGAGCTTAAGAAGAAGTATTTCGTAAAATAAATCCGCCGTTAGGCGGATTTATTATTTGTCGGGGAGCCGGGAATC
>CAYGEK010000016.1:0-12129 GCA_964348885.1 uncultured Candidatus Saccharibacteria bacterium | reverse complement strand
CCTCAAGGTAGTGCGTCTGCCGTTTCGCCACCTGGGCTTGAGGCTTAATTTATCACGAAAAAACCGCCTTGTTAAGCGGCGGCTTTTTCTTCGGCTTTAGCGCCAAGTTTCTGGCGAGTCTGCTTTTTGGAGAGGTCGCGGACGTAATAGAGCTTGGAGCGATGAACTTTCTTAGGAGAGTTCAGAATCTCCACCTTATCTATGCGCGGAGACCAGATCGGGAAAATCTTTTCCACTCCGACTCCGGCCACAGTGGCACGGACGGTAAAAGTAGCGCCTTTTTCGCTGCCATGCTTGCGGGCCAAAACCAGACCCTCAAAACGAGCCAGTCTTTCCTTCTCGCCGTCTTTGATCTTTTCCCAGACGCGGACGTTGGCTCCGGATTTAATTCGCTGTAAAACCTGTTCGGAAATCATGTGAAATATAATAGTCTATTTTGATAAAAATAGCAATACAAGGGTGTATAATAAGCTTGCATGCGCATACTGGCTGATGTCCGCCTTTTAAGCCGGGGAGGGGTTTCCGGCATTGAAGAATATACCCGCAATATCATCCGGTCGCTCTTGGCCGGCGACTCTTCTAATTCGTACCGGCTTTTTTATAGCGGACTCCGCAAGCAACCGCTGGACCTGACTGGAGCGGAAGTGGTGGATTGGCGGATTCCTAACAAATTATTGGATGTTTCCGCCCGTCTTTTTAATTTTCCGAGCATCGGCGAGCGGCTTGGCGCCGACCTGATCTTTAGTCCGCATTTTAATCTTTTGGCGAGCGGCCGTACGCCGAGAGTAGTCACCTTCCACGACCTTTCTTTTTTGCACCATCCTTATTTTTTTTCGGGAAAGCAGAGGTTTTGGCACTGGCTTCAAAACGTCCGTAAGCAGACCGCGTCGGCGGCGAAAATTATCGCTGTTTCCGATTTTACCAAGAGCGATCTGATCGGCCTGCTCGGAGTTCCGGAGGAGAAGGTCGAGGTTGTTTACTCTGGGCTTTCGCCTGAGTTCCGGGTGTTGGATAAAAAACACATAGCCGAAGCCAGGCCGTTCTTCCTTTCGCTGGGCACCTTGGAACCCAGGAAAAATGTTCCGGCAATTATTCGAGCTTTCAATCTGATTAAGAAGGATCCGGTATTTTCCGATTGGCAGCTGGTCATAGCGGGGAAGCAGGGGTGGATTCATAGGAGTATAGACCGGGAAGCGGCCGCCTCTCCGTTCCGGTCGGATATAGTTTTTACGGGCATGGTGAAGCCGGAAGAGCGGGTTTTGTTATATAATTTAGCTAAAGTCTTCGTTTACCCTTCTTTCTTTGAAGGTTTCGGGTTTCCTCCCTTGGAAGCGCAGGCGAGCGGTTGTCCGGTAGTCGCGTCCGACCGGGCATCGCTGCCGGAAGTGCTTGGGAAGTCCGCCCTGCTCGTGAACCCCTGGAAAGTTGAGGATTTGGCCGGCGCGATGAAGGAGGCGGCCCTGAACGCTTCGCTGCGTGAAAAATTGGTCGCGGGGGGACTGAAAAATGCCGCCGGATTTACCTGGGAAAACGCCGCCAAAAAAACAATAGAAGTTTTTAATAATGCCGTCCGATAAAAAATTTTTTGATATTAAAAGTCCGGAAGCCAAGTCCGCTACGCCGCGGGTAGTTCATTTTCCGCAGCATTTACCCGGCGCCTCTTTTTTTCAGAGCCGTCCGAAGCTTCGTCGGCAGATCGGCGGAGCGGTCGCGACCTTGGTTTCGTTTTTGCTGATTATATCTTTTTCCGGAGTGGAGGTTCTGGATTTTAAAAATGACGCCGAAACGTCGGCTCCGGATATTTACGCCGATTTTAAAGACGGCGCGCAGGCGCTGTTCGGTTTTGATCTGGAAAAAGCCAGGGATTCTTTCGGGTCCGCCAATCAACGCGTTGCCGATTTGAATAGCCAGGCGCCTCTGAGCATCGTGCCGTCCGTACTCGGTAATCTATTTAAAATGAGCCAGGGCGCCTTGGATCTCAGTTCTTCGCTTCTGGAATTGCAGATGAACGGGCTGGGATTGTTGCTTCGGGAAAATGGCCGCGACCTTCTCGGTTTATTTGAAAGAATCGGGAATCAACTGGCCGGCATGCATTCTGTCAGCGGCGCGCTGGAAGAGCAGGCGTCTTCGTCCGGTTACCCGCTTGGAAGCGATTTTGCCAAAATGAAAACCGATCTTGAATCCGCGGATGAATTTCTCAAGGTTTTTACCGGTTGGCTTTCGGCAACATACAAACAGCGCCTTCTTCTCTTTTTCCAGAATCCTTCGGAGATGCGCCCGGGCGGCGGTTTTATCGGCAGTTACGGCATCGCGACTTTATTCCAAGGCAGACTTTTGGATCTGTCGGTGCGGGATATTTATGACCCGGACGGTCAGTTGGAGCTGAAGGTGATACCGCCTAAACCGCTTCAGGGAATCACCGATACCTGGGAGGCGCGGGACGCGAATTGGTTCTTTGATTTCCCGACTTCGGCTAAAAAAGTAACCCAATTTCTTGAGGCGTCAAAGATTTATAAAGAGCAGGAGATGACGTTTAGCGGGGCGGTGGCGGTGAATGTCGGAGTTTTGGAAGATGTGATGAAAGTTATCGGTCCTGTAGAGTTGCCGGATTACGGGATGACCATTACGCATGAGAATTTCCTGAAAGAATTGCAGGCGGAGGTAGAGGCCGGTCCCGACAAGGCCAAGGGTCAGCCAAAAAAAATCCTCAGCGTTCTGACCCCAATTATCTTTGAAAGAATCGGTCAGCTTGAGGCATCGCAAAGGCGGGAGCTTTTTGACAGGTTCGCTCAACGGTTCACCAATAAAGATGTAATGGTTTATTTCAAAGATCCGATTTTGGAAAATTATATGCAAAAGATAGGCGCCGGCGGCGAGGTTGCCAGGCTGCCCAACGATTTCTTCGGCGATTATCTCGGTATTGTGAATGCCAGCGTTGGCGGGGGAAAGAGCGACGCCATGATTGATCAAAAGGCGAAATTGGTCAGCTCCTTCGGAGAGGACGGAAGAATCAGGAATGTTTTAACTTTGATCAAGACTCATCACGGCGATAAAGAAGAAGATTGGTGGTATCGGGCGACGAACCGAGCTTATATTCAGCTATACACCCCGAACGGATCCAAGCTTACAAAAGTTACGGGAGCCACCGATAAGACCGTCCACCCGATGGTTGATTACGACGAATATGATAAAGGGTTCAGCGTTGACCAAGACCTCAACGACTTAGAAATCGATTCGGCGATTCAAGGCAAGGATGTATTCTCCGCCTGGCTGGATACGAAAGCGGGCACAACCCGTAGCATTACTTTTGACTACTACAGTCCGTATCGATTTAATTTTCAAAACGGGCAGTATCGGCTGATTATTGATAAGCAGTCGGGTCATCGCGGCGGCTTGGATATAGAGCTTCAGGCGCCTCTGGGATTTTATTGGAAAGAGAGCGGGTCTTCTATTTTTAGCGCTTCTTATCCGACGCTGCCATCCCGAATTGATTTAGGGCTAACTCTTTCGGCAGCGGAACGCTAAAAGATTTTCTTACTAGACTAGGAAGGGTAATTTCCAGTTCTCTCGCGTGAAGGAAAAGCCTCTTTAATCCTTTCGGTAGGGCTCGTTGGCTATAAAGGCGATCGCCGACAACAGGATGATGAGCGGCAGCCAAATGAACCCTGATCTGATGCGTGCGCCCGGTTAGCGGCTCCACCTCCAACAGGCTGTACGGTCCGGCTTCTTGCGCTACCCGATAGACGGTCCGCGCTTCTTTAATCATCTTAGTAGTCGCGTCAATTTTAACCGTGCGCTTGAGGGTGCCGGATTTTATGCCGATAGGCTTTTCAATGATTCCGGAGCGCATTTCAAACTGACCCCAGGTGAGCGCTACATAAACCTTTCGCACCTTACGAGCTTTAAATTGTCCTTTCAGGAATTCAAACGCCTGCGGATTTTTGGCGACAATCATTACACCAGAAGTTTCTTTATCCAAGCGATGCACAATGCCCGGGCGATTTTCCGGATCGTCACCGACTTTTTTAATTGCCGGGTATTTTTTGATCAGCCAGTCCACCAAGGTTTTGCTGGTGGTGTGAGCGGTAATCTTATGAACCAAAAGACCGGCCGGTTTGTTAATCACCAGGACGTCCTTATCTTCATAAATTATTTTTGGAGTGAGTGGAGCCATGTGCGCCCTGCTGGGATCGAACCAGCGACCTTTTCAATGTCAATGAAACGCTCTACCACTGAGCTAAGGGCGCAAAATCTCTCTCGCGAGAGATTAAAGTGCCCGGGGCGAGAGTCGAACTCGCATGCCGTAAGGCGCACGATTTTGAGTCGTGTGCGTCTGCCAGTTCCGCCACCCGGGCTTAAAAATGAACGAACTATTAATAATTTAAGCGATTTTGTAGTAAAATGGAAGGGTTATGCAAGAACAGAATCCGCCCATCCAAGGTCCGGTGTTTCTTATTGAAGTAGACAAGATCGTACCCAACCCGCAACAACCGCGGCGTGATTTTGATGAAACCGCGTTGAACGAGCTTGCCAGCTCCATTCGAGAGTTCGGTATTCTTCAGCCGATCGTGGTAACGAAGCTGGAGGAGATGCGCGAAGGCGGGACGGAAGTCAGCTATATGTTAATCGCGGGAGAGCGACGTCTGCGCGCCTCCAAGCTTGCCGGCATGGAAAGGATTCCGGCAGTAATCAAGAGCGTGAGCCTCGCGAAGGATCGCCTTGAACTGGCGATCATTGAAAACGTCCAACGGGAAAACTTGAATCCGATAGAAGCGGCGAGAGCGTACGCGAAGTTGGCTGATGAGTTCGGTTTAACCCAGCGCGAAGTGGCGGCCAGGCTCGGCAAGAGCCGTGAAGTTGTCGCGAATACCGTACGCTTATTGAGTTTGCCGACCGCCATCCAGGATTCCATCGCTAAGAGTCAGATTAGCGAAAGCCAGGGTCGCTTATTGTTGACCGTTACCGATCAGGGTCAGCAGCAGGCATTATTTGAAGACCTTTTAAGAAATACAATGAGTGTCCGGGAATTACGAAGCCGGATTCTGGCTGTTCAAAAGCCGGTCATCAAAGGAGATGCTGCGCCGACTATACACGTTGTGGACGCGGAGACGATGTCGCTACAGCGGGAGCTTGAGGGCGCGCTTGGCGCGCCGGTTAAAGTTGAGAGGGCGGGTGACAGCGGCAAGTTGATTATCAGTTTTTATTCTCCGGAAGAGCTTAGGGGTATTGTAGAGCGCTTACGGTCTAGACAAGACGAAAACCTCCCTCCTTCACCTCCTTTATCTTTTTAAGTTTAGCCAGAATCTTTTCCGCCTTATCTTTTGACAGGACGCCGCAATTTATTTTTACGAGCGGCAGTTTGGCATTGATGGAGTGAATGTTTACGTGTGACCGGCTGATGATCGCGGTAATCTCGCTTAAGATTCCTACCCGGTCGGCGACGGTAAACTTAAATTCGGTGGCCTTCGGTTCCTGATGAGTCAGCGACGGGCCGGCGTGACGCAAGGAAGCGCGGATGTGATTGCGTGCATTGCCGGTATGCACGAATCCAAGCCAGTCCTCGGACGGGCCTTTATTTTTTTGCGTCATTATCTCCACAAGGTCGCCTGACTTCAGAGGGTGGTCCAGCTGGGTAATTTTCCCGTTTACTTTCGCGCCGGAGCAGTGATTGCCTACATCGGTGTGGATCTGATACGCAAAATCCACCGGCGTCGCTCCTACGGGTAAGTCGATGACTTCGCCCTGCGGTGTCAGGGTTAAAATGCGGTCTTTGAAAAAATCTATTTTTAAAGACTGAACAAAGTCTTCCGCGCTGGTGAAGTGCTTTTGCCAGTTTCTCAGCTGGCTAATCCAGGAGAGCTCTTTTTTATCGGCGAAAGAAGCGGTGCGTTCAATATAATCTTTCGTCTCTTTGCCCTGCTGATACGCGAAGTGGGCGGCGATGCCGTTTTCGGCTTCGTCGTGCATCTGCTGGGTTTTGATCTGAATCTCCGTAATCTTATTCTCCGGTCCGAACACTGTCGTGTGCAGACTACGATAACCATTCGATTTTGGCAGAGCGATATAATCTTTGAAACGGTGAGGCACCGGTGGCCAGATTTTGTGTATCGTGCCCAGAGCGGAGTAGCAGTCTTCCAGCGAATTAACGATAACGCGCATCGCCACCAGGTCGTAAATGCTGTCCACGTTCATATCGTAGCGAAGAAGTTTTTTATACAAACTGGTATATCGTTTGGCCCGGGAATCCAGGCGTATGACGCCCACCCCATCGCTGAGCATTTCCTTTTCCAGGATTGGTTGGATTCTTTTTGAATAACGCTCGCGCTCTTCAAATCGCTCCTTGATATTGGCGATCATCCATTTATGCTCCTGTGGATATAAATATGGAAAGGCCAGATCTTCCAATTCGCCGCTAAGTTTTTGCATGCCGAGTCGGTAGGCGAGTGGCGCATAGATTTCCATTGTTTCCAGCGCGATTCTTTTCTGCTTTGAAGGCGGCAGAGCGTACAAGGTTTTCATATTATTCAGGCGGTCAGCCAGCTTAACCAAAATCACCCGAATGTCCTGGCTTAAGTACAGAATAAATTTTCTAAGATTTTCTACTTTCGCCTCCACTCCCCGATAGCGCACCTTGCCAATTTTGGTAACACCGTCCACTAAAAACGCCACTTCATCGCCGAATGACTCCCGGACGTCTTCAAGGGTGTATTTGGTGTCTTCTACAGTGTCGTGTAGGAGGGCGGCGGCTACGGTCGCGTCGTCCAAGCCCCACTCCATGATTGCTTCAGCGGCCGCCATTGGGTGGTTTATATAAGGCTCGCTGTTCTTTCTTTTTTGTCCGGCATGAGCTTTTCTTGCGAACTCGTAAGCTCGTTTAATCAGCCCATTTTTTCGTATTGCCGCGCTTAATGTTGCCATATGGACATTCCTTTACCCTTACGCTATCTTACAACCAGGTTTTTGACAAAGGAGTAACCCGCTCCACGAAAGGGGACGGCGATGAATGATTGCGTGAACAAGGTGCGTGCTTTCGCGCATGACCGAAAGACCGGTTTGAATGATGTGGAAATAGACCATAATTCAATTTTGCGTCTCGCTCACGAATTTGCCGGCAAGGATCCGGTCGCGCCTACCTGGCACGATCCGGAAGGAATCTTTCCGGTGGACGATCTTGCCTTCGTTTGCCACGAATTTTATCGCAGCGCGGTCAACGCCTGCTACGCCGATCCGGTCACTCCGAATAAAAAATTCAGCGTGGAGTCGGGTAAATTTTCCGGCTCCATGGCGCTGGGACGCTGCTTCTATCGGCGGTTCGGCGAAAGTCAGATTGAGCCTGAAGATATTCTTCGTCTGACTGACGTGCCTGGCGAGTTGGAAAAGTTTTTCGCCGGCGACGGCGATCCGATTCCGCTTCTTGAGGAGCGCCGCGTGCATCTTCGGGAAGCTGCACGCGTGATTCGTGATCGCTTCGACGGCGACCCGCTGAATATCATGGCCGAGGCCGGTTACCGAGTTGTTCCGAAAAGCGACGGTGTCAGCGACGGCATTCTGGAGCTGCTCTTTGATTGTTTTCCGATTACGTTTGGTCGAGATAGGGTTCTTTGCCTGAATGCTGACCTGATCTTTGCGAAACGCGCTCAGCTCTGGCCATGCCTCTATCAAGGTCGGGCGCTGGAGCGGGGGAGCGCTCTGACGCCCCTTGTAGATCCGGAGCATATCGGACCGATTCTGGACTATCACGTGATTAACGTCCTTCGCTACCACGGCTGTCTCCGTTATTCCGAGCGGCTGGCTAATCATGTTGATTCCAAGCGACCGATTGAGAGGCACAGCCCTGAAGAGATAGAGATGCGCGCTAAGGCGGCGGCAGTTGTTGTGAAGCTGGTAGAAATCATCAACGCTTTGCGTCCGACCGGATCCAAAGTATACACGGGCGTGGAGATAGACGCGGCGTTGTGGCTCTTCGGTCGCGAAGCGGCCAAGCGTCATCCCTATCACCTCTGCCTGACGATGGATTACTAAAACCAAAACCACCGATTACTCGGTGGTTTTTTCTTCTTCGGAAGAGTCGTGGAGATTCACCTCCTCTTCTTCCGGCGCGTCATCCTCTTCTGATTCCTTGGCCTCGGTAGGGATAGGTTTCGTCGGATCGGTTACCGCCGCGTCTCCTTCTTTCGGAGGATTCAGCGGATTTGTCCAGGAAGCGTAGTCGCATTTCGGATAGCGGCTGCAACCCCAAAAGATTTTTCCTCGAGCCCTTCCTCTGGTTACCTTTCGCTCAATCACATCGCCCTCAATGCATTTCGGGCACTTCATACCAATGCTTTTCGGCGGTTCTTTCGGAAGGGCTTTGGTGTTCTTGCAATCCGGGAAACCGGAGCAGGCGAGGAATTTTCCGAACCGGCCATATTTAATCATCATAAACTTACCGCATTTCTCGCATTTCTGATCGGTAATTTCATCCTTCGTCTCTTTCTTCACTTCCAGATATTTCTCCTCCAGATTCTTGGCGAACGGGATATAAAAATCGCCGATGACCTGCTGCCACTTTTCTTTTCCGTGCGCGACGTTATCCAACTGCTCTTCCATCTTGGCTGTGAAATCTATATCCACAATTTGAGGGAAATGTTCGGTCAGAACTTTATTTACCAACTCGCCCATTTCGGTCGGGCGGAACTTACCCTGCTCTTTCTGGGCGTAATTGCGGGTTTGAATGACCGAGAGCGTCGGCGCGTAGGTGGAAGGGCGACCGATGCCATGCTCTTCCAATGCTTTAATCAGCGTCGCTTCCGAGAAGCGGGGAGCGGGTTCGGTAAAGTGCTGGGTGGGCGTTATCGCTTTTTGTTTTAGCCGGTCGCTCTTGGAGAGGCCGGGAAGATTCTTCTCGGAGAATTTTTGCGGCCAAACTTTGAGATAGCCGTCAAAAATAATTTGCTGGCCGTTGGCGCGCAGAGTGTACTTCCCGGCCGAAGCGTCGGCGGCGGTCAGGGCGACTTTAGCGGCTGGCATTTGTGAGCCGACGGAGCGTTGCCAGATCAAGCGATACAACTTCTTTTCGCCGGGGTCGGACAATTCAATTGAATCGGGGTCATGATCCACGTGTGTCGGGCGGATGGCCTCGTGCGCTTCTTGGACCAGTTTGGATTTTGACTTGAAGAGACGCGGTGTCGCCAGGGCATATTCTTTACCGAGCTTCTCTTCCAGCCAGTTCTTTGCAGCGCCGATGAATTCTTTTGAAAGATTTACCGAATCGGTGCGCATGTATGTGATATGGCCGTTCTCATAAAGATGTTGGGCGATTACCATAGTTTTTTTCGCGGAGAAGCCGAGGCGGCGGGCAGCCTCCTGTTGCATAGTGCTGGTCGTGAAAGGCGAAGGCGGATTCTTGGTCGCTTCTTTCCGGTGGATGTCGGTAATCGTGAATTCGGAATTTTGCAGCTCGGCGACCACCTTGTCCGCGGCTTCTTTGGTCCGGATTTCAAATTTATCCAAAGTTTTGTCGTCAATTTTGGTTAGATTGAATTCTATCGCGTTGTCACCCTTGAGAAGTTCGGCGACAATCGTCCAGTACTCTTCGGGTTTGAAGGCGCGGATTTCGTTCTCTCGTTCAACGATAAGGCGGACGGCTATGGATTGGACGCGCCCGGCGGACAGACCGCGGACCACTTTTTTCCAGAGAAATGGGGAGAGTTTGTAGCCGACTAGGCGATCCAGGATGCGGCGCGCCTGCTGGGCGTTTATCAGGTTCGTATCCAAGGCCCGTGGATTTTTGAGCGCGTTCTCAATCGCGGTTTTAGTGATTTCATGAAAGACAATGCGGCCCGGCTTCTCCAGGCCGAGCGTTTCCGCCAGATGCCAGGCGATTGCCTCTCCTTCGCGGTCTTCGTCAGTCGCGAGGATAACCTCATCGCATTTCTTCGCGTCCGCCTTTAATTGTTTAACAACCTTCTTCGCCTTTACGGGAATCAGATACTTCGGCTCGTAGTTGTTTTCCAAATCAATTCCGAGCGTGCTTTTAGGAAGGTCGCGGATATGACCGTATGAGGACTCCACCATGTAGTCCTTGCCGAGAAACTTTGAAATTGTTTTGGCCTTTGTGGGGCTTTCTACTATTACTAACTTCATGTGGGTGCCTATGGATACTATATCTTAATCAATTGAAGCCTGCGACCTTGTGTCTGATTTATAGGCTTGTGAGCGAAGGAATATATCATATTCCGAGCGAGCGAAACGACGAAATCAGCCAAGGTCGCGGCTCCTTCGGTAATGAAATTTTGCTTACTGCCTTCGTTGCTCATCCTGGGAGTAGAGTCTACACCTGCGGATTCGCGCCTCGGCATTAAAGCAAAATTTCTATTATCAATTTGAGAAGATATTGTATTCATAGGCACGCATTCTACACGAAATATCGTCCGGCGCTCTCTTTTATCAATCCCCGCAACATCAACAATGTCAGGTTTCGGTTCAGCGCGGAAATATCCATTCTCGTCAAATCCATTATTTTGTCAACGCTCAACGATTCCGCCGAGGCTCGAATCGCCCGCACAATCGCGAGTTGATCATCCGGCAGGCTTGTCTCCGGAAACAGATTCGGCTCAACCGGCTCCAGGTTCAAGTCGTCCAGAATCTCCGCGGCGGAAGTCACCAGTCTGGCGCCCGCTCGGATCAGCGAGTGCGAGCCTTTGTAGTTATCATGATGGATCGGACCGGGTACGACAAAAATATCCCGGTTCTGATCAAGCGCGTGGCTAGCCGTGGAAAGCGCTCCGGATTTTTCCGGAGATTCCACCACGACGATGCCCAGCGAAAGACCGCTGACGATTCGGTTTCGCTCCAGAAAGTTGGTCTTATAGCTCGGACTTCCAGGGGCGTATTCGCTGATTAGAGCGCCGCCGCTGGCAATGATGCGTTCGGCCAGGTCTGAATTCTGGTCGGGATAAATACGATCCAGGCCGGTCGGTAGAACGGCGACTGTAGCGCCGCCGGCTTCCAGCGCTCCTTCATGAGCCGCGGCATCAACGCCCAAGGCAAGGCCACTGACGATGACCGCGCCCGCTTCAGCTAGGTCGCGGGCTAGTTTTTTGGCGAGCGCCAGACCGTTCGGAGTGGCGCGCCTGGTGCCGACGATGGCAATGCGCGGAAGGCTGTCGTTCGGAAGGGCGCCACGACAATAAATAGATGGCGGCGCCTTCGGGATCTCTTTAAGGCTGGCAGGGTAGTTCGGGTCAGCTGACCGGATAATTTTGAGTTCCCGCATTGTGGTATAGTAATAGTAATAATGAATGCGTTTCAAAAGCAACTTGGTAAGGAGTTGTTGATCGCTTTCGGCGCCGTGGGAGCGTTGGTTTTATTGACCCAGCTGGTCGCCGGGCACGTGGAGGGGAGCGCTCTGAAGATTAAGCAGCAAAAAACCGACTTGGCCTTTCGCATTAGCGCGACCGGTCAGCTGGCTTCTTTGAGGGCGGACTCCGATAAGGCCAAGCCGCTTTTTCGGGCTTTGAACGCGGTCCTTCCGCTTAAAGATGATCTAATTAATTTTGGTCAGTCCCTTATTCAGGCCGGCAAGAATAACAATATGGTTCTCGGGTTTACTTTTGGTGGCGAAACCGTGCCGAAAGGAGAATTACCGGGCTTCATTTCTTTCTCAACCTCCGGAACGGGCAGTTATGAGAATATTCAAAATTTCTTGAAAGATATTGAGCGTAGCCGTTATTTTGTTAAGTTCAATTCTTTGGATATTATTAGGCAGGGAACGACCAATTCCTACAGCCTGACCGCCGACGGGCAGGTATTTTATCAATAACAACGAGCAAAATACTAATGAAAAAATCTTTATTATTCTATATTTCGGGAGGTGTGATGGCGGTCGTGCTTTTAAGTTATGTTATTTATCTGGCTAATCTGGCCGTCCGGAATATCTCGGTAGTTTCCGACTCGGGCCTCTTAAATCCACCGGAGATCGCCACGTATAATTTTGAGAAATTTAAGCAGATTAAAGGAGCTCAATAGTATTGCTAGAAAAGGTAAAATCCGTATACTAGCTTATATTGGTCGGGTTATTCGCGTGTGTAGTTCAGTGGTAGAACGCTGTCCTGATAAGACAGAGGTCGAAGGTCCGATTCCTTCCAC
>CAYGEK010000015.1:9297-12717 GCA_964348885.1 uncultured Candidatus Saccharibacteria bacterium | reverse complement strand
GAATATTCAGAAAACAATGGATAAAAGATTTAAAGAAATAATTAAAAAAGCGAAAGGCGTCACTCTGACCAAGACGGAAAAAATCCACGGTCGGGCGCGTCTTTTGGCTATGATTCGCGGCGTTGAGGCGGTTGCTCTGCCCGCGGTCCGGCACAGCTGGACCTTCCGGTTGGCGCGTCCGATAATGGCCGGATTTTTGATTACTGCTATACTTGGCGGTGGCGTGTCCTTTGCTTCCGAGAATTCCTTACCTGGCGATCTGCTCTATCCGATTAAAGTGAGTGTTAATGAAGAGGTTCGGGCCGCGTTGGCCGTTAATGATGAAAGTAAGGCGGATTGGGAAGCTCGTCGCGCGGAGCGGCGCTTTGAGGAAGCGGTCAGGCTGGCGGCCGAGGAGCGGCTTGATGACAAGTTGGAGGCTTCTGTTGAGGAGGCCATAGAGAGGCATGCTAAGAAGGCCGAGGAGCGGATGGCTAAGGCCGAAGCCGGAAATGAATCGGAATATGATGCGGATGTTGATTTTACTTACCAATCGGTAATGTCTCCTGAAGCCGGTGCCGCCGATAACGTGGAAAAAGACGCCGGCTTTCAGCGGATGTTTGAAATGAAGAGCGTCGCTCCAATTTTAAAAAATTCACGTGAGAATGAAAAAGATGGTGCCCGTGAAAAGAGAGAGCTGGTTAGGGAGAAAATTGCCAGGACTCGGAAGGCTATTTCCGAATTAAAGGAACTGACTAAGAAGAAAAATGAAGCCCGCGTTTTGGAGCGAGAGCTCGATAAAGACTCTGACGATTAATTCAAAAACCGCCTTTTGGGCGGTTTTTGAATTATCTTACTTGCAGCAGTCGCGGTTGCACATATTGCCGTCATTGCAGCACTTGCACATTCCTCTGGACATCTTTTTGAGAGCGATGATGCCGAGCAGGATTGGCCAAGCGAGATCCGCGAACTCCCCGCTGACGAAGCCCAGAGCCTTCAAAAGGAAGACCAGCGCGATTAGAAAGAGGGAAGTGGCTGTGGCCTTGTGATGGGGGCAGCGGCAAAGACCGGTACCCATTTCTTTTGTTTCACCTTCCATTAGTTTAATTTTGAAAATATAAATATTCGACCTTGCAGCTTACCTGTTCATTATAACAAAATCCCCACGCTGGGTGGGGATGGTGGACCTGGAGGGAGTCGAACCCCCAACCAACGGATTATGAGTCCGCTGCTCTCACCATTGAGCTACAGGTCCTCGTACGTTGTTAAGACAAGCATAGCAAAGATTTGGGTACTTGTCAAGATAGCAGATATATAGTATAATACTGCCATATGAAGCTTGTTTTAATCAGGCACTGCGAGACCGATTGGAACGTGGCCGGCCGTATGCAGGGTCATACCAATACTTTGCTTAACGAAAACGGCCGACAGCAGGCGCTAGACCTTGCCGGTCAGTTGGATTCCCTCGGAATCGTCAGAATCTACAGCTCCGATTTACAGCGCGCCGTCCAGACCGGCCAGATAATTTCTATGAGCACCGGAGTTCCCATGGAAATTGATCAGCGCATTCGCGAATGCCGTTTCGGCAGCTTGGAGGGCAAAACGTTTGCCGAAGCGGTACAGACTTATCCGAATCCTTATCTTTATCCATTCAGCGCCCGTTTCTATACGAGCGAAGAGGAGCCTTATGATTTTACCGGTTATGGCGGCGAGAGCCGTCAGGCGGTCGTCGCTAGGCATCTGGAATTTATCGCCGATCTGAAAAAGCGGCATGCCAATGAAGTTGTCTTGGCGATCGGACATGGCACGGGCCTGAATACTTTATTGTCAGCTTTAGGTCAGGCGCCGGACCTAGTGCGTGGCAAGTTGCGATTTTTGGAAGTTTAAATTTACTTGGTGAACGGGCGGTCGAAAAGAATCACCCAGACGTAATTGATAAAATAGCGGAAGGTGGTCAGGAAGTAGCCTCGTTTTCGGAATCGGCGGGAGGTGGAGTAGACGATCAGCTTCGGAGTGAAGATTACTTTGCCGATCATCCGTAGCTGCTTTCCCAGTTTCACGTCGTCGCCGAAAAATTTGTAACTCGTGTCCAATCCGCCGATTCTCTGCAGCGATTCTCTTTTTGCTGCGACATTACCGCCCAGCACCACACTGCCCAGGCCTAATAAATAATGAACCAGGAAGTAACCAGGGTAGGCATATAATAAAAATCCGTAAAAAGTAACCAGCCTTCCGAGGCGTCCCTGATCACGATAGGCGTATGGGCCACTGACTCCTGCGACACCGGGCTTGGACAGATAGGCGATTGCCGTTTCACTCCAGTTGGGCGCGAGCCAGTTGTCGGCGTCTACAAAAGCGATGATGTCGCCGGTCGCGATTTTCCGTCCGGCTTCGCGGGCGATGTTAGTGCCGGGCTCTTTTTCCACAACTACCTTGGTCTTGGGATAGGTTAGGGCGATTTCGCGGGTGCGGTCGCTACTGCCGTTGTCGGCGACGATGATCTCTTTGACCAGATGCTCCGGTTGTTTTAAAATATATTCAATTGTCCGTCCGATGCCTTCTTCCTCATTGCGGGCGGGTATGATAAATGAAATGCTCATAAAATTAATCTTCGCTGTTTCCGCGGCCTTGCTCGCGGTTGCCTACATCTTATTTTACATTCACCTCGCGCCGATTAGCAATGTGATCGTGGTCGGCTTTGACGGTTTCCGCGGCCTTAATCTGTTGGGTAGCGCCAACGACATTTTAAAGATTCTGACCTCCGGCGCCGTTCTGGTGGTCCTGAACGCCGTTTTGGCCGCTACCTTGGCGATCAGGGTGCGTTTACTGGCCGGAATTGTCGCCTTCGTGTCGCTGGCCGTGTCGATATTGATTTTAATATCGGTCGGTGCTATAATTGCAGTTAATTAAAGTTATGGTTTTTGCAATCATTGAGACCGGCGGCAAGCAGTACAAAGTCGCTCCGGGACAAAAACTTAAAATTGAAAAACTCTCCGATAAAGAAGGTGAGATTTTAAAGGTGGGCGACGCGGTTTCCTTTGACCAGGTTCTTTTGGTTGCCGACGGTGAAAATGTGAAAGTAGGCACTCCGGTCGTTTCCGGAGCCAAAGTTGAAGGGAAGGTCATCAAACAGGGGCACGCCCGCACCGTCATCGTCTTCAAATATCACTCCAAGACCCGTTATAGGAAGAAGAAAGGACATCGTCAGCTTTTCACCGAGGTAGAAATTACCGGAGTAAAATAAAAAAGAGGCTCAAGTGAGCCTCTTTTGATTTTTAGTCCTTATCGGGAAAAAAATTGATTGTTAGCGTGATAATTATCAGCCCAACTGCAAGCTCAAAGATTCCACTTTGGCATCCTGTTCGGAACAAGGTCCAAAGCGCGATGACGACGACGCAGAGTCCCGCAAATCCAATCGCGCTCGCGAAGAAACGCTTCATA
>CAYGEK010000015.1:6826-9197 GCA_964348885.1 uncultured Candidatus Saccharibacteria bacterium | reverse complement strand
GACGACGACGCAGAGTCCCGCAAATCCAATCGCGCTCGCGAAGAAACGCTTCATACAGCCTCCTATTTTCACACAAATCTCCTGCGCGTTGTTAGCTAAAATCAGCTAGCGCCAGGAGCGATGACACAGGCGTACAACGTACTCCAAGGAAGAGTGACGAAGCGATAGGTGATTTTAGCAACAACCCGAAGGGATGCGTCTATTTTCACCCGTCACTGCGTTGCTCCTCCTCGGAATATGATATATTCCTTCGTCGTCGCGCCTGGTGCCTTCTGAAAATAGCCTGCATCGCGCTAAGAACTTGTGTGAATATAGGAGGCAACTCCTATAAAAAGTACCGCTACACTGTAAGCGTTTTAACTACGGTTGTCCAATGCGCCGGTCAGCGTTTCTTCGTCGGCGAATTCAATCTCGCCTCCGGTAGGAATGCCCCGGCCGAGACGGGTAATTTTTTTGGCCGAATCTTTTAATTCCTGCGCGATAATTGTTGAATTGAGGTCGCCGTATGTTGTCGGGCTTATGGCGAGAATAACTTCGTCGGCATCACTGACGGTTCTTAGACGAATTTTCTGAAGCGCGTTTAAAACGCCGTCTTTTTTTAAATCTCCGAGCACGAGATACCGGCCGTTGAATCGCTTTGTTTTTTCCAGCGAGATTAGGTCGGTTTCTTTCTCCACGATTGCAATCAGTTTCGGATTTCGGCTGGGATCGGAGCAGATACCGCAAAGTTCTTTGTTGGGCGTAGTCAGAAAGCACAGACTGCAGCCGCTTAATTCCCCGAGTCCGTTTACCGAGCGGGCAATTTCAAAAACTTCTCCTTTGCCGAGATTGGCGATGTGGTAGGCGAGTCGCGTGGCCTGCCGTGGACCGATGCCCGGCAATTTGGCGAATGAATCTACGAATTTTTTTATCGGCTCCGGCAGCATTTGTTGGTTAAAAGTTATTAGTTGT
Source organism: uncultured Candidatus Saccharibacteria bacterium (assembly GCA_964348885.1). Taxonomy (GTDB): domain Bacteria; phylum Patescibacteriota; class Minisyncoccia; order UBA6257; family WO2-44-18; genus JAHFLQ01. The sequence goes on along the minus strand of CAYGEK010000015.1, from coordinate 8,246 downwards.
AAGTTGGAAGTTACGCGTGAGCGGTATCCAGGTCTTTGAAGCTGGCCTTTTCCGCGTCAAAGAACAGCTCGAACTCTCCGAGCGGGCCGTTACGGTGCTTGGCGACGTTAATCATAGCGATATTCCTGTTGGGGTCATCGGGATTAGCCGTTCCTTTTCTGGACATAAGAATCACCACGTCGGCGTCCTGCTCGATAGATCCGGATTCGCGCAGGTCGGATAGACGAGGGGCGCGGCTGTCGCGCTGTTCTACGGCGCGGGAGAGCTGTGACAGGGCGATGACCGGTACGTTCAGCTCGCGGCCGAGCGCCTTCAGGTTGCGGGAAATCTCGGTAATCTGCTGGACGACGTTGTCGTTATTAAGCCGCGGTTGAATCAGCTGCAAATAGTCCACGACAATCGCGCTTAAGCCGTGCTCGGCCTGTAAACGGCGCGCCATCGAACGCATCTGAAGAATGTTCGGGGAAGGTGTGTCATCAACGAAAATAGGGGCGCTGGAAAGGCGGTCGTAAGCCATCTGAAGAAGCGGCATATGCTCTTCTTCGTTGAGGCGACCGCTACGGAGTTGCCAGAGCGGTACGCCGGCCTCCGCCGATACCAAGCGGTCCAGAATCTGATCCTTGCTCATTTCCAGCGAGAAGACGCCGACCGGCTGTTTTTCCCTGACGCCGATATGGCGAGCGACATCCAACGCGAAGGATGTTTTACCGATGGAGGGACGGGCGCCGATGACGATGAAATCGGACGGACGCAGTCCGGAAAGAATATTGTCCAGTTTTTGAAATCCGGTCGGCAGACCGCCCGGTCCGAGCTCGCCGCGCTGCAGCTTGTCGATGCGTTCTATCGTTCGCGGCAGTTCGTCGCGGACGTGGGTGAATTTTTGAGAAACGGAACGCTGGGAAATTGAAAAAATTCTCTGCTCGATATCATCCAGCGCCCCTTCCAAGTCATCGCCGATATTAAAAGCTTTCTCGGTAATATCCGCCGAAGCGGTAATCAGGTCGCGGAGCACTTTTTTCTCTTTTACTATCTTCGCGTAGTTGGTCACGTGCGACGCGGTCGGCACCGAATCCATCAGTTTACTCAGATAAGTTGAGCCGCCGATGTCCTTTAAAATTCCGCGTTCCTTCAAAGCGTTGGAAACCGTCAGGATATCAATCGGCTGATGCTTTTCGTAAGTCTGTAGAATGGCTCCATAGATCTCGCCGTTCTGCGGGTGATAAAAATCGTGCGGCTGAAGAATGTCGGCGACCTGAATGATCGCGTTTTTATCTATTAACAAAGCGCCGAGCACCGAATTTTCGGCTTCGATATTTTGCGGAGGAAGTTTGAGATTATTTTTCTGTGTCGCCATCGCTGATTGTCGTTACTCCTTCATAGTACTCGCACCGGAAGGAGTTAAACAATAGCGACGGGGGAT
>CAYGEK010000015.1:5330-6726 GCA_964348885.1 uncultured Candidatus Saccharibacteria bacterium | reverse complement strand
GTTACTCCTTCATAGTACTCGCACCGGAAGGAGTTAAACAATAGCGACGGGGGATAAGCTGTGACTAAGATTTTTTCGGCCATAGAAACGGGCCGGCGGGCGTGTCTTCAATGCTATATCCGAACGCCTCAATCTCCTTACGTACAGCGTCGGACTCGTGAAATTGCTTGGTATTTCTAAAGCTATCCCGATTTTTAGCTAAGGAGCGAATTTTTGAAGGAATAAAGGGAGCTTCGGACTTGATGCCGAGCACATCCAGCTTACCGAGTAGCCATTTTTTGATTACCGCGGCGTTTTTAGGGCTTAAGCGCCACATGTTTTTGTTGGTCGCGTTGATGAAGGTGAACAAAACGGCAATCGCGACGGGCGTGTTGAAATCGTCATCCAGCGCGGCATTAAACATCTGATCGTAGTTGGTCAGGTCCAGCTTGGGAGCGGAGCTGTCGCCGTGCGCCATCGGTAACCGGGCGACAAACTGCTCAATGCCGTCCAGCGCGGATTCGGCCTGACGGGCAATCTCGTCACTGTAATCTATCGGCGACCGGTAGTGATGCTGGAAAGTGAGGAAGCGCAAAGTATTCGCGGATCGAGATTTTAGAAAATCATCTACCGTGACGAAATTTTTTAAGCTCTTGGACATTTTTTCTCCGTTGACCATCACAAAACCGACGTGCATCCAGGTCTTTACGAAAGGGGATAGTCCGGAGGCCGCTTCCTGTTGAGCAATCTCCGATTCGTGGTGCGGGAATTTAAGATCCATTCCGCCGCCGTGGAGATCATATTGGGGTCCGAAATAATTTTCGGTAATCGCGGTGTCTTCAATATGCCAACCCGGCCGGCCTTCTCCCCAGGGAGACTTCCAGCTCGGTTCATAGTCGTGCTTTTTTAATTTCCAAAGCGCGAAATCCAGCGGATCCTTCTTCTCTGCGTCCGGCTCAATGCGCCAGCCCGGTCGCAACTCATCCAGATTTTGTTTGGATAATTTACCATAGCCGGGAAATTTTTTTACTTCAAAATAAACACCGTGCGGGGTTTTGTAGGCGAAGCCTTTATCCGTCAGGCGCTGGATTTGCTGGATAATTTCCTTGATGTGACCGCTGGCGCGGGCGTAGGTATCCACTCCGGTCACGCCCAGCTTTTTCATCGTGGCGAGGTAGATCTTTTCGTTGCGTCGCGACACTTCCTTAACAGTGGAGCGTTCTTCTTGCGCTCTCGCGATAATCTTGTCGTCCACATCGGTGATATTTTGCAGATAGTTCACTCGCAAGCCTCGCGACTTCAGGTATTTTTTAACAAAATCAAAAACGATGGCGACTCGCGCATGCCCTAAGTGGGGAAGGTCATAAACGGTCGGACCGCAGACGAATAATTTTAAAGGCCCCTTGGCTGGGGCGGT
>CAYGEK010000015.1:0-5230 GCA_964348885.1 uncultured Candidatus Saccharibacteria bacterium | reverse complement strand
GCGAAAATACCGAGAGGGATGGCGAGGAAGGCGAGAATGGTGAACCGTTGCATAACTTTATTGGTCTTGGCGCTCAAAAGCTGGCCGTTAGTCTGCTCCAACGCTTCAATCGTCGCCCGATAGCTGTCCACATGCTGAGTTACCTTGGAATAATCTCCGGCCAGGTCGGATAGATAAATACCGCTTTCTTCACCCCAGAATTTTTTGCCGGTGGAAATCAGAGATCCCAGAAGAATCTCCTGCGGCGCGCTGATGACGCTGAAATCAAGAATGTCGCGTTTTGCGTAAGAGATCTTCTCCAGCATCTCGTCCTCTTTATCTTTAAATATTTCTTCGGAGATGGAGCGGATGTTGTCTTCCACGTGGCGTAGCTGGCGAAGAGAAAATTGGATGACCTCTTGGATCAGAAAATAGGTGCACTGGGCGCTGTCCGCCATTACTTTTTGCTTGAAGTGCTGATTATTGTTCAGCGAGCGCATAAAAGAATCCAGCGGCTCCAGATCTTCGTAGTGCACGGTAATCACGCTGTTCTTGGTAATTAAAAAATCAATTTCTGCCCTCCGAGAAGTTCTCAGAGATTTATCATATATAGGAAGGTGGTAGGTAAGGAAAAGATAGCTCGGGTAAAATTCTACCCGCGATCGGCTGGACAGATGAAGGAGCTCATCCAGGATGATCGGATGGAACTTGTGGTGTTTCTTTAAAAAATCAATATCCGCCTTGGTCGGTTTCAGAATATCTATCCAGGTGATTTTCGGTGATTTAGTTATCCACATTGTCTAAGAATTATCGGGCTAGGTAAGACGGGGCAGTAATACTATAATTATGACATGCTGAATTTATTTAGAAAGCCGCTATTTTGGAGTAACGTTGCGTCGCTGGTCGTGGTTGGATTTGTCGCTTTCGGCATCGCGCATGGCTGGACAAATCCCACCTTAGCTCCGGTCGGAGGCAGTGGCGCGATCTCCGTAGACTCCTCTGGGAATATCGGTATTGGTACGGCTGTTCCGAGGCAAAAGCTAGATGTTCTTGGCTCTGTTCGCGCTACCGGTATTTGCATCGGCTCGGACTGTCGTGGGAGCTGGCCGTTTTCAAATATGCAGGTTTTTGACAACAGCGGCAGTTGGACGGTTCCTGCCGGAGTCACAGAGATTATCGTGGAAGCTTGGGGAGGAGGAGCGGGCGGCACCAGAGGGTACGTGACTGATGGGGCCGTGCCATTTGGCACAAGTGGCTATGTATGGCCTGGTGGTGGTTCCGCAGGATATGGGAAAGAGATTATTACCGTGACTCCAGGGGAAATACTAACCATTACGGTCGGCAATGGCGGGTTTGCTGGTAGTTCTTTGTACGACCTTGGTTTGCTTGGCCAGCCTAGCGCTGTAAGCCGTGGATCAACTAATTTGATTGTCGCGAACGGTGGTGGACAAAATAACGGCCCAACTTCAATCGCATTTGGTCATATAGGTGGTACGAGTTCGGCTACGACAAATATCCGAGGTCAAAACGGTTATGCTGGGAATGTTTTTAGTGTCGGCGGATCCGCTCCGAATGGTGGGTCCGGAGGTGTTGTAGTCTCCGGAGCGACAGGTCCGTGCAATACCTTAGCTCTAGTTCCTGGTGGCGGTGGAGCCGGTCGTATCGGCGGCAATGGTGGAAGCTGGACTCCTTGCGCGAGTCATCATGGAGCGAAGGGTCGGGTGATTATTCATTATTAAATTGCTATACTAAATGCTTATGAAATCTTTATTCGCAAAACCTTTGTTCTGGTCAAATCTCGCGGCTTTTTTGGTAACTGGCTTCGTTATCGCCAGTGTAGCTAACGGTTGGACTAATCCGGCCGCGGCGCCGGTAGGCGGTAGCGGCGCGATTAGCGCCGATTCATTAGGCAACATTGGTATCGGCACTACTCCTACTACCGATAAGTTAACGATTAACGGATACCTGCGCTTTTTGACTGGTGGTGGTTTGAGATTTGCCGACGGTACCGTGCAAACAAGCGCTCAAAGATCTGCTTTTTTTACACCACCGGCGCCCGCGGTATATACCCCGGGAGTTACTAATGTGTACCATTCGTACACCTTTACAGTCCCAGCCGGAGTTACAACAATTTATGTAACAAGTTCCGGAGCGGGTGGTGGGGGGGGCGGGGGTGCTGCTGGCACTACTGCTGCTCCAGCAGGAGGTAGTGGTGGCGGTCACGCCGGCCTGTTTACATATAAGAAGCCTCTCACAGTCACGCCTGGCACGGTTTACACTGTCACCGTTAGTCGCGGTGGTCCCGGTGGGGCTGCTGGTGGCGCAGTCGGCACTAACGGAGTCGCTGGCTCTGGCGGTGGAAACGCAATCCTATATTTAGGAGCAACAACAATTTTGTCGTCCACTGGTGGTCCCGGTGGTTCTGGTAACACAGCAGGGTATCCTTACGGCGGTGGCGGGGGGGGCACACCGCAAATAAGTGGAGAAAGAGGCGGTGACCCATTGTCGGGGACCGGTGGCCGTGGCGGAAACGGAGGGATGAACATCTTCGGCATCGGCGGGGGTGGCTCCACGGGCGCTCCTGCTAATCCCGCAATAGGGCCATACGGTGGTGGCGGTGGCGGTGGGAGAGGCGGGAATATAAACAACGTTGGCACAAGTGGCGCCGCTGGCGCCCCAGGTTTTATGCTAATAGAGTGGTAATTTATATAAATACGAATTTTTAATGAGGCACCGCTTTTTGTGGACGAATATATTAACTGTAGCCGTTGTCGGCCTTACAGCTTTCGGCATTTCTTATGGCTGGATTGGTCCGGATTTACCGCCAGTTGGCGGCGCCGGCGCCGTGTTTGTAGGACCTACCGGGAATGTCGGCTTTGGCGTCCCCACTCCGGTCCAAAAGCTGGACATTGCCGGTGATGTCCGATGGTCCGGATCTTTGATTGCTGGAGGAGTGCCATGGGCGCGCTTAATTGATTTTCCAATCGGCTGTTCAGCAAATCAGTTCATCAGACAAATCGGTCAGCTTCCGGTGTGCGCATCAGTTAGCTGGCTTAACTTATCGGGCATCCCCGCCGGCTTTGCTGACGGAGTTGATAATACGGGAGGAGTTTCGTCAATTTCTTCAGGCGTAGGAATTTTAACTAGCCCTTCTCCGATCACTACTACCGGCTCAGTTGCGATTGATTCCGCGTACATTCAACGCAGGGTGTCTGGAACTTGCCCAGCCGGTCAGGCCATTACTTCTATCACGGCTAGCGGGACGGTTACATGCGGCTCTACATCAGCCACTCCTACTTGCGCTACTAGTGGCGCCGGCAGGAAGGTTACTGCCGGAGGTACTTGTTACAAAGCCACTTCATCTACCTGTAATGCCGGAGGCGTCACCATTAATTCTTCCAATCTTTATGTCTGCACTGTATCTTCTACTTGGTCGCTAACTGCGTCGGCCGTATGCATGGCCGCTTCCAGTATGGAAGCGTGTCCGTTTTAATTAATTATGTTAAAAACTATTTTACAAAGTATGATCGCCCTAGCCGCCTTGGTCTTTGTCGGTCTGGCGGTCGGTTGGGTTAATCCGAGTGTTGCCCCTTTTGGTGGCTCCGGGCTTATTAGTGTCACCACTTCCGGTGTCGGTATTGGAGTTCCGAATCCAAGCTCTGCCTTAGATATTAGCGGGAATGTGCAATGGTCCGGTAGTCTGGTCGCGGGGGATACTCCCTGGCTTCGCTTGGAGTCTTATCCGGCCGGTTGTTCAAGTGGCCGCTTGCTAACTTTTCTTGGCCTGACTCCTACTTGCGCAAACCCTTCTTGGACCGGCCTTACAAGCATCCCCGCCGGCTTTGCTGACGGAGTTGATAATACAGGCGCCGGCGTTACCTCAATTTCTGCCGGAGCGGGAATTACTTTGACGCCCAATCCTATCAGCGGAGCGGGGTCAGTTGCGATTGATTCAAATTACACACAGCGTAGAATAACCGGTAGCTGTGGCTCTACAGGGTCAATTCGTGTTGTTAACGTTGACGGCACTGTTATCTGCCAAACTTTCTAAACAATATGAAAAAAACTTATCCAAGAATAATTATAACGACGCTCACTGCTTCTTTAGGAATCTTTTTAATTTCTTGGAGCTTGGCTACAGCTTGGACTAATCCAGCGCTTCCTCCCGTAGGTTCTTCCGGTTCTCTTTATGCTTCTCCTCTCGGCAATATCGGAATAGGAGTTTCGTCACCGGCGCACAGGTTGGATGTGGCAGGCAATGTGCGATGGAGTGGCTCTCTAACCGGTGGTTCTGTGGGTTGGTCTAATCTTTCCGCTTTTCCTGCCCCGTGTCCTGCCGGCACTTTTGTAGTTTTGTTAGGTGATACCCCGAGCTGTTTAAGCGCGGCTTGGACCGGCCTTACAAGCATCCCCGCCGGCTTTGCTGACGGCGTTGATAATACGGGAGGAGTTTCGTCAATTACAGCGGGAGTCGGTATTATCACTTCGCCGGCGCCCATCACAACAACCGGCAGCATTTCCGCAGACACTAATTATTCGCAAAGAAGGGTTAGCGGAACTTGCGCCGGCGGGGCAATTAGCGGAGTAAATGCCGACGGCACTGTGACTTGCAAAGCTTTGCCGGCGCCACTTCCTTGCACCTGGGGAGTCAAAACTCATGCAGCGGGGGCGATTTGTTTTGCTGGGGGAGTGCGGAGTGTCTGCTTGGGTAGTCCTAACTATGATTCCGCCTGGCTCTTCCAGTGCAACGCTAACGGCACCTGGTCTTATTATCCTGCGTCAACCGGCGTCACGAATAATTGCACGCGACCGACCCCGGCTCCGCGTTGTAATATATAGTCTTGACCACGAAGAATTTGAGGATTAAACTGTTCACCTATGGCGGAAGAAATTCCTTTGGATTTAGAACAATTAAAAAAAGAACGGGATGAGTATCTGAACGGCTGGAAACGAGCCAAAGCCGATCTGCTTAATTATCAGAAGGAAGAGGCGCGTAGAATGGAAGAGCTCATTAAATACGCGAACTCCGGACTGATTAAGGAGTTAATCTCCGTTTTAGACAGCTTCGAGCTTGCGTTATCGGTAATGGAAAGTCAGGGCAAGTCGGAAAAAGGCATCCATCAGATTAAGAGTCAGCTGGAGGAGTCGCTTAAGCGTTCGGGAGTTGAGAAGATAGCTGTAGCGCTCGGTAGCCCGTTCGACGCTAATTTTCAGGAATCTATTATAGAAGAGGAGTCGGATAAACCGGTGG
>CAYGEK010000014.1:10340-12840 GCA_964348885.1 uncultured Candidatus Saccharibacteria bacterium | reverse complement strand
TCCGCTCCTGCCTCTTGCCGGTATTCCGGATCTTTTTCGGCTTACGCTTCCGTTTTGCCACAATTCCTCCTCTGAAATCTACCGCTAGAATATAACGATTGATAAATGAATTCAAGCGAGATATAGTATGACCAGTTCTTTCATTGGAGGATGGCAATGGCCGCGACAGGTTTTGAATTTCCTTCGGGTTGTCGGGTTGAAGTGGAGTTCATCGGCGCGAACATCATGGCTATGCACCGGTGCCGTTCTGGGACGGGCGGAGCCTACCCCGGCGGCACGAACATCGCCGGCTTCGATGGCAACACAGGCTATTTTACCTGCGGTCGCTGTGGACTCAATGAGAGTTTTGTCTGGGATCAAAATGCTTCCGGTGAGAAAAACATGGCCCATCTCGCCCGACAGCTCGCGCACGCCGGAATCTTTGATGTAGAACGCCGCCTCTAAAGGCGGTTTTTTTATTTCCCTTTAAGGCTGACCCTGAACATATGTTCGGTTGTGTCGCCCACCAAAAACTTCATATACTTACCGACATCAGCGAACATGCCCTGCTCATCGCCTTCATATTCATAGCCTTCGGCACCAAGCGCCTCCTCTACCGCCGCCACTCCATTTTCAGGCACATAAAACGCCACGACAGTCGGGATCTCCACCGCCCAACGGCCGCCCGCCTGCTCTACCGTCTTTTTCAGTTTCTTTACAAATCCATCCTCGCCTTCCCGACTAGATGAAGGCATTCTTTCTTTGACCATTACCGGTAATATTATCCTATAATAGAAGGCGGTCAAAATAGGCTCATTTTGAGGATATTGACAAAATTGATATACTCTGCTATACTCTTCCTACTATGAAAAAAGTAACCATTGTCAGTTTTGGTCTTTTGGTCGCGATTTTTGCGTCTGTTTTGGCTGCCCCGGTCGCTAAAGCTAACTTCTTACAGGACTTGGCTGACCTTCATGAAGAGCACCAGTGCGCTGTTTTTAGCGTGAACTGTGATGAGAGCGGTTCTTCCAGCTCCAACACTACGACCAACACGGTCTACAACTACACCTATACCTACGGCAATCCGGTAACAACTCCGACCTATACTTATAATTCCGGTAACCGCGCTCCGGTTTGGAGCTCCGTCAGCGATCGAACCGCTTTCACCGGCCAGAACCTTGTTCTGTACGTGAACGCCACCGACGCCGATAATGACTACCTTTACTATGACGCGATGAATGAGCCGAACGGCGCTTATTTTGACCGCACGATGCACACTTTGTATTGGACTCCGAGCCAGGACCAGGTTGGCAATTATGCCATCCAGTTCAGCGTGACCGACAACTTCAATGCCACTGTCTATAAAACCGTGAACATCGTAGTCGTCAGCTCTCAGGCTAACAACCGCGCTCCGGTTTGGAACAGCATCGGCGACAAGTTCGTGTCCGCCGGCCAGTTGCTCCAGTTCACCGTTTCCGCTACCGATGCCGACGGTGACTTCGTAACCTATTCCGTCTTGAACATTCCGTCCGGCGCTTCTTTCAACAGCTCCAACGGAACTTTCTCCTGGGTTCCTAACCAGAATCAGAACGGAACTTATTTCGTAAGCTTCCGCGCTTCTGACGGCAAGACTACTACTGATATGGGCGTTCGGATTCAGGTTGGCAACGGCACCGTTACTCCGGTCTTCAACAACGCTCCGCAGTTCTTCGGATTCAATCCGCCGACCAGCGCCACGATTAACCAGCTTTACACTTATGATGTAAACGCTTCCGATGCCGATGGCGACGCGCTGACCTATTCTTTGATCTCCGCTCCGGCCAGCATGTCCATCAACTCCGGCACCGGCTTCCTCGCCTGGGTTCCGACTTCTACCGGCGCGAACACGATTCGTGTCGCGGTGAGCGATGGCCGCAACCAGACTACCGCCGACTTCACGGTCACGGTATTCGGCGCCAGCACTCCCCTCCCGGCTCCGGTAACTCCGGTCGCTCCGACCGAAGCCCGCTTGGTCATCTCCGACATCACGATTGAAAACGTGAACGACGAGATCGTCGTCGGCTGGAAGACCAACATTCCGTCCGGCTCCCGCGTCGTGTTTGATACGACCTCTCAGGCTGATAAAACCCGCGACTTCACCTACGCCAACGCGACGGTGGATGACCGCGAGTTGGTTACGACCCACAGCGTGAATATCGGTAAGCTTGATACCAACAAAGTTTACTATTTGCGCGTGGTCTCCAAGACCAGCCTCCAGACCGCTATCGGGCAGGAGATCGGCTTCATCAAGCTCGGCAACGGTGTGATCCAGAATTTGTTCGGCGCTTCGTTAATTGATATCTTCGGATCTCTTTTCACCAGCACTGGCTTCCTCTGGATTCTCGTCCTCGGACTTGGAACCGCCGCTGGTCTGATGTACCGCAAACAGCGCAAGGCGATGTTGGTTCTCTAATCAACTGCTTACGCTAACTAAAAACCCCGACATTTTGTCGGGGTTTTGGTTTAAATGAAGACCTTATTG
>CAYGEK010000014.1:0-10240 GCA_964348885.1 uncultured Candidatus Saccharibacteria bacterium | reverse complement strand
TAACTAAAAACCCCGACATTTTGTCGGGGTTTTGGTTTAAATGAAGACCTTATTGCTCGTGCCCCTATTCCTATCTACGGAATAGGGGTAGTTTTGGTTTATAGCTTCCGTAAACCGTTTTTGTAGTACGTTTCGTTGCAACCGATGAGCACGTACCGATCGCCGGTCGGATACCATTCGTAGGTATACACGCTGCAGTTCTTGGGATGATCATCGTCGTGAATCCGCTCCACTTCGTACTCGGTCAGATTTTCCAGCACGAACCGGAACATCAGGAGCACGATGCCGTGCGTCACGATTAATAGCTTCCGGTCGTTGTACCGGGAGCTGCGCTTCAGCCGCTGAACAAACAGGTTCACGCGGTTGCCGACCGATCCCCAGGACTCAATGCCGCCGTGCGTCAGAGAAAAATGACCTTTCTGACGAGCCATCAGCCGGTACTCTTGGTAAAGCTTGTTCGCCTTTTCGTGGTCGCCCGAACCCATGTCCAACTCCCCGGCTTCCTGCTCGCGGATAAACAAGCTCGGCAAAGAGCTGGCCTCCAGATTATTCCGGAGACGCTCGGGGAACTGCTGAAGAATCAGCTCCTTCGTCTGCGTCGCCCTAACCCAGGGGCTGTAATAAACCCGCTCAATATCGCGGTGCAATTTCGCGAGCCTTTTGCCCGTGGCGATGGACTGCTCTTTGCCGAACTGGCTCAACTTCGTGTTGGGATTCGCCACGCCTTTCATATTTTCCGGCATCGGCATCTGGCCGGTGCGGACCGCTTTCGCGATCCGGTTCCATTCGGTCTCGCCGTGCCGGACAATCACCAAAGTCTGCGGCTGACTCATTTTTCCTCCTAATAATATGAACTGCGAACATTATGCCATAAATTATGAAAAATAAAACCCCCGCCATCAGTGGCGGGGGTAAACTTACTTCTTCGTTTTCTTTCTCGGACCGGAATTGAAAGGCGTGGCTTTCGGATAGCTCACGGGAGAAATGCAGTCGTCCACCTTTTTGTCGTCGCGAGTCCGAACGAACCGCGCCGCCTGCAACTTCCCCGACTCAAACCGTTCGTCAAACCGCAGTTCCAGCACGAACGGATAGAGCTTGCTGTCCATCAGCTTCTCGCGCATCTCCTTCGTGAACAGGCCGAACTTCCCGCAGTCAAACTCCGTCTTGGTGACGGGATCAATCTGCGAAAGCAGAACTTCCTTCACGTACCGCGGATGCTTGTCGTCGTCGCCGACCCACCAGCGGACGATGAAATCGTCCTCCTTGATCGGCTTCCACTTGTAACAGCCGCGAATGCGCTGAGGATCCTTGCCGTCCAGCCGAAAGGAGGAGATGAACAGTTTGTCGTAAAGAACGAGCCCTTCCCATCCTTCCCGCGTAGCCTGCTCCTTCGCCTCGTCGAATCGCACGTTAAGCTTTTCCACCGCGGCGACCGTCTCGCTCTGATTACTGCCGAACATCCTGTCCAGCATCATCAAGCGCCAGCTGTAAGCGTAGCAGTTGAAAACGGGCGCCTTATTCAGGAACATAATATCAAACAAACGATATTTTACCTGCCCCAACTCCTTCTGCTTTTCCAGCGCCCGATCGGGACTGGAACCGAACACGCTCTGCACACGATTGAGCGCGTCGCCGTTTTTGGCATCCGGCACCACCGCCTCTCCGACCAGCACCGTGCCATTGGAAGCGGGGCGCGACCGATCCAGCTCCTTCTTGATGTGATCCAAGAAGGTCACTTCGCGAAGGCCGTCGGTGTACAACTTCCACTGATCCTTGTCCTTCACCGCGAACAGCTTCCAGCCGTTCCGCTTCCGCGTGATGATGAGTCCGCCGGATTTTTCCAACTCATAGATCTCGGCTTCATCATACGCTTCCTGCTTCACGGGCTTCGCCAGAACGAATCCCTTGGGCAACGGATCAAACGTGAACCGCTTGACCAGCTTCCCAATATCCGACTTCTTCCGTGCCAAGCGGCACCTCCATCAAAGATTTTCAAATTACAAACTAACGCTGAAATAATAATACAATTTTCACAATAAGTCAAAGACTGCTACTCTATTCGTATGCGTATTTCTATCGTCACGCCAACCTATAACGAAGCTCAAAATCTCCCGAAGCTCGCGGAAAAGATTTTCGCGCTCAATCTTCCCGATCTGGAGCTCATCGTGGTAGACGACAACTCTCCCGACGGCACGGGTAAGATCGCCGAGGAGTTGGCGAAAAAATATCCGATCCGAGTGATTCACCGCCCCGGCAAAGCCGGCCTCGGCAAAGCTTACATCGCGGCTTTTGAAGAATTATTGAAAGGCGAACACCGGCCCGAGTATATTATTCAGATAGACGCCGACCTTTCCCATGATCCGGCCGCGATTCCCGCCATGCTGGAAAAAATCAAAAATTGCGACCTCGTCCTCGGCTCCCGTTATATTCCGGGAGGCGCGACGGAAAACTGGGATCCGATTAGAAAACTGGTCAGCCGTTTCGGCAACCTTTACGCCCGCGCCGTCCTCTGGCTTCCCTACCGGGACCTGACCGGCGGTTTTAAATGCTTCCGCCGGAACGTGCTGGAAAATATCAACCTCAACTCCATCAGCTCGGCCGGATACAACTTCCAAATTGAGATGACCTATCGGGCGCACCGGAAAAATTTCCGCATCCGCGAGATCCCGATCACTTTTACCGAACGCGCCGTCGGTCAGTCCAAATTCAACCCGGCGATAATGCTGGAAGCCTTTTGGAAAGTTATTTTATTGCGTTTCCGGAACTAGACTCAACCCCTCCTTCATTATCAAAATATAGCGGTCTTCAAAGGTCTGCGCCTTGTAACGTCCCGTTTTAAGATAGGAATCAACATAAGCCTGAAAGGCCGCCTGGTCGGAAAAGCCGAACGGATCGGTAGCATCAATGATCACGAAATCGGCCGGTGCCGGCTCACTATTGAGAGCGTGGACGTTCTCCCGATGGGAAAGATGCGGTACCAGATTAGTGTTAGCCGCCACGGAAACTCCCGGCGGGGTTAAGCGCACCAGATTCCTATAGGCCTCTTTCTGCGGTGTGTCGGAAAAATAATGCGCGGGAAAAGAAGTCAGGCCAAGCGGCGAACGCGCGAGAAAACTCACGAGCGCGAGCGAAATCAGCGTCCAACGGATTATTTTTTCTTTATTTGACCACTTTGACAATACTTTTTTCAATCCGAAGATCAGGCCTACAAATATCGCCGGGATCAGAACAGAATCGTAGTGATACATACCGCTGAACTGGAAATGATAGTTGGTCAGAAGGTTTTCGGGAATACCCGGGAGTAGCAAGGCTAACGTCGGCCAGGAAGCCAGCGGTAAAAAACCTACCGGAAGAAATGTCCAGAAAAGATAACTCGCTTTCGGACTGGTTAAGACCGTCCGGCCAAGCAAAAGAGGGTTCGTAGCGATATTCTTCACGACCTCTGTCGGCGTGGCTCCCAGATGCTCATAGCGATCCAAACGCAACGCGCCGCCGCCCAACGCGGGCATGAATACTTTCAGCGCGATTAAAAAATAAACTAAAGAAACAACCGCAATCGGCAGGCCGATTTTCCAATGCTTTTTAATAATGAGGTACAAACCGACAAACATAACCGCCAGAATCGCATCCTCTTTCATACTGGCCGCGAGCATGAGGAAGAAGATCATCCAGCCCCAACGGCGGATGTCCAAAAAATAAAGCGCGGCGAGCATCAGCGGCACAAACAGGGTGATCTCGTGAAAATCATAAAAATTGGACCAGTGCAGGCCGGGATACAAAAGATAAAGTCCCGCCAGAGTGAGCGGCCAGCTTCCCTTTGGCCAAATTCTTTTCGCGAGTAAAAAGAGCGGCCAGGCGCCCAAGGCGAGCGCTAAAGTTTGCGCGAAAAGAAGAAAATACGGACTCGGAAAGACGGCGTACGCCGGCATTAAAAGATACAGCCCGGGGCTGAAGTGGAGGCCGAGGTGGTTGTGGACCTGCTCCAAATTATTCACCAATCCCCGACCCTCGGACGCGTTCCAAAATGATTGGACGAATGCCGCGAGATCCCAGGTTTGTGTTTCAAAATTGTAATGACGAAGCCCGGTCATTAACCCGAACACCGCGGCGTACACGCCGATCATCACCCAAAGCCAGCGCCGTTCGGTCATTCTTATAAACATTATTTTATTCTACACTAGAATTATGAAGAAGAATCGCATTCTCTGGGCAATCCTGATTGCCGCCACCGTCATCCGCATCTTTAATCTCGGCGCGGGCGACATCACGGGCAGTGACGAAGTCTTTTACGCCTTCCGTGCTATCGGACCGCTGGATTTTGATAACGCGCCTGATCAGACCACGCCGCTCCAATGGACCGACCCAAACATCCCCGGCTGGACCAAGCTTTCTATGCACGACCATCCCTTGCTGGTCTTCGTCGTCCAGCGTTTCTTTATGGGAATCTTCGGCGAAAATAATTTCGGTTTCCGTCTGCCGTCGGCCATCCTCGGCGTTCTTTCGGTCTACCTGATCTATCTGATCGCGAAAAAAATGTTCTCAGAGAAGGCCGGGCTGATTGCCGCCGCGCTGACCGCGGTAACCGTCAATCATGTTTATATTTCCCGCCTCGGCATCCAGGAGTCATACGTAATCTTCTTCCTACTACTCGCTTTTTATCTATTCTTGCGGGCATTGGACGAGCCTAAGTTCTTTTACTGGCTCGGCGCCGCGCTCGGCCTCGCTTTTCTAACCAAGTACACTACCTTCATCGCGCTACCGATCTTCCTGACCTATCTGCTGATCTTTAAACGAAACGCTTTCAATCAACGCGCATTCTGGATCGGCGTCGCCATCGCCGCGCTGATCGCGAGCCCGATCTTCATATATAATCTTCAGCTCTACCGATCCTTCGGACATTTTGATTTCCAGCTTTCATATATATTCGGCCAGGATCCGGAAGTCTGGCAGTCCGCCCCGGGCAAAGAACAGATCGGTTCGCTCGGCGACCGCGCGCGCAACTTCCTCCCGAATCTCGCCAAATCAAACTCCTGGTTATTCCTCGCGCTGACCGCGGCCACGGTATTTTATTTCGCGATTTTAGCTTTACGGAAAGACCGCCGCGGAATCTTCCGCGACAAGATACTTTTAGATATAGCCATTTTTTGGCTGTTGATTCTAATTTTATTTATCGGCCCGTCCTTCCGCTTCTTGGCTTTGCTCACGCCGTTTATCGCTATCAAGATTGCCGCGGCCGCCGACTCTCTCAAAAAACTGCCGCTCGTAGCGCTGGGCATCATTCTCGCCCTGGAAGCAAGCTACACGAAAAATTCTCTTATCTTTGACTATCCGATCGGACCGGAGTTTTGGACTTGGTCAACTGTAAGATTTGAATCCTATAACTGGGGCCACAACGAACTGGAGGAATATTTTTCCAAAGAGCTGGCCGGCAAGTATCCCCTCCTGACATTTAACGTAAAATATCAATTTCTGAAAAATTTGAAGGAGGCCGGCGTCGCCACGCTACGCCAAAAAAACTACCAGCCATACGGCGCGATGATTATCTACGATCCGACTATCCACAGCGCCGCCCAACTCTGGACGTTGGACCGCCGCCAGATCTACTACGGTTGGCCAGTCATCACCACCAGTCAGTTCACGCCGGCGGAGTTCGCCGCTATCGGTATCCATAATTATTATTTCGTCATCCCGGATGCCTCGGTTCCTCACCGCAAAGGCGCCATTACCAACCCGGACAGCCTTCGCCTTGAGCAGACACTTATTCAGGAGGGTTTTGAGCCTATTTTAATCAAGAATAAGCGGGGCGAGACGGCCTTCCGTGTGTATAAGTTCAACTTTTAAAAAGGATGGAATGGTATAATTAATCTCGGTAACTTTTTGAGGCTTTTAGCCTTATGAAAGGTCGTCAAGGGTCTTTTTATTACAAATGAATCCAAAACAATTTCTCCAGATTGGCGGGGCGGTCCTCGTCCTCGTGGGTATCCTTGGTTTCGCTGGCATCATTGGTCCGACCGCCGAACAGTCAATTTTCGGCAGCGCTTGGGTCTTTGATAACGGAGAAAACTGGGCGCACACCGTCCTGGGCGTAGTCGGCCTCTTGGCCTCCTTCGTCTTCGGAGCTGATCATCAGAGGCTTCTGGTAAAGCTGTTGGGCTGGGTTGGTATCCTGATCGGGCTGTACAGCTTGTTCATCAGCACCAACTTCTTCGGCTCCACTCTCCAGAATCCGTTGGACACGTTGTTGCACTTTGCGGTTGGCGGTTGGGCTTTGATAGCTTCCAAGGGAAGCAAATCAGCTCCGGCGGTTACCGGCATGATGCAATAATCTTCGGCGAAGAATCAAAAACTGCCCTGTGAGGGGGCAGTTTTTGTTAATAAAATTTTATCCGTGATATAATAAACTTATGAACGACGAAGAAATCAAAGAAGGAGCGCTGGCCTTCATCGCTTCCCAAAAAACAATGGTGGTCGCGACCGCCGGAAAGGACGGGATTCCGCACGCAGCGACGCTTTATTTCCTGGTTGATGAGCATCTCAACCTGTATTTTGCCACCGGCTCGGAAACGAAAAAAGTAGAGCATCTCACGCACAGTAAAAAGATCGCTTTCGTGATCGGCACGGGACCGGATATAGTGACGGTCCAGGGCGGAGGCTCAGTTGAGCAGATAAAAGAAAGCGATCTCGTCACCATCGAAAAGGTTGGTAAAGAGCTCTATGATAAAGCTACAAAAGAATGGCCGGTATTGCGGATTGGTCATACCGGGATATCTTATTTCAAGCTCAAGCCGGAATGGATGGTCTGGTTAAGCCTTGATAAAAAGGCTCATCCCGACAGCTATTACCCCGATTACCATAAAGTGATATAATAAACTTATGATGAATTACATGTTCGGCGATTACGGTTTTATGAGCGGCAACTGGTTTGTCTGCGGCATCACCCTCCTCCTGGTCTGGGGCGTGCTCTCGTTGCTCATCGTCTATCTCTGGAAGCTAATCAACCGTAAATAAAAAATCGCCCCGTATGGGGCGATTTTTTGTTATACTCTACTGATGAAAGTCACCATTATCGGCGGCGGAAAGATTGGCGCCGCGATCGCGAAAATAATTGAACCGAACGCCGGAGAAATTTCCATCTGGGATATTGACCCGAAAAAAATCCGGGGCGAATCGGAACTATCCGCGGCGATTACAGGCGCCGATCTTTTATTCCTCTGCGTCCCCTCCTGGGCGCATCTTGATGTTCTGCAAAAGCTGAAACCTATTCTCCAGAAAAATACCCAGGTCGTCTCACTCGCGAAAGGAATGGTGCCGTGGGGCGCGAAGCCGATGCTGATTGCCGAGATTCTCAGAGCCAATCTTCCTTCCGGACAGGGCTTCGCGGTATTAAGCGGCCCGATGATCGCCGAAGAGCTGGTCCTGGGAAAGCCGGGCGCCGCCGTCCTCGCCTCGGAAAGTAAGTTCGGCATCGCCAAACTCGCTCCGTTGTTTCAGAAAACTAATCTTCGCCTGGAGCAGTCCGAAGATCTTGCCGGAGTCTGCGTTGCGGGCGTGCTAAAAAATATTTACGCCCTTGCTGTCGGCACCGTGGAAGGGGCGGGATTCGCCGACCGGAGCCTGCGAGTACTGATGGAAATGTGTTTGGACGAAATGTTACGCGTGGGAGTGCGCCTGGGCGCCAAAGCCGAGACAATGAAAGGCCTTTCCGGACGGGAAGATTTTTTGGTCACCGCGGTCAGCAAATATTCCCATAATCGCCTCGCGGGAATGGAGATAGGCCAGTACGGTTCTACCGAGCGCATGAGCGAAGGCATAGCCTCACTTGAGGCAACGGCAAAAAGACTCGGCAAAGCCGAAGACGCCCCGATTTTTTCCGCCCTTCGCGGTATTGTCAGCCAGGAGACCACCGCCCGGGAAGCCTTCAAAGATATTTTGAAATAGTTTGTGGAATACGCCCGCTCGGGCTAATATCAGTAACATATGAAAAAGGACACGTCCTGGGGCGCGGAGTCGGTGGTTGGCCATTATCAGCAGAAGGTTATTTTGCCAAATCTCACCCGCCTGGTTGCCGTTAAAAAAGGAGAACTCGTTCTGGACCTCGGCTGTGGCGAGGGCTATTTTGCCAAGCGATTCGCCCGCGATGGCGCCCGGATAATCGGCGTGGATAATTCCAAAGACCTGATTGAGAAAGCGAAAGAATCCAAAAACAGCAACGAGGAGTACTACGTCGGCTCGGCCGATAAGCTGAAAATGGTGCACGACGCTTCCGTGGATAAAATCACTATCATCCTCGCTTTTCAAAATATGGATAACGCCCACACCGTGGCGAAAGAATGCCGCCGCGTCATTAAGCCGGGCGGACGGATATATATAGTAATGAACCACCCGGCATTCCGCGTACCGAAAGCCAGCGATTGGGGCTGGGACGAAGCGACGCAGACCCAGTATCGCCGCGTAGACGCTTATTTAAGCGAATCCAAGGCCAAAATTCAGATGCACCCGGGCGACGCGCCGAGCGACTACACCATCTCCTTTCATCGGCCGCTCCAGCTTTATTTCAAACTTTTAAAAAACGCCGGTTTTGCCGTCACTAATCTTGAAGAATGGATTTCCGATAAGAAAAGTGAAGCGGGACCGCGCGCCGAAGCCGAAGACCGGGCCAGAAAAGAGATTCCTTTATTCTTATATCTGGAAGCGGTATCATTATAAGTAATATGAACACCGATCTTAACCAGGGCGGCCGCTACCACGGCACCTTTGTCAGAAAATTATTCCTGGCCGGAGCGATTATCATGCTCCTGACTTTGCCTTCGCTAAATCCCCTTTTGCCCGTGCCCGCTTTCGTCTCCGTAATGGCCATCCTGGTTATCGGCTTTATAGCCGGACTGACCAATCCCAAGCAAACTTCGGTGACCGCCCTCAATACGATAGTCGCCGCGATTGCCTTCGTAGTCTTTGAATACTACGCCATAGATTCCATCCGCCTGATGCAGGCCACTCCGGAGCTGTTCTGGATCAATCAGCTGTTGGCAATCAACTTTTTTGTCGCCATGTACTACAGCAGCAAAACTCTCCGCGGCATGCTGCTGAACAAATAAAAGATGCAGCACCAGCGATTCATCGGCAGTTACGACTTCAGTAAAAAAAGTCTGATCGTCAACGATAAGGAACTGGTCGGTCAGCTGAAAAATGTCCTCCGTTTAAAAACGGGCGGCCAGGTGATCCTAGTGGATAACAAACAGCAGGAGGCCACCGCGACAATTGTGGATTTTAAAAAAGATTCCGTTGAATTCGCGATAGAGTCGGTTATGAAAAATGAGAAAGAAGCCGCCATCGAGGTCGCCCTTTACTGCGCCGTCATTAAAAAAGAAAATTTTGAACTAGTCGTCCAGAAAGCTACGGAAGCGGGCGTCGCCGAGATTATACCGATTATCACCAAACGCACGGTCAAACTTTCCCTGAAAAATGACCGCCTGGAAAAGATCGCGAAAGAAGCCGCCGAGCAGTCCGGCCGAGGAGTTATCCCAAGGGTCGGCGAGATTATAAGTTTTGAGGACGCCCTTACCCAAACCAAGGATTATTCGGCCAAACTGTTCTTCAACCCGGGCGCTCCCCTGGTCAGCCAGGAACGGCTTAAGAACTCGGGCGTGAAGCGGGTGTGCTTATTTATAGGACCGGAAGGCGGCTGGGACGAATCCGAGATTAATGAAGCCCGTACTTATGACCTGAAGGTCGTCGGACTTGGCGGTCTTACACTCCGGGCGGAAACTGCGGCTATTATCGCCTCATACCTGGTTGCCAACGCGGCCAATTTGTAGTGAAAATGGTATAATAATTTTATGAATAATAAACTCATTTGGATCGTCATCGCGGCTGTCGTGTTAGTGGGCGGATACTTTGTCTTGGGTAACGGCGGAGCGGATGCGCCGGTCAACGAAGCCCCGACTAACACACAAACTACCACCAAGCCGAAACCAACAGGTAGCGTTGTGCCGACCACCAACATCACCACTACCGGAGAAAAGATTCCGTCTACGGGAAAAGTCCAAGTTGATATCAAAGGCTTCTCCTTCGTATCCAAAACCGTCCGCGTCGCTCCTGGAACCACGATTGTTTGGAAGAATTTTGACAGTGCTCCTCACTCCGTCATCGGTCCGGACTTCGCGAGTCCGATTCTTAACCAGGGCCAGTCCTTCACGCATACTTTCACCAAGGAAGGCGACTTCAGCTACTACTGCGGCTT
>CAYGEK010000013.1:13759-14846 GCA_964348885.1 uncultured Candidatus Saccharibacteria bacterium | reverse complement strand
GCGAGCATTAGCAAAAGGCGAAACAAAGCCATGTTCCTATTTTATCATTGTTTGTTATAATTTTATCCATGATGCAAAAAACTATTGTGATGTTGGTGGTCTTGGCGGTTGTCGGAATGGGCGGCTACTATCTCTTGCGGGATGGGGCGGAGGTAGGTAATGATGATGTAATGAATACCAATACAGGCAAAGGCAATGTCGCGTTGTTTGAAACAAATTATGGAAATTTTAAAGTTGAGTTTTACGCGGCTGACGCGCCGAAGACCGTGGAGAATTTCATTTCTCTGGCGAACAAGAATTATTATGACGGTTTGATCTTTCACCGGGTCATTGAGAAATTTATGATTCAGGGTGGCGACCCAGAATGCGTGAAGACGGGCGGGAGGTGCGGCACCGGCGGTCCGGGATATCGCTTTGAGGATGAGCTGAATCCGGCGACGCCTTCGTACCAGGCAGGCTACAAAAAAGGAGTGATGGCGATGGCCAATGCCGGTCCGAATACCAACGGCAGCCAGTTCTTTATCATGGTTGCGGATGTCCCGTTGCCGCATGACTATACTATCTTCGGCAAAGTTATTGACGGCCAATCGGTGGTGGATGCCATCGGCGGCGTGGATACCGATTCTGGTGATCGGCCGATAAAACCGGTGACTATTAACAAAGTTACAATTCAGAGCTAGAGTATCTTCAGTATTTTGAATACCCGCCTACGCGTAAAGCTTTGGCGGGCGAAGGAGGTGGCCCTATGTACATCGGCCATTGCATCGGGCGTCGGCGGGTCTGTAGTTTTTGCGGCCACAAATTCACGGATACTGATGAGGCGGTTTTCGCGGAAGAAGACAGCGATGAGATTCTGCTTTGCCGCCTTGGTGATTCGTCCGCCGACCAGTCGATTTGCATGAACGGATGGCGCGCGACGCACCCGGGATTCTTTTTCAACTTCACCGCGAGAAAGCTGGTGGACGTCCAGGCGTACTTCACTTGGCCGCCTGATTTGGCCCCGGTGCACTAGGGAGGAGAGCATGGAAGAGAAAAGATTTATCTGTCGCGAAGGCGGAGAGGGTAGTTATTACGAGCAGCTTCCCGA
>CAYGEK010000013.1:8369-13659 GCA_964348885.1 uncultured Candidatus Saccharibacteria bacterium | reverse complement strand
TTCGTGCGGCGGCTGCGGACACGATTTCGCACGCGGTGAAATCATCTTTGTGGACGGGGTTAGGCAGATAGCTATTTGTGGCGTGACCGTTGAGGATTGCGTTGAGCGATGGAAAATGAAGCTTGACCAGCCGGAAGCAATTTTCCAAGGAGAGCGATTCCGTTTTCACGGTAATACATAAAAACCCGCGCCATCTGACGCGGGTTATTTTTTTTATTCGTCTTTTCGAAGAAGATTCCGAACCATGGGAACCAGCTTGGAGTCGTAGAAATTTTTGACCTGGCGCCCGTATTCATCCAGGCCGTTATCATTCAGAATCATGAAATCGGCTCGGGAGCCTATTTCGGTGATGTTCACTTCCGTAGGCGCCCGCTCGGTTTCCAGGAATTCTTCCCAGGTCATCTGCTGCTCACCGACTTTGGAATTGGCGGCCGTCCGCGCGCGCTCATAGCGAACGGAGGGGCTGGCGTTGATGTAGACCACCAGGCTATACGGCAGCGACCGGATCAGCGTTTCGTCTTCTGGCCAGCGCATACCGTCAGCGAATTTCAAATCGGAGTTGTCGCGTCCCAGCATCAGATCCATGCCATGGAACACTTTTTGTCCGCCGAAGATCTCCCGGCTGACGGCGCCCAAGTTTTGCAGGTTCTCAGGACTCTCTTCTATTCCCAGCTTGCCCGTACCTAGCGGTAGAGAACAGCCGTTGGCGATGTCGTTGATGACGACGGCCAGTTTCTGATAATTCTGACGGGTCTTTGGCAGGCCAAGCCGTTCCAGTCCGAGCCCCAGCGGGGCGGAGAACTCAAAATGCTTATGGCTTGGCGACCATAAATTACGGTCCAGCGTTCTCAAAAGTAGGGTTACGAAGGTCTGCTTGCCGGCGCGTTTGGGCGCCACCAGGCCGATAACAATACTGCGCACCGAATATCTCCTTTATAAAAAACTACTGATATACTAAACGAATGGTCGCGATTTTGGCAAATATACGCAGTCTTCATAATGTGGGATCTATCTTCCGTACCGCGGATGCGGCGGGAGTACAAAAGCTTTATTTAGCGGGTATTACACCTACGCCGAGGGATCGTTTCGGCAACCCGGAGCCGAAATTGGCCAAAGTAGCGCTAGGCGCGGAGAAGACGGTGGCCTGGGAGAAGGCCGCGTCAGTAAGCGCGCTAATAAATCAATTGAAAAAAGAAGGTTTTAAAATCTGGGCCGTGGAGCAGAGTAAAAAATCTATTCCATATTATCGTTTGAAAATTAAAAATTCTAAATTGAAAATTGGACTAGTGTTTGGCAATGAGGTCAGCGGCTTGTCTCCGGCGATTCTGAAAAAATGTGATAAAATTTTGGAAATACCCATGAAAGGCAAGAAAGAATCCTTGAATGTCTCGGTCGCGTTCGGCGTCGTCGCCTTCGGAATTATTCGCTAGCAATGAAAATGACTTATTTAATCGGATTATTTGTGGTGATTGCCTTGGCCGCTTGGATTTTGGGCGGTATCGCTAAAAAACCGGCAGTTAAAGAATTAACTGTCGGTAAGGCTAATTTTCGTGTCGAGGTAGCGGATACGCCGATGGCGCGGGTGCGCGGGCTTTCCGGCCGGCCCTCGTTGGCAAAATCAGAAGGACTACTCTTTATCTTCCCTTTCGCGAGCGTTCAGACTTTTTGGATGAAGGGGATGAATTTTCCTATTGATATAATTTGGATCAGGAACAATCGCGTGGTCGGTTGGGCGGAGAACGCCCTGCCGGAAACTGACGATGATTATAGTTTGTATACGTCGCCCGAAGCAGTGGACGTCGTGTTGGAAATTAATGCGGGGCAGGTTTCCGAGTTTGGAATTAATATCGGCGACTTGGTAAATTTTTAAATTGTTATACTAGAACCAATGGTTATCAAATTGCGTAAAGGAGAGCCCGTGTTGGAAAAGCTGACGGCTTATTTGGAAAAAAATCGCGTGAACAGCGGATTTTTCTACGGCATCGGCGGAGTAGTCGGACCGACAATCGCGTTTTACGATATGGAGAAGAAGAAGTTTCTGAAAAAGAAACTACCGGGCAAGTATGAAGTGCTGAGCTTGATTGGCAACGTGTCGCAAGGAGAGGATGGCATTGTGATTCATATGCACGCCACGTTGGGCGACAAGAGTTTTCGGGTGTTTGGCGGGCACTTTTTGGATGCGAAGGTGGCAGGTGTGTTGGAGTTGAAACTTTCGCAGACGGAAATGCTGGAAAGAGTTTATGATAGTGATACGGGACTCAATCTGTTAAAATAATTGAATAATAAATATATGAGTAAAATCGCAATTAACGGCTTCGGGAGAATCGGCAGGTTGTTTTTCCGTCAGGCATTCGGAAAGAAAGGTTTTGATATTGTGGCAATCAATGATTTGGGTGACATTGAGAACCTAGCTTATCTTTTAAAATTTGACTCGGTTTATCGGACCTATGATAAAGAGGTGAAAGCGGAGCGAGATTCGAGCGGCATGGGCGGCACGCTGATTGTAGACGGCAAGAAGATAAAAATTATCTCCGAAAAAGACATGACCAAGCTTCCTTGGGGAGCGATGAAAATTGATGTGGTGGTGGAATCCACTGGCGCCTTTGAATCTTTTGAAAAAGCCGCTCCGCACGTAACCGCGGCGGGCGCTAAAAAAGTGGTTATTTCCGCGCCGGCAAAAGACGACGAGGGAACCGCCGGAGGCAAGACAATTCTATCGGGCATCAACGAGGATCAGTACAAGACCTGCAAAGTCTCCTCTAACGGATCGTGCACCACAAATGCCACTTCTCCGGTAGTCGCTGTATTGCACGAAACTCTGGGAATCCAGAAGGCGATGCTCTCAACCACTCACGCCTACACCGCCACACAAAGTCTGACCGACTCTCCGACCAAAGGAAAAGATTTTCGTCGCGGGCGCGCGGCGGCGCAAAATATCACTCCTTCCAGCACGGGCGCCGCGGTTTCGGTGACTAGGGGACTTCCGGATTTGAAAGGAAAATTTGACGGCATCGCTCTACGTATCCCGACGATTACCGGATCGCTTTCCGATATCACGATGTTGATGAAGCGGAAGACGAGCGTTGAAGAAGTGAATAAGATTCTTAAAGAAGCGGCGGCAAGTAAGCGTTGGCACGGAGTTCTTGGCTATTCGGAAGATCAGCTAGTTTCTTCGGATGTTATTGGTATGCAGTACGCAGCAATGGTTGATTCGCAGTATACGAAGGTTGTGGACGGGGACCTCGTGAAAGTTCTTTCCTGGTACGACAATGAGTGGGGATACGTTACGACCCTTTTGGATCATGTCGCGAAAGCAGCGGCAGCGATTTAATTTATGAGAGTTCACGAGGTAATTTATTATCTCGTCCTACTAGCTTTTGCGGGTACGTTAATGTACTCATTTGTTTCGCTTGGTGATCGTTTGGATAAGCAGTACCAACTTACAAGACAGGCTGTTCAGCAAATTAACTAGCTTCACGGCTTAGTTGACTTTAGCTTTATTTTATGATATAATTTCAGCTAGAACATTAACTTTGTGTTGATGAGCTATTAGTTGTTTACAAGGAGGCCGAGTATGTTCCCGATTCTTTTCGCGGCTCTTCAGGCGCTGGCTCAGGATGAGGTGGTGGTCACGGCCCAGCAGGACACGCGTTTTCGCGGCAAGCTGGAGTTCTGGCGGGATGTTTCCAATCCGAACATTCTCTCTCATGAGCAGATCGGCAGCCTGGCGCTGTCGTCGGCGGCGCCACTGACTTTCTTGGCGGACGAGTTTCTGCTAGGTAAGGGCGCTACGCAGGGGAAGTTTGAACGGTTGCTGCGGCTGGCTGTATCGTTCCAGACCCTGCGGTGGCTACAGGAGCCGATCTCCGTCGCCGGTCATGAGTACGCTCACGTGCGTGGCTACCAGGTGGCAGGCATGGATTCCGGGGCGAATTTCGTCGTGGTGGAAGATCTTGAAGTTGCCGATGAGGTCAATCCCTTTTCGGCGTACGAACTGATGTTCCGCCAGATGACCCTGAAGTCCGAGCAGTACGGCGTGACAATCGATTCCGGCGACTGGTACGAGTTCAACGCCGATCCCAAGCGCGGCACTTTCCCGAATCGGCAGAAGTTGTCGGCGATGTGGGAAGCGGGCGGATTGAACCAGCAGCAGTTTCAAATGGAAGCTCTCGGTGAGCGGGTTCAGTCCGGCCAGGCCCAGCTTCTTGATCTGGTGATGTATTACATGGGAATCAAGGCTACCAATGGTTACGCGGACGTGGCCAACGGCGACATCAGCGATTACGTGAAGGACCTGGATCAGCTGGGCGTGAATACTTCTATGAATGAGGTTAGGAGTCGTTCCCAGTGGCCCAAGCTTCTTTCCGGCGGCACTCTGGCATTTCTAGCCGCAATCGGTGATTACCTGTCTACGGGTGATAAGGAGGTTCAGTCAGTCAGGCTGAAGCTGAACAATCTGGAGATCTACACTCCGGAATTCTCCAGTTACCTTACTACCCGTGGCCCGACGCTGAAGACGCGCGAGCGGATCGCGTTGGATGGCCAGAATCTTGATCTGTACTTTGAGCGTTCCTATTCGGACAGCTCCGCGGAGATTGGGATTGGCTGGAAGGGACAGTTGCACGGCCGCCTTTCCGGTCAGATTAAGTATCTGCGGAATCTGGAAGGGGACGGGTTCTGGCTTGAAGGCGGTCCGGTAGTGAATATCACGAATTGGTTCGCGATAGGCGCCGTCGCCTATCGGGCTGAGGGCTATACTTTCCATCGTGACGTGTTCGGAGCGGTTCCGGACTTCATAGAGGAAAGCGATTCCGGCCTGAAGCTGTTCGTGGAATTCAACTTCCGTTTCTAATCTTAACTCCCCCGATATCGGGGGAGTTTTTTATTTCCCGGCGACGCGCTGTGTTAGAATTATTTTATGACAATCTATCTAGCTACGGACCACGCTGGATTTGAGCTGAAAGAAAGAGTAAAAATTTTCCTGGCAAAGAGCGGTCAGAAGGTTGAAGATCTGGGCGCTTTTAAGTATGACGAAGGAGACGATTATCCGGATTATATAAAATTGGTAGCCGGTAAAATTTCCAACGATCCCCGGGATAAAGCGATTATCTTCGGCGGTTCCGGTCAGGGAGAAGCGATGGTGGCGAATCGCTATAAAAATGTGCGGGCAACGGTTTTGTACAAGTTTGATAAAGAAATAGTAAAACTTTCCCGCGAGCATAATGATGCGAACGTCCTTTCGCTCGGCGCCCGATTCCTTAGTCCTAGAAAGGCTATTAAGGCAGTGGAG
>CAYGEK010000013.1:5260-8269 GCA_964348885.1 uncultured Candidatus Saccharibacteria bacterium | reverse complement strand
GACATTCAAGCTAATTAAATAAATAAAGTTGCCCTCGCATAAATAGTTATGCGAGGGCTTTTTTGTTAAGATTATACTTATGCAAGTTTTGCCGGTAATCAATGTTCATTCCGCGGAAGAAGCCGAGAAGAAAATTAAGCAAGCTTCGGAGTTTTGCGATCTTCTTCATATTGATATAGAAGACGGTGTTTTTATTCCGCGCTCCAACTGGGGATCTCCCGAAGAATTAAAAAAAATCGCCGGCACCATTAAATTTGAGGTCCATCTGATGGTGGCGAATCCCGAAGCGGCGATAGACGCCTGGTTGCGGACCGGAATTGTTAAAAGGATCATCGTTCATCTTGAAGCGATGACCGATTCTGTTTACATTCTGGAAAAGTGCAAAAAATACGGAGTAGAGGCAATGTTGGCCGTTAATCCGGGCACTGATGCCGAGCGCCTTTATGCCCACAAGGACGACTTTCGGTACTTTCAGGTATTAGCGGTTCAGCCCGGTCCTTCCGGTCAGAAATTTGACGCTCAGATTCCGGATAAGATCCGTCTTATCAAGGCGAAGATGCCGGATGCTATAATAGAAGTAGACGGTGGAGTCAATGAGAATACGGGAGTTTTGGCAAAAGAAGCCGGCGCGGAAATACTGGTTTCCGATTCTCATATTTTTAACTCTGCCAATCCTAAGGAAGCCTTCCAAAAATTAAAAAATCTATGATGGACATTATCAAAGCGCTCGGCACGGGAATAATTGTAGGGGTTGTTTTTACTCTTTTGAAACTTCCGATTCCCGCCCCGCCGGTGTTGTCCGGAATCATGGGAATCTTCGGAATTTTTTTGGGCTATCTGCTGGTGCAGCAATTCATGAAATAAATGCTTGAGCCTTTACACGAAAGGAAATTAAAATTTTTAGAAGAGAAGGCGAATCAGATTCGCGAGACTTTGATTGAGACGCTTCTGGAGGCCGGCTCCGGACACTCCGCCGGCCCGCTTGGTATGGCGGATATTTTTACTGCGTTGTATTTCCACGTGTTGAATCATAATCCGAAAATGCCCGAGTGGCCTGATCGTGATCGTTTAGTGCTTTCCAACGGTCACATCTGCCCGATTCGTTACGTAACAATGGCGCACGCGGGTTATTTCCCGATGGCCGAATTAAAAACGCTTCGTAAGATTAATTCGCGTCTTCAGGGACATCCGCACCGCACCGCGCTTCCTGGCGTAGAAACTACCTCCGGCCCGCTCGGCTCCGGTCTTTCTCAGGCCGTCGGCATGGCTCTTGCGGCCCGTATGGATAAAAAGAAACACAGGGTCTACTGTGCTGTTTCGGACGGCGAGCATGACGCCGGTAACATCTGGGAAGCAATCATGTTTGCAGGAAAGAATCGGTTAAATAATCTGACGGTAATTGTGGATCGTAATAATATCCAGATTGACGGCACTACCGAGAACATCATGCCGTTGGAGCCGTTCGCTGATAAGTACCGGGCTTTTAATTGGCATGTTTTGGAAGTGGACGGCCACAATATTGAGCAGTTTGTTGATGCTGTCAGCGAAGCGAAGGCGATTTATGAGAAGCCCACGGTTATTATCGCGCACACCATTCCCGGCAAGGGTGTGAGCTTTATGGAGGGTGACTTTGTCTGGCATGGTAAGCCGCCAAATAAAGAAGAGGCGGCAAAGGCGCTCGCGGAGTTGCGCACTCTTGGCGGCCAAATTAAATCCGAGCATGAATAGCCGGAAAATTTCCAATTATCAATTTCTAATTTGCAGTAAATGAATCAATTTACAAAAATGAAAACTGAAAATTGCAAAATTGAAAATTAATTAAACAATGCTTAATAAAGACGCAAAATTAAACGAAAAAGTTTTTGAGAAAGAAGTAGAAATGAAAGCTACCCGCGACGGTTATGGCGACGGCCTTATGATTTTAGGGGAGGCTGATCCGAATGTGGTGGTCCTTTCCGCTGATCTCACCGAATCTACCCGGGCGCAGAAGTTCGCGGAAAAATATCCCGAGCGGTTTGTGCAGATTGGCGTTGCCGAGCAGAATCTTGCGGCGGTTGCGGCGGGACTCGGTGTTTCCGGAAAGACCGCGTTTATTTCTTCTTACGCCACTTTTTCTCCGGGCAGGAACTGGGAGCAGGTCAGGACGACTATTTGCTACAACGATTCCAACGTTAAAATCGCTGGTCATCACGCGGGATTAATGACGGGTCCGGACGGCGCTACTCATGAAGCCACCGAGGATATCGCGATTATGCGCGCGCTTCCGAACATGCGAGTGTTTGTGCCATGTGATGCCATCCAGGCGAAGCAGGCAACTTTGGCCGCCGGAAAACTTTGGGGCCCGACCTATATCCGCTTTTCCCGAGAAAAATCTCCTACTTTGACCACTGAAGCTACTCCTTTTATTGCGGGTAAGGCGGAGGTATTTTGGCAGTCAAAAAAACCGGAGGTGGCAATAATTGTGACAGGCATATTAACCCACAACGCTATGGTGGCGGCGAAAGAGCTAGACGAAGAAGGCGTCGGCTCGGTTGTGTTGAACGTGCATACGATTAAGCCTTTGGATGAGAAAAAGATCGCGGAAGTTGTGAAAAAGTGCGGCGCGGTAGTTTCGGTTGAAGAGCATCAGATTCACGGCGGACTCGGGGACGCTGTTGCGGGATCCTTGGCGCGTTCATATCCTGCCCCGCAGGAGTTTATTGGTATGCAGAACACGTTTGGCGAGTCCGGCAATCCATGGGATTTGGTTAATAAATACGGAATGGGCGTAAAGGATATTAAGGCGGCGGCGAAGAAGGCGATCAGGAGGAAGTAAGTTTGACCGTTTAGGTTTTAATTGCTATCATGCGGGTGATTTAGGGAGGTGTTTCGCATGATGTTCTTTGCAGTGGTGGCGGTTATAGCGCTTTCTGCCTGGGCGTTTTCCGGTAAGTGGCATCGGCTGCTTGTTGTCCCGGCATTTATCGGGGCGCTTTGGTTAACCAATAGCCAGTGGGGCTGGCTCACCGG
>CAYGEK010000013.1:1480-5160 GCA_964348885.1 uncultured Candidatus Saccharibacteria bacterium | reverse complement strand
TATGTTCGGAAATAAATTTGATGTTATCTGTATCGGCTCGGCAACGCGGGATAATTATTTGAAAGCGAAGTACCCATTGATTGATTGGAAGGACGCGCCTTCTGGAAAGGCGATAGTGCTTCCGTTCGGCGAGAAGCTTGAATTGGATATGATTCACTCCACTGTGGGCGGCAATGCCGCGAATGCGAGCGTGACCTTCGCCCGTTACGGATTTAAAACTGCCTGCTTTTCAAAAATTGGCGACGACGCGGCCGGACGGGAATTTATGGGGCAGTTGGAAAGAGACGGCGTTAGTACGAATTTAATCGTTAAAACAAAAGAAAAACCCACTGCGTATTCGGCTCTTTTGCTCGGCGACAGCGAGCGGACAATCCTCGGCTACCATGGCGCTTCCGATACTTTCACGATGGCGGATGCCGATTCTGCTAAATTGAAAGCCAAATGGTGGTATATGTCATTGGCAGGCGAATCCGACGCAATGTTTCTGCCTTTGCTTGAAATTGCCGCCAAGAATGGCGTTAAAGTGGCGTTTAATCCGAGCGGACACCATATCAAGCACAAAAAAGAAGAAATACTTAAAGGATTGAAGGACATCTCGTTTCTAGTTTTGAATACCGGAGAGGCGGCGGATCTTGTTGGTATTCCTTTTGAAAAGGAAGCGGAAGTATTTAAAAAATTGGATGAGCTGACCCCTGGAATAGTGGCAGTGACCGACGGGCCGAAGGGCGTTAAAGTTTCTGACGGTAAGAATATTTACAGCGCGGGCATCTTTCCGGAAAAGATTGCGGTGGATCGGACCGGCTGTGGGGATGCTTTCGGTAGTGGTTTGGCGGCGATACTGGCCGGAGCAGGGGAAAATTATAAAGATCCGGAAGTAATTAAGAAGGCGATTACTTTCGCGAGCGCTACAGCCACCGCGAACCTGGAAGTGCTCGGCGCGACCGAGGGATTACTGACCAGAAAGGATTTCGAAAGTGACCCTCGCTGGAAAAACTTTGATATTTCCGTCTCCTCCTTGTGAGATTTACTGGCTACTCAATTATAAATTATATATACTAACCTAATGCCTAACCATTATTCAGACCGTATTTCTAAATTTCTTCGTGTTGATAAAAGCGTGATTGCCGAATTGGAGAAGGGCCTTGATAAAGCTTCCGGTAAGTCGGGTATCATGGAGCGGATTACCGAGGAGAACGATAAGGTTGTTGATAAAAAATTAAGCGAGCTCTCTTTGAATCGCGAGGCCAGCGCTCAGCAGGTTTACGATGGGTTGATTAGCCGTATAGAGGCAGACGATGTTGCTATCTTTAACGCTCTCGGCTTGGAAGGTCTAGATTTTTCCGAGACGGCGGTGAAGGTAGTTAATTTTATTCATAATTTGCATCCCGCGAAGAAGGGCTACTTTTTGAAAATGGAAAAGGCCCGCCAGTTGTTAATAGCAGAGCCGCCGAAGAAAATCCTGGCCGCGCTTGGTTACGCTTCCGTGGAGGAAATGTTAATGAAGGAGGATTTACTGGAAGTCTTTAGCGCGCTCCGTTTTTTGGAGGATATGGAGTGGCTGAACGGCACATTTTTCA
Source organism: uncultured Candidatus Saccharibacteria bacterium (assembly GCA_964348885.1). Classification (GTDB taxonomy): domain Bacteria; phylum Patescibacteriota; class Minisyncoccia; order UBA6257; family WO2-44-18; genus JAHFLQ01. Next base: position 3,583 of record CAYGEK010000013.1, on the reverse strand, counting down.
AGCAGTACGAGCAGCTTACTACGGATGATTTTGAAGAGAGGGACGTGCAGGTCAGGGCTCTTAATGCCAAGTGGGCGAAAGCGGCCGAGAAATTTGTGGCGAAAAAATATCATAACGTCAGCCATTTGAAGGAGCTGGGAGTGATTTTCGTAATCCCTATTTTCCTTAAGATTTCCGGAGAAACACTTCGCTTAATCAGCTTGCTTCTCCATTACTCCAACGAAGTTGAGTATTACTCGGATATTTTCCGTGACCTCGCGACGAAGGACGGTTTTTCTACCAACCTGATATCGCTATTACGCGGCGATGTTCTGTCCAAGCGACCAAAGGATGGCGATGATAAAGCGAAGATTTTGATTGTGCAGCGGTATCTCGCGAAGGATGACGATAACGATTGGCGGCTTTTCTATCCGCACGTTAATCCTGAAGCGATTCACTGGCAGAAGGCGGAAGAGGAGATTCAAGGCATCAACACAAAATTACCAGGATTTAAAAATAATCTCGGTTTTTGGGCTGGTCTCGGATCCGTAGGCGAGTTCTTTAAGACGGAGACCGGGGTTGAGATTTTAGTAAGCTTCAACCTCGTAGATACTGTTATGGAACTGGTGAAGCAGAAGGAGCTTGCGAAGTACCTGTATCATCATCAGGAGGCGCTCTGGAATCAGATCTTTATGACCTATTACAGCAGAGAAGAATTGTTGTCGATTAGTAAGCAAAATATTTTAAAGGGTTGGTTTGAGCTCTAATGAGAACTTTAAGGCAGGTTATAGAGGACGCGGCTAAGCGTAAGGTGGCGGTCGGCCATTTTAATATCTCTGAAACCGCGGCGCTGAAAGCAATTGCCGAGGTGGCGCGCGATCTGAAAGTTCCGGTAATGGTTGGAACGTCTGAAGGGGAGCGGGAGTTTTTGGATCCGCATGAGGCAGTAGCGATGGTTCGCGAATTGCGCGCAAAGCACGGCCAGGAGATTTATATTAACGCCGACCATACAAAATCGGTGGAGAAAGCTAAGGAAGCGGTGGATGCCGGTTATGATGAGATTCTTTTTGACGGCGCTAAGCTTTCCACTGAAGAAAATATTAAGCAGACAAAAGAAGTAGTGGCGTACGCTCGATCAAAGAATCCGGACGCGTTGGTAGAAGGAGAGATCGGGGATATTGGCAGCGGCTCAACTATTCGCAAAGAGATGCCAAAAGGAGCCGCAATTAACGCGGATCAGCTTACTAAGCCGGAAGATGCCGAGGCCTTTGTAAAAGCAACCGGGATTGATCTACTCGCTCCGGCCGTAGGTAATATTCATGGCATGTTTGCCAATGCTCCGGAGCCGGCACTGGATCTGCCTCGCATCGCGTCAATTCGGAAGGCTGCCGGGATACCGCTCGTATTGCATGGCGGCTCCGGTAATACGGATGCAGACTTTCTGGGTGCGATAGATGGAGGCGTATCCGTGATTCATATAAGCACCGAGCTCCGCTTAGCCTGGCGGAAGGGCATGGAAGCGACTTTAAAGAGCGATCCGGACGAGGTTGCCCCCTACAAGTTGATGGCGGGCTCTATAGAGGAGATGAAGAAAGTACTTGAACATAAATTGAAGTTGTTCAACAAGCTTAGCTAGCCTTCTTGCCAACTTTTTTCTAATCAGCTATTATATACACCTATGGAATTGGTAGTTCAAAAACGCGAAAAAATGGGCAAGGCGGCTAAATCCCTCCGCAAGGAAGGTATGATTCCGGCCGAGCTTTACGGAAAAGGTATTGAGAACCTCCATCTTTCGGTTGGTCTTAAAGATTTTCGCAAAGTACTGAAGGTTGCGGGAGAGAGCACTATGATTGACGTGGTTATTGGCGGCGAGAAGCGCCCGGTGATGATTTATGAAGTGATTACCGATCCGGTGTCAGATGAGATTACCGGAGCAGATTTTTACCAGGTACGCTTGGATCAGAAAATTAAAATCCGTGTTCCGTTGGAATTCGTAGGCGAATCTGCCGCGATGAAAGACGAGCATGGCATTTTGGTGAAGCCGACCCAGGAGCTTGAGGTAGAGGCTTTACCGAATAAGATTCCGCATTCCATTAAAGTGGATATTTCTAAGATTATGCATAT
>CAYGEK010000013.1:0-1380 GCA_964348885.1 uncultured Candidatus Saccharibacteria bacterium | reverse complement strand
GCGCAATTGCACGAACCGACCGCCGCTGAGCGTGCTCAGCTTGAAAAGGATTTGGCGGAGCTGGAGAAGCAGATTGCCGAAAACGAAGCCACGATTGCCGAGTATCAAAAACAAGGAAAGACTCTGACCAAAGAGATCAACTCTCTTAATGCGCAGATCAACAAATCCACGCTGAAGATTAAGGCTATTACCCTGACCCTTTCTAAGTTGGACGGTGAGATTGCGGTAACGCAGAAAGATATTCAGAAAACCCAAACCAAGCTTGATGTGAACCGGGAAGCGTTGACGAAGTTGATGCGGAAATTATACGAGAACGATCGTCTCGGATTGACAGCCATTTTATTGAAAGCCAATAAGCTTTCTGATTTTGTGGGTGACGTGAATAATATTTTGAATGCCCAGAATGCCATTCACGATACGGTGACCGAGGTGGCCACTTTGAAAGACGAGCTGGTTCAAAAAAAGGAAGACCTCTCCGATCAGCGCAGTGATGCCGCCGCTTTGAAGGCGGCGCAAGACGCGCAAAAAGCCGCTGCCGACCGAGCGAAGCGAGAGAAGAATTCTCTGCTGACGGAGACTAAAGGACAGGAGTCAAAGTTTCAGGCAATTGTTAAAGAAAAGAAGAAAAGCGCCGCGGAGATTAGAAACCGTATCTTTCGTCTTTTGGGAGGAGGAGAATTGCCTTTCGGTGACGCGGTGAAGATCGCCCAGATAGCGGAGAAAGCGACAGGCGTGCGGGCTTCGTTTATTCTCGCCATTCTTACGCAAGAGTCTTCAATTAATGGCGTAATCGGCGCGAATCTCGGCCGATGTTATTACAATACTCCGAGAAATAATGTCAGCGGTACGGTGATGAAAAATGATCAAAAGCCGGCCTTTCTGGCCCTGATGGCGGATCTTGGCCTGGATCCAAATACCACTCCCGTATCTTGCCCGATTGCTTCCGACGGCGCTTACGGCGGCGCCATGGGTCCGGCGCAATTTATGCCGAACACTTGGAAGGGATATAAGGATCGCGTCGCCTCCATTACAGGCGGCAGCCCGTCGTCTCCGTTTAATAATCTGGACGCGTTTACCGGCACCGCTCTTTATTTGCGGGACAGCCTGAACTCCAACAGCTGTAAGGATTATGCTACGCAGAATCAGGATGTATCTCCTTATCAATTTTTACTTGAGAGGTGCGCGGCCGCCCGTTATTACGCGGGAGGCAACTGGTACCGGCATCGTCTTGGTTATGGCGACGACGTTGCTGTTCGCTCGCGTCAGTTCCAGGCTGATATTGACGTCCTCGGGTCTTAAGGTAGTATTCCCTTGTTCATTAAAAGGAGCCAGCCTCCTCCTTTCACATAAGCTCCCGGACGCGATGCGAGCTATTTTCTC
>CAYGEK010000012.1:0-15067 GCA_964348885.1 uncultured Candidatus Saccharibacteria bacterium | reverse complement strand
CGAATGCCGCGAAGACAATAAAACAAAATCCGAGGATCGTGCCGAAATATTTCATCCCGTTAGAAGCAAATAAACATAATTTTTATAATTGAATCGTAACCATAACTAAAACGTCTCAACAGCAAACCCGGCCGAGCTACAGTCGTCTAAGACGACCTTCTTCTAACGGGATTCATAGATAAGAATTAATCTTACTCAACCGTGACGCTTTTCGCAAGATTCCTGGGCTTATCAACGTCGTAACCGCGCAACGTGGCGAAGTAATAAGCAAACAACTGCATCGGTACCACGGTCAGCAACGGCTCCAGCGGTTCGAGAGTTTTCGGAATAAATAGCACGTCATCGGCGACTTTCCCTATCTCCTTATCCCCTTCGCTCGCAATCGCGATAATCGGTCCGGAGCGCGCCTTAATTTCCTGAAGGTTGGAGATCATTTTATCGTAAACTTTATTTTTCGTGACGACGGCAAAGGTCGGGAAATTTGTATCTATCAAAGCGATCGGCCCGTGCTTCATCTCCCCTCCGGAATAGCCCTCGGCATGAACATAGGAAATCTCTTTCAATTTCAAAGCGCCTTCAAGCGCCGCCGGATAATTATAGCCGCGGCCAAGATAGAGAAAATTGCCGCTATCCGCGTATTTTTTCGCTAGGGCTTTTATTTTCGGAGCCTGCTTCAAAATAAGTTTCATTTGCGCGGGAATTGCCGCCAGCGCCTTCATTATCTCCCGATCCGATCGCCGTTTTTTGCCCTTATTCATATAGAGCGCGATCAACGAAAGGACGCCGAGCTGAGAAATAAACGCTTTGGTTGAAGCGACGCCGATTTCCGGACCGGCATGATTATAAACTCCGGCGGAGGTTTCTCTGGCGATACTTGATCCTACGGCATTCACGATGCCTAGCGTTAACATCTTCTGATGATTAGCCTTACGCAGGGCAGCCAGCGTATCCGCGGTTTCGCCAGACTGGGAAATAAATAACGCCGCCGTGCCCTGACGTAGCGGAATGTCGCGATAGCGATATTCCGAAGCCAAAGAAACTTCAACCGGCAGCCCGGCGATTTCTTCAAAAAGAAGCTCCCCTATCAATCCGGAATAATAAGATGTACCGCAGGCGAGAATCTCCAATTTTTTAGTCTTCGCGATTCTTTTGGTCACATTCTCCAGACCGCCCAGCTTCACGATACCCTTCTCCGGCCTTAACCGCCCGCGCAACGCCGCTTCTAAAACCGCCGGACCCTCAAAAATTTCCTTCAGCATGAAATGAGGAAAGTTTCCTTTTTGCGCCAGCTCGGCATCCATTTCCAACCGCTCAATTTTCGGCCGCGCCGGTCCGATGGACAGCTTTCCAAGCGAGAGAAATCCCCTCTGCCCCTCTTTAAGATAGATAACCTTTCTAACCAGACCCGCGAGCGCGGTGGGGTCGGAAGCGATATAATACTCATCCTTACCGACACCTATAACCATCGGGCTGCCCAACTTAGCGATATGTATCTTCTGCGGTTCATTTTTAAACACTGCCGCAATCGCGTACGCCCCCGTAATCCGCTTTAACGCGCCCTCAAAGCCGTGTTCTTCCATTAAATGAGGCATTACCTCCGTATCCGTCTCGGAACGAAATCGGTGTCCTTTTTTCATCAGTTCCGCTTTGAGAGATTGATAGTTCTCTATGATTCCGTTATGGACTACAAAAATATTTCCCTTACAATCCGAGTGCGGATGGGCGTTATTTTCGCTCGGAACGCCGTGGGTTGCCCATCGGGTATGACCGATTGCCGCGGTCAGCGGCAATGAATTCACGCCGGCAATCCGCTGCTCCAAATGATGCATCTGCCCCACCGCGCGCACCACTTCCGCCTCTCCTTTAGAATTAAAAAAGGCTACGCCAGAAGAGTCGTAGCCTCTATATTCCAGTTTCCGCAAATTAGCGAACACAATCGGTAGCGGTTCTTTTTTTCCTATGTAGCCCGCGATGCCGCACATACTTATATAACTGCAGTATACATCAAAATGTCGCCGCCTTGAGCCGGGCGCTTAGACGATAAAATTAATCAAACGATCCTTCACGAAAATCACCTTCCTAACAGGCGTGGTTATCCATTTTTTAACTCCCTCCAATGCCAGCGCCAGCCGCTCTGCCTCCGCCTGTTCGGTGCCTTTTTTCAGCATCAGCTTATCGCGTAACTTACCGTTGATCTGAATAATTAATTCAAATTCCTGTTCGGCGATAAGATTCTCGTCCCACTTAGGCCATGCCTCGCTGTCCAGTAAAGATTTTTTTCCAAGCATTGACCAACATTCTTGCGCGAGGTGAGGAGCGAACGGCGCTACCAACTTCGCCATTATGCCCAGCTCTTCCGCGCCCGCGCCGGATTTTTCCATTTCGTTAAGGGCTATCATCATCGCCGAAATTGCCGTATTAAAATGAAACCCACTAATATCTTCCGTCACTTTTTTAATCGCCTTCTGTACGGCCTTCACCGTGGCCTCGCCGGATTTCGTTCCTTCTTTCAAGTCGGCGAATAAATTGTAAAGACGAATAAGAAAGCGGTGCGTCCCGGTAATGCCTCGCGGATCCCAAGGCTTCGCATCTTCTAACGGTCCCATGAACATTTCGTACATGCGCAAAGAATCCGCTCCGAATTCCTTAATCATGTCGTCGGGATTCACCACGTTACCACGAGACTTGGACATCTTCTGCCCGTCCGGACCAAGGATAAGGCCTTGGTTCACCAGTTTTTGGAAAGGTTCTTTTGTGGACACCGCCCCGATGTCAAACAAAACCTTGTGCCAAAAACGCGCGTACAAAAGGTGTAAAACAGCGTGCTCTACTCCCCCGATATATAAATCTACCGGCATCCAGTGCCTTTCCTTTTCCGCGCCAACCATCGCTTCCTTATTTTTATTGTCCAGATAACGTAAATAATACCAGCAAGAGCCTGCCCATTGCGGCATCGTATTCGTTTCGCGCTTAGCGGCGCCTTTGCAGTTCGGGCATTTTACGTTCACCCAACTCTTAATAGCAGCCAAGGGCGACTCGGCATTGCCGGTCGGTTCATATTTCTTAACTTTCGGAAGAGTCACGGGTAATTCCTTTTCGGGTACGGGCTGATTGCCGCACTTTTCACACTTAATAACCGGAATCGGCTCGCCCCAGTAACGCTGGCGGGAAAAAATCCAGTCACGCAATTTATAATTAACCGTCACTTTGCCTCCTACCTTTTTAATCACTTCTTCTTTCGCAGCCAGGGGCTCATCAATGATTTGTAGATTAAACTTGGTCGCGAACGCGTGATCGCGCTCATCATGCTGCGGCACCGCCATAATCGCGCCCGTCCCATAATGGCCCAAAACGTAATCCGAAATCCAAACCGGAATTTCTTTTCCGTTCAAAGGATTTACCGCGCGGACTCCCTTTAACTCCACGCCTGTTTTTTCTTTATTTTCCTGACGTTCGCGTTCGCTTTTATTTTTTGTAATCCCCGTGTATTTCTCAACCGCCTCCCAATTTAGAATCCGGGACTTTAATTTTTCAACGTTCGGATGCTCCGGCGCCAGCACTAAATAAGTCGCCCCCGCCAAGGTGTCCGGGCGGGTAGTGAACACTTCTATCTCGTCTTCAGTGCATACGCGATCGCAGGCAAGATGAAACTTTATCAACGCTCCTTCCGAGCGGCCGATCCAATTTCTTTGCATCTCCTTAACTTTTTCCGGCCAGTCTAAGCCATCGAGATCGGCCAAAAGACGGTCCGCATACGCAGTGATTTTCATTACCCACTGCTTCAGCTTTTTCCTTTCCACGGGCGCTCCACACCGCTCACAGCAGCCTTCTACGACTTCCTCATTAGCCAGTACGGTCTTGTCGTTCGGACACCAATTCACCGGAATCTCCGCCTCATAAGCCAAGCCTTTTTTAAAAAGCTGAAGAAATATCCATTGCGTCCATTTATAATAATTCGGATCGGTGGTATTAACCTCTCTCTGCCAGTCATAGCTAAACCCAAGCGCGTTAAGCTGGCGGGTAAAATTTTTAGTATTTTTTTTGATAACCACGCTCGGGTGCACTTTATTTTTAATCGCGTAGTTTTCGGCGGGAAGACCGAAAGCGTCCCAGCCCATCGGATGCAAAACCTCGTGGCCCCTCATTCTTAAATGCCGGCTGTAGATATCAGAGGCCGTGTAGCCTTCAACGTGACCGACGTGCAAGCCCTCTCCCGAAGGATACGGGAACATGTCTAAAACGTAAGCTTTGTTCTTGCCTGAATCAGTAGCGTGCCAGATTTTATACTTATTTTTGGCCCAAACCTTCTGCCACTTCTTCTCTATTTTATTAAAGTCGTACTTGGCCATTTAGTTAGATTTTATCTCATCCGGCTCAATAAAAAAAGCCGGATCATTCCGGCTTTTTTGGGCACATATGCAACGGGAGTGGCCTTCCGTCTTCAATTTGACTCGTCACTTCACTGTAGATCTTTTCCTGTTTCTGACAAAGCCATTCGCCGCAGTCGGCGCAGCGCTTGAACTTACCCGCGTTATCGGGACTGGTTACCACGCCACAGGCCAGACAAATCGCCTTGCCGCCGATCAGATTGGTGGTATGCGGAGTCTTCTCCTTACAAATCACGCATGCGAGGAGTTCGTCGTAATGGTAAGGATGACCATCTCTCGCCATAACTTCCCTCTTCAAAGAACTCCCAGAGTATAGCTTAAAATAGATTTTTTGCAATAAAAAACCCCGTATTACACGGAGCTTTTAGTAAACATTTTCTTAAGTTCAAACTTCAGAACCTTACCGACGATATTTTTAGGAATATCATCCACGAACCGGACTTCCGCGGGCAGAGATGGTCCCTTCAGACCCAACTCACGACAGTGCTGAATAATCCGCTTCGTCAGAAACTCCCGCTCCTGGTCCGTGGCCGGATCAAGACTTTTTAGGACAACGCAGGCCACTACCCGCTCGCCGGATATTTCATCCGGAAGACCGATAACAGCCACATCGGAGACAATCTCGCAGGTTAGGATTGACTTCTCTATCTCCTGCGGATAAATGTTCTCGCCGTTCACTTTGATCATGTCCTTCTTCCGATCAATCATCCACAGAACACCTTCGGCGTCCTGACGGACAATATCACCGGTCGCGAGCCAGCCGTCACCCGGGAGGGCGCTGCCGGTCTCAACTTCGTTGCGCCAGTAACCCTTCATCACCTGCGGACCGCGCACCCAGAGCTCACCGTCATCCATGATCTTCATTTCGGTATCTGGCACCAACGTACCGAGACTGCCGGGACGGTTCTGCTCCACTGTGCTCACCGAAATGATCGGCGAGGCTTCCGAAAGGCCGTAACCTTCCACGATCGGGCATCCGGCAAACCGCTCGAACGCGGAGCGGGTTTGCGGGTTCAGTTTACCCGCGCCTGAAAAACAAAGCTTCAGATGCCGAAAGTACTCTTTGCTTAGCAGATACTGATAAATAGGTCCCGACTCCTGAATGCTCGCCACCAAAGCCGCGAACATCCTCTGAATCCCGGGGAAGATATTGATCTGATATTTTTGTACCGTGCTCAACACTTCCTTAGCCTCAAACTTCGGCAGAAGGACCACCGTTGATCCGAGCGTGAAAGCCATGTTCAAACAGACGGACAATCCGTACACGTGGAAGAAAGGCAGAACGCCGAGGAATACGGAATCCTTGCCGACAACTTCTTTGTTCCTGTTAATATGGCGGATCGCCTGGTCGGTGTTCGCGACCAGATTCGCGTGAGTCAGCATCGCCGCCTTCGGCGTGCCGCTGGTGCCTCCGGTGAACTGGAGAACGGCCAAATCGTCCGCCTTCGGAACGTTGGATGGTCTCGACCAAACACCGGGAGCAGAAAGCCCGCAGAGCCATTTCCAATCCTTTGGAAAGTTCGCCGGCTTCTTAAAGGTGTTTTTAAGTTTATAACCGAGCCGCAGCTTCCAAGGAAGAAAGTCGGCGGCCGAGATGCTGATCCGGCAACGCCTCACCGAGCTCAACTCGGCGTCCGCCTGGATCGCGCGGGTATGCTGGGTAAAGTTTTCCAGAACAAGGATCACTTTCGGGTCGGCCAATTTTAGATTGGCCACCACGGCTTCGGGCTTTTCCAGCGGGTTCACTGCCGCCACCACTAGTCCCATCTTCCAGGCCGCGAGAAACGCTATCGGGACGTGCGGGGTATTAGCGGCGACGAAAGCCACCCGGTCGCCTTTCTTCAAGCCCAAAACATCAAAGGAATGGCAAAGCCGATTCGCGGCCTTTTCAATTTCCAGATAAGACAGCTTACGACCGTAAAAGATCAGCGCCGCCTTATCCGGATGTTCCTGTGCGGCTTCCTCAAAAAGCTTCCAGAGTGTCACCAGGAGCTCCTTTCAAAGAACTGGCTGATTATACTCTAACTTAGGCGAAAAACAACTTTATTGTTCTTCACTATCTGGTCGGAAAGCGCTTCTAAAGAAACGCCTTTCAGCTCTGCCATTTTTTTAGCGGTTTCTATAATAAAAGCCGGTTCATTGCGCTTGCCACGATAAAGCTCGGGAGCGACATAGGGCGCGTCGGTTTCCAAAAGAATTCTGTCTACCGGAAGGTATTTAATTACCTCGTCATAGTCGCGTGAAAACGTGATCACTCCGCCGAAGGTAAAAAACGCGCCCATTTCCGCAAGTTTTTTTGTCGCGGCGAGCGAGCCGACATAAAAATGAAATATTTTTGCCGGCAGGCTGTCATAGGTTCCCAAAATATGCGCGGCATCAAGATAAGCGTCGTCGGTTCCTTTGGAAGGCCGACAGTGCATCATCAGTGCCTTGTTTAAATCCTTTGCAATCTCTATTTGAACCTCAAACGCCTCTTGTTGATCTTCTTTTTCCTTTTTATCGTCCGTCAACCGGTAATAATCCAAACCAAACTCACCGATTGCCACTACTTCAGGATTCGCCGCGATATCCCGAAGCTTCTTCGCGTCAAACTCTTCTCGCTCCGCCTCAGCCTGCTCTTTTTTATCGTGATACCACGAACTCGCGAAGTGGTTTGGGTGAAATCCCGCCGTTGCCCACATCTCGTCCGGATACTGCTTTGCTAAGACTACCCCAGCCTCCGAAGAAGCCGCTTGTGTGCCAACTAAAATCATCTTTACCCCGGCTTTTTTCGCCCGCTCAATCACCTCTCTCCGGTCATTGTCGTAGATCGGAAAATGAATATGGGTATGCGAATCAAAAAGCATGATTATTTTTCCAGACGAGGGAAAAGCGCCTCAATTTTCCTTATGGAAAGAGAATTTTCGCTCACGGAAATTGCCGAGGAAATCTTTTCGGCAGCTACCGGTAAAAATGGCTTAATCAAATCGGCAACTTTACTAAGGATAATAATCAAATTATAAATATCATGCTTCGTACTTGTTTCTTCTGGAGGCGTTAAATTCAACCAAGGTCGCCGTTGATTAATAAATTGATCGCCAAAAGCGATTAAAGACCAGATGGTCGACAACGCTTCGTGGAATTTAAATTCTGATATTTTGAAATTAACAATCTCCTCGGTTTTTTCTAAATTATTTTTTGCATCTTTATCAATGACGTACAATTTTCCTATGTTCTCTTTCAGAAATTCGCCAACTTTTTCTCCAAGCGCGGAAACCCGGGCAGCAAAATTACCCAATCCGTTCGCGAGGTCGCTGTTGTATAAAGTTTCAAATTTTTCGTAGCTGAAATCGCCGTCTTCAAACGGAGAAATTTCCTTTAAGAGATAGTAACGGACGGCGTCGGTACCATATTTCTTAACCAGCTCAAACGGATCAATCACATTTCCGACGGTCTTTGAGATCTTTTTGCCGTCTACCGTTAAAAATCCGTGCACGAAAAGACTTTTCGGAAGCGGCAACCCGGCCGCAAGAAGCATTCCGGGCCAAATAGCCGCGTGGAATCTCAAGTTATCCTTACCGATAACCTGAGTGATTTCTCCCGCATTCAGCCAAAACTTCTCAAAATCCGCTTCATTATCGGAGCCATAGCCCAAGGAAGAAATGTAGCAGACCAAGGCCTCCGCCCACACATACATCGTCTGCGTCGAATCTCCCGGTACCGGCACTCCCCAGCTCAAATCCTTGCTCGGGCGGGAAAAGCTGACATCTTCCAGCCCGTCTTCAAGCAGCGAAACGATCTCGTGTTCGCGCGTTTCCGGCGTGATGACTAATTTTTTAATCTTAATCTGCTTCTCTATTTCTTTTGAATACTTGGAAAGCTTGAAGAACCAGTTCTCCTCCTCAAGTACTTCCGGAGCTTTCTGATGATCCTTGCAAATACCATTCTCCAGATCTTTATCGGTCACAAAAGCTTCGTGCCCAACGCAATAAAGGCCCCGATAGATTTTTTTATACAAATCCCCCGCTTCTTCCAATCTCTTCCATATTTTTTGCGCTCCCGGCCAGTGACGCTTTCGGTCGCTGGTGCGAATAAAATCATCCCAAGAAAGATTCAGAGCCTCTTTCAGCGCCCGAAACTGCGCCGAATTCTTATCAACAAACTCGTTCGGGGTAAGGTTGGCGGTGGTGGCGCTGCGGACAATCTTAACACCGTGCTCGTCGGAGCCGGTCAAAAATCGCACGTCAAAACCGCGCTCTCTTTTATAGCGCGCGAGCACATCCGCGTATACCGAATCCAGCACGTTGCCGAGATGCGGAACGGAGTTCACATACGGTATTGAAGTGGTGATATAAAACGTTGGTTTATTCATAAAATTAAAAACCGCTATGTTATTATAGCGGTTTTAGAGGCCAAGTCCACGCCGCTTCGCCTTAGTCTGAGACCAGTCGGCAATCAGCTCCTGAAGCAGTACCGCCGCCGGCACAGCCAGGATTAAACCTAGAATGCCGAACACTTTCGCGCCGATAAGCATGGATACCAATACCACCACCGGATCCACGTCCGTAGAAAACTTATTTACGCCCGGCACCAGTAAATGACCTTCCAGCTGCTGGAGCACGATGAAGAGGATCAGCGTATAGAAAGCCAGCTGTGGCGAAGCGGTAAAACCTACCAAAACCGCGATGCTGCCGCTGAAAATCGGACCGACAAATGGAACCAACTCGAGGACTCCGGCAACGATACCCAGGAGCAAGCTGTATTTAACGCCGAGAATCCAAAGCCCGATGAATACTAGGAAGCCGAAAATACCGCTCAAAACAAGCTGACCGGCCAGCCAACCACCGAGCTTCCGTTTGATTCGGGCGTACAAATCTAAGACCTTGGACTCATACATAGAAGGAAGAATGGTCACGAAAAAGCGCTCTACACCGTCCTTGCCTACCGTCAGATAGAAGGAGAGCACGAATACCGAGACAACCGTAGACAAGCCGCCGAAGAATTTAGAGCCCACATCCAAAAGCGAAGTACTGCCGCTCAGAAGGAGATCGGTAAACTGCTTAAGGCCTTCGTTGACCGACTCAATAAGCACCGAGGTGTCCAACACGTCCAGCAGAGTGCCGGAATATTTTCCTACGTTACTTAAAAGATTGCTGAACTCGGAAAGGGCGACCGGGATAATCGCGTAAGCGATGAGCGCGAGAAGGAAGATAATTGCCACATATAATCCGAGCGTGCTTAAAAGCCTTGGAATTTTTTTACGCTCCAGCCAGCTGACAATCGGATCAAGAGCGGAAGAAATTACGATTGCCAAAAACAACGCGATCAGAATGTCCTGCGCGATAAACAGAATTGAAGCCAGAGCGATCATTAACAATATCCGCCACAAGCTCCCCCAGCTGATTGAGAGTCCTTTTGTCTCCATTACCTATATGAAACTATATTTTTTTAGAAATGTAAAATCTTTTCAAACTGCTCCTTCTCTTTATACGGACCAATCAGGGCCATATTCAGCTTGGAATCCTGGAAGATTTCCTTTGCCACATCCAGCACATCCTGCCTGGTCACCGCGTTGATCTTCGCCGCCACATCATCCGCCGTTTTCAGGTCCCGCTCCAATATCTCCTGTCCTCCATAGAACATGGCCAAAGAATCGGAAGTTTCCAGGCCGAGCATCATTTTCCCGGTGATATGGTCCTTGCCGTGCATCAAGTCGGCCTCGCTGAAATCGCCGTCGGCAATTCGCTTCAACTCGCCAAGAATAGCTTTGATTACAATCTCCAACTTGGAATGCTCTACGCCCGCGGAGATGCCGAGGTAGCCATGGTCGGTAAAAAGATCACTTCCCGCGCGCACGTAATAGGCGGCCCCCAATTCCTCACGAACCTTCTGAAAAAGTCGCGAGCTCATACCGCCGCCGAGCACATCGGCCAGCACATCCAGCGCGTACTTTCGTTTATCAAAAGCACTGAAAGCGCGGCAACCGATAATCAGATGAGTTTGATCGGAGGCTTTGTGCCGTACAAGAATCTCCGGCTTGCTCTGACTCTCGGTCGTAGCAATCTTCCCATGTTTGTCGCCCGTTGAAACATTGGCAAAATGCTTATCAATATCGGCAAGAACTTCTTTTTCTTTAAAATTTCCCGTGACCACCACCACTGTCGCTTTAGCGACGTAATTCTCGTTACGGTATTTAATAAAATCTTCCCGGGTCAATGTACGGATGATCTCCTTCTTGCCGCCCACATCCCAGCCCGCCGGTTGGTCGCCGTACAGAAGCTCTAAAAATAGGTCGCCAACTTTTCTCTGCGGGGTATCCTCATACATATTCAGCTCCTCTATAATGACGCCCTTCTCTTTTTCTATTTCTTTCTCATCAAAAACAGGATTCAGGTAAAGATCAGTGACCACATCCAAAATTTTCCCAGTGTGCTTAGCCTGAGCTTTGGCGTAATAACCGGTCCACTCCTGAGAAGTAAAGGCGTTGTATTCCGAGCCTATATAATCCAACTCTCCCGCGATGTCTATCGCCTTCGGGCGTTTCGTTGTGCCTTTAAAACACATATGCTCCAGAAAATGTGAAAGGCCGTTGATCTTTTTCGTTTCATATTTTGATCCCGCCTCCACTAAAACCAACACGGTCGTTGCCGGTCCTTCCTGCGGCGCCAGAATAACGCGCATGCCATTTTTTAAAGTGATCTTTTTAAATTTCTCCATGTGTCTGTTGTTTTTATATTAGACTAAATTTTACCAAATTGATACAATCCTGGCAGTACTTTGGAGGTCTATATGCAGTTTTTGGTTGCTGTGGCGCCGATTCTTATTCTAACCATCAGTGTTTATATGATGATTAAAAGAGGAAGCCTTGTGACCAAATCTGATTATTTGAAAGACGCAATCGCGTCTGCCGCCGTGGTTATACTATGCCTTCTGCTTCTTTTTAGTGGTTACGATACTTACTTCAAACCGGTCTTCTCAATTATTCTTCTGGTGGTAAACGGAGCTGGCCTCATCCTAAATCTGATTGCGCTGCGACTCCCTCATTGAGGGAGTTTTTATTCTCCGAGCTGATCGTCAAGATACTCGCAAAGCTGATCAATCTTCACGCGCTTCTGCTTCATAGAATCACGTTCGCGGACGGTCACGGTGTTCTTTAAGGATTTTTTACCTTCACCGAGCGTATCAAAGTCCACGGTTATGCAATAAGGAGTACCGATCTCGTCCTGACGGCGATACCGCTTGCCGATACTCTGAGTCTCGTCATATTCCACTACAAAGCACTCGGAAAGTTCTTTATGTATCTTCTTCGCCACCTTGGAAAGATTCGGCTTTTTGGAGAGCGGCAACACCGCCACTTTCACCGGAGCGAGCCAGTTCGGAAATCGCATTACCGCCCGGGTTTCTTTCTGGCCGTCACCTGTCTTAACCTCTTCCTCATGGTACGCTTCAAGCATCGCCACCAATACCGAGCGGTCTACGCCCCAGGTTGGCTCAATAACATGCGGCAAAAACTTATCTTTCGGATTTTCCGGATCGGCATATTTCAGATCCTGACCGCTCGCCTTCTCATGCTGGGCGAGATCAAAGTCGCCGCGATACGCGAGACCGTAAAGCTCCTTCCGGCCGAACGGATATTCGTATTCAACATCCACAGTGCGCTTTGAATAATGCGCCCGCTCGCCTTCCGGAATTTCCGCATAATGTAATTTCTTGTCGGATACGCCCAAATCTTTAAGCCAGCGCTTCATTTCTTTCAACCAGTACTCAAAATGCTTTTCCCATTCGGAAGGATGGACGAAGTATTCAATTTCCATCTGTTCAAATTCGCGGGTGCGGAAAATAAAATTGCCGGGAGTGATCTCATTGCGAAAAGCCTTGCCCATCTGCGCAATGCCGAATGGCAACCGCTTCCGGCTGGTCTCCAGTACATTTTTAAAATCTACGAACATCGCCTGCGCGGTTTCGGGACGCAGATACACCGTGTTCGCCTTCTCTTCCGCCGGACCCATAAAAGTCTTGAACATCAGATTAAACTGCTTGGCTTCGGTGAAAGAATTTTTTTCGCCGCAGTGGGCGCAAGGTTTTTGCGCGTCTATCTGATCGGCGCGGTAGCGCGTGTGACACTTCTTGCACTCCACCAACGGATCAGAAAAACCGCCTACGTGACCGCTCGCTTCCCACACTTTCGGGTTCATCATCAGCGCGGCATCAATACCCACCACGTCGGTGCGGCGACGGACAAACCGGCTCCACCACTCGTCTTTAATATTCTTTTTTAACTCCGCGCCTAGCGGACCGTAATCCCAGGAATTGGCGAGTCCGCCATAAATTTCCGAGCCGGGAAAAATAAAACCGCGGCGCTTGGAGAGACTTAAAATTTTATCCAGCTGATCCATGGTGATTATTAATTGTTATTGCTTGACGACTCCGGGCGTGGTGACGATCGTCGGGTCATCGGGAAGCTGCGTGGTGACTGCCGGAGCCTTAGCGGAGATTTCCTTGCCCGTGAACTCATCCGTCGCCTTCAACTCGGATTCGCGGATCAAGGTCATAAAACGGCCGACATCGGCTGAAGAAGGCGTGGCTACAATCTGGAAGGTAGCCTCTAGTGGCGCGGAAATTACGCCGACGGTCGCCGGAACACGCGGAATAACCCAGGTCATTTCCTGTGTACGCTCATTAAATGAAGGTACGGTTCCTCCAGAACTGGCTTTAACATAACTCGTTTTCTTCACATTATCACCCAGAAAAGCCGTAACCGTGACGTCCTTGATATCGTTGGAATAGTTGGTAATCTGCCAGTGCACAGTAAATTCAGTCGGTTGATTAGCCTTCGGAGGAAACGGCCCTTTATTAATCACGCCGGAAGTCGCGTCTCGGAAATAAACTTTTGCCGCCACCTTTACCTGATCGCCTACCTTGGTATCTAAAGTACTCACGCTGAAAGTCTTACTGGCCTGAACGAAATTCGGCACGGTTGGCGATTCAATAGTGGCGCGCGCCTTCAAAACAAAATTCTTGTCGCTTAGCCGACGAATCGGATACGCGGACTTGGCTTTAATGGAAAAGTTAACACTTCCCGACTCGCCCGGAGCAAGCGATCCGAAGGCAGGAATATGGGAAGCGTTCCAGGTGAGTGTATTGTTCACGGAACTGAAAGAACCGTTGCTGGACAGCTGGGAGAAATCGAACATCTCGCCAACCAACTGAACTTTCAAGACGACGTCCTGCAAACCGATATCGGTCGTATTGATATATTCAATATTGTAATTCAAGGCGTCGCCCGGATTTGCCACATAATCCTGACTGCCGTTTAAGAGAATCTTAACGGAAAGCGGCGAAGAGGCGATGCCCAAAGTGGCGGTATTCACGTTGATCGGATATTCCTGTCCGAGGAAAGAGGCGCTGAGCGTGGCCTTCAGATCAAAACTGGCGCTATCCGAACCAATTAAGTTACCGGTTACGGAAATCTTGTTTTCGGAATTTTTATGAAGGCCACCGAGTATCCAGATGTTATTGGAAATATCCGGTTTCAGAGTGGCGCGAGCGAAAGTGTAGCCTTGCGGGTATTCAAGCGTTAAGCGCAGGCCGTCCAGATCTTGAGTGGAATTATTTTTATAAGTTAAAACGGTTTCGAACGCCTCTCCGCTGAATATCTTTTGCGGAGTAGCAATGTCCAGCGCCAAAGCGTAGTCGCCGACCGCCAGCTGGAAATCAGCCTCTTTCTGAAAACGGGAACTTAAAGTGCCGGCCAAGTAATTACCCTCGGCAGTAATTTTTTTATAAGTGTTTTGGCCGTTCAGAGCGATGAGTCGGAGGGTTTGCTGGCTGATATCTCCCGGCCGCAAAGTCGCGAGGTCGCGGTAGTCAACATTTTTGGTAGCGGGCGAACCGACAAACGCCATCCCATCCGGAAGGCTGATGTTGAGACGAACCTGCTGGAGCTGATTATCCGAAGTATTGACGACGCTCACCCGAAGGTCAAAAGGGATGCCGATAAGCACCTTTTCCGGACCGGTAATCTGTATGTCCAAACCACGGGACACCCTCGCTTGATAGCCAAAATAAGCGATCACTCCTCCGCCCAGGATGATTGCCACAGAAAAAATTAGAATCGCCTTAGCCTTAAGACTCATAACGCTTTATAAAGAATTATAGCGTGAAAGCGGCCGGCTTTCCAGATTTAAGAAAGCAGGGAGCGCAAATATATTCCAAACGACCAAAGACAAAATGACTGGGCTTTTCGTTGCCGCAATTCTCGCAAGTAGCATACTGCCCATCAAATCCTAGGGCTCCGAGAACGGAGGCGCCGGTCGCCTGTCCGCTTTTTAAAACCTCCCACAGAACGCCGTCCGGCTGGCCCTCTCCAGTCAGGTCTTTGGTTAGTTTCAAAACACTCAACATGGAGGTGGTTCTGGGCAAACTATCTTGCCGCAAAGCATCAGCCAAATGGAATCTATTTTTTTGGATTAATCTGGCCTGAATTACATTCAGCGGCTCAAGATGAGCGGCCAGTTTGGAAGTAATCTTTCTGGCGCTAATCGCTCTGGCCGTAATTCGGCCCAGCTCTCGCGTATATAAATAAACATAAAGGTCGGCCTCCCCGACCGGCTCTTTATCCAGCACGATGGCTTCAGTAAAATATTCGTTCGTCATTTCCTTACATTATATATAAAAAAATCCCTTTCTATATAGAAAGG
>CAYGEK010000011.1:0-15111 GCA_964348885.1 uncultured Candidatus Saccharibacteria bacterium | reverse complement strand
CCAGGATACTTTTGACGCGAAAGGCATCTCTCTGCCGCCGAAAACCTGGACCGACCTGGAAAGCGTGATTCCTCGGGTGCGCGAAATGGATAAAGCCGGTCGGATTACCAAGGCTGCCGCGGCCCTCGGTGGATCCAATAAGAGTATCAACCGCGCTACGGATATTCTGAACCTGATGATGCTTCAAACTGGCACTATGATGACCGACAACGAATTCCGTAACGCCACTTTTGACTCCGCCGAAGGCGAGGCCGCGCTCGGCTACTACACAAAGTTCGCCAACGCCCGGGACTCCGCTTATACCTGGAACGACTCACTCGCCTATTCGTTGGACAGCTTTGCCGCCGGCGAAACCGCGGTGATGTTCAACTATTCCCATCAAATCGCCTTTTTGAAAAATAAGAGCCCTTTCCTGAAATTCCGCGTGGTGCCGATGCTCCAGCCGTTGGGCGCCTCCACAGAGATCAACTTCGCCAACTACTGGGGACTGGTGGTTTCCAATAAATCGGCCAACCCGTTTCTCGCCGCTGATTTCATTAAATATCTGACCGCCGATATGGACGGCTCCCGTAAATATCTGGAATTGAGCGGCCGCATCCCCGCCCTCCGCGCGTTGATCAACGAATACATCTCCACCAAACCCGACCTCGGAATCTTCGCCAAGCAGGCGCTGACCGCCCGCTCCTGGCCGGAAATTGATAACAACGCGGTTGAAAGTATTTTTACGGGAGTCATCACGGACGTAAATGGCGGCCGCGCCACGATTGATCGCGCCCTTTCCGAAGCCGCGAGCAAGGTCACCGATCTTATGCAAAGGAGGGCCCGCTAGTTATGAAAAAAATCGTACTTATCATCGCAATTCTTTCTCTAGCAATCGCCCTGCCGGTATTCGCGCAAAATCTTAAGCCCGATTGCGATCCGACCCTGGTGCCGGGAAAGCCTGGGGCGTGCGACGTGAATGCCGCCGTCGTGTTCCTGAAAAAAGTGATTGATTTCATGCTCACCTACACGCTCATCCCGTTGGCGGCGCTTTTCATCGTCTACGGCGGATTTGTTATACTGACTTCAGCGGGTAGCGAGCAAAAATTCTCCGAGGGCAAGAAAATTATTACGGCAGCCGTAATCGGCACCGCGATTGCCTTAGGCTCCTATCTCATCGTAAATACAATTCTCAATTTCTTTATCCGCGGAACACTATTCTAATGAAAAAAATACTTTCTAAAATCTATTTACTGGGATTGATCTTACCGTTGAGCGTGTCTGGACAGTCCGTGCCAAGAACTACGGATGTAACGGGTGGACCACCAATAAACACCTCTCTGCCGAATCCGTTTGGCACTAACACCACTCTTATCCAAGTCCTCAACAATCTCGTCAGCGCTCTCCTTACCGCTTCCGTATTGATTGCCACTATCGTCATCATTTACGCGGCCTTTATGATTGTGACCGCGGGCGGTGACAGCGGCAAAGTTGAGCAGGCGAAAAAGACTATCTTATATGTAGTAATCGGACTAGGCGTAATTCTGATGTTTAAAGTGATTATCGCGGTAGTAGGCCAGATTGTCGGTGTGCGGGTACAATTTTAATTCTTGCCCCGTACATAAGAAATTAAGGCGGGAAGCTGTGGAAAATAGCGTGCTGTTTTCTTATGTTCGGGGTGGTATAATAAAATCTGTCCAAGGTCGATAGAAAATTATCTTAAATCAATATGAAAATGACAAAAAAGATCTTAGGTGTAGCGGGAATCGCGGCGATGTCGCTCCTTCCGCTTCTCGCGGGAGCGCAGACTCCTTCTCCGGTGCCGGTAGTCGGAAATCCGATTGACCAGGTGTTCAATCTTCTCCGCTCTATCGCCAACTACTTCCTGACTGCCATCATCGTGGTAGCCGCCATCATGGTCATCTGGGCCGGTTGGAACTACATGACTGCGGGCGGTGACGAAGGAAAAGTGAGCACTGCGAAGAACACGATTATCTATGCCGTTATCGGCGTAGGCGTGGCCCTTCTTGCCCAGTTGATCGTAGCCGTAGCCGGCGCGATTGTCGGAGCGAGATAGAATTATTTCTATTAAGAAATAAAGAAACCCCCATAAGCAATTGCTTATGGGGGTTTTGGTTAAAACCGAACTACTACCGTTGCTTCGCAGCCTTCGCCGCGAAGCTTGAACGTACCGTCGGGCACGTTCTTCCAGTTAAACTTCTCACCGGCCGCGAAACGTTTGCGCATACCGTTGAGAAACTGGAACTCGACCCACCCGGCCGTCTGTAAATGAAACGACTGGAAGACGTTTGGCAGGCTCACCCAGTCCGTCCACTCGTCCGGACTGATTTTGGCCTTGATGACCAGGGGCTCCTTCACGTCTTCCGTCGTCCCGCCGATGCGGGGCTTCGCCGGGCCCGTCCACATCCCGTCCGCGATGGACGTGATGCGCTCCCACTGCCAGCCCGCCAACATCAGCAGGCCGGACAACAGCATGATCGTCCAGGCGAACTTCTTGTTCAGACTGACGACCTTGCCATCAAACGAGCTGTCGAAGATCTTCATAACGCTCTTCTCCTTGAACGCCGGAATCTATTACTTCGTCCCCCCGTCAAAACCTTTGCGGGGAGTGCTGTACGCCGAACCGGGCTCCACGGGAGCCGGCGGCTTGGGGGGCAGAATCACCGGAAGGATATCCTTGATCACCTCCATCGTTCCGGGATTGAGCCCGAAGGTCGCGTTCGTCTTCTTGACGATGCCGAGCTGAATCTGGATGGCCTCCATGGCCTGCTCAAAATTCAGCTTCTGACCACGCTTTTCCGCGGCCGCCACCAGCTGATTCGCCATGGTCTTGAGTTTCCTCATTTCCAGAGCGCGCCGCTGGTTCTCCTTCTCCTGCACTTCCACCTTCAACTTCGCGTTGACGAGGTCGGCAGGAGTCTCGGGGTCGTCAATCGCGAAAGTCAGCTCCACGCCGAACTCATTCGCGTAACAATCCTTGCGCTGACTGCCCGGCTTCTTCGGACAGCGACCATTGAACAGGTCGCTGATCCGCTTCGCGATTTCGTCCTTAGTATCATGGACGATGTCCCGTAGGGTCTTCTTGGAACCTTTTTCCTTCACGATGTGAGTGCGAATGTCGGTGCTGATCAGCGACCGGATCCGCTCGTTGATCGCCTGCGTCAGCTCCTCTCCGAAGCTCAACGCCTTGATCAACCCCGCCACCGTGACGCGATACCAGACCGCGTAGTCCAACTTGATGCTCTCCTCGTCGGCCGTTTCCGCGTTGATGGTGCTGTTTTCTTTCGAAACCATCACCTTCTTGAGCGAGATCGTTTTCGCGATTCGCTCCACGGGAATGCCGAAAGGACGGAACACCAGAATCAAACCCGACCCGACCGACCGCCAGGGCTTCCCCAGGAAGTCCAGCATGGCCGCCGTCGGGATCCCGTCTTTGTCCAGACGGACCGTATCCACGCACAGCCCGATGAGGGCCGCCGCGAAGAAGACGGCGCTCGCGTGCCAGATTCCCGACACACGCGCGAACATCAGGAAACAGGACAGCGCGATGAGGATCGACAGGACCCACACCTTCGCCGGCCAGGACTTCACGTTGTTCATAGATTCTCCTTTTCGTTCAAAAGACAATATTTACCTGACAATTTACTAGGCTTAGTATAGCATAAATAAGCTCATTTTGTCAAGTATGCAAATAGGGCGGATTTGAGCGTAAAAAAGACCACCCGTATTCCGTAGACAGGAATACGAGTACGAGCAATTAGGTCTTAATTAAAAAGACCACCCGTATTCCGTAGACAGGAATACGAGTACGAGCAATTAGGTCTTAATTAAAAAGACCCCCTATTAATAGGGGGTCCGGTTTTTGAGATCTTCCACGGTCAGAGGCGCATCCTCTACTGTGATCCTTGCCACCTGTCCTTCCCGGGTACCAAGGATGCGGAAATTACCGCTCTTGCGACCCAGCTTGACCGGTTCGTTCATCACCATCATCGGTTCCGCGTCTTCCTCAAACCAAATGTGGTAGGCGGAATTCTGCGGCTCCATAGTCAGCCAGAGCTTCACCTTACGGTCTTTCGGCGCCCGCACCTGCCTGGACCAGTTGTCCGCCTTCAGGTTTAGCACCAAAGTTTTGTGACCGCCGCGAAACTGAATCGCCTCTCGGGAATCGGCCGGCAGAGAGCGCAGCCTCTGCAACTCTGCCAGCCTCGCCTGCTCGGCGCGCTCCTTCGCTTCCCTGACATTCTTCTCCGTCTCGCGAATGCGCTCCACTCCTTCATACCAGGAAGCGACCTTGTCGCCCGCCTTGCCGATGAGTCCCGACTTCCAAACGAAGCCGGCCGTCATCAAGAACGAGCCGATTGCCATGAGGAGGAAGATTTTCTTCCGCGACATCACCGGCCGGACAGTGTTCAGTTGCTCCGACATTCTACCCTCCCAAGATCAAACGACTGGGGCGGTTCAAAAGGCCGGAAACGCTCCAGCCCTCCCAGCTCCAGATTCCGGAGATCGCGCTTGGTCAGATCCATCGCCACTTCGGCCGCCTGCTCCGCTTCCGCGGGCTTCAGTCCGGCGGCGGTTCTTTCGGTCGCGATCTGTTTGACCGCTCCCGCGATTACCTGCCGAGCCTTGGTCCGCAGAATCGCCTGACCCTCTTCCTCCATGGCCGAGCCGGTCGGAATCGTATAATCCAACTCGCTCACCACAAAGCGAATCACGCGAACACCGCAGCGATTCTCCAGCTCCGAGCGCTCCCGCGCGTCGCGTCGCTCCGGCTCCAGCATTCGCCAGATCCGGCCGCCGGCATCGGCGTAAAAGTTCAGCCGCTCACCGGGCAAAACGCCTTTCGCGATATGCGGCGGAGCGCTCATCCGCAAAGAACAGTTCAACAAATTCTCCAATGCTTCCCATGAGCCCTTGAACTGAAGGGCGCTGTTAGCGCCGGCAATCGGGCCGAGCTCGCTCTTGATCGCGCTGACCAACTCCTCCTCCACCATCTTCTGATTCATCACGAACGCGCTCGCGAGCAAAGATTCATCTATCTGCCACGAGATACGCCCGCCGATGATCACGGCGAGGTTATCGGCGCAAAAATACTTCTGATTCACTTCCAGCGTCCGCACTTCCCGGTCAAATAAGATGACCGATTCAAAGAACGGGATCACCAGATTCGGTCCTTCACCGAGCACCCGCCCGGTCCGAAGACCGAGAAACGTAACCATGCCCAGTTTCAGCGTCGGCACGCTACGATAAGCGGGGATAATCACCGCCGCCAAAGCCAGCACTACCGCTCCGAACGCGCTCAACGCGCCGCCGTAGTGATAGCAGGCCCAGCCGAGCAGAACCAACCCGACACACAGAGCCAGCGCCGACATCAGACGGAAAATTCCGATCGCCGCCCGAAGAAAAGCGTTTCTCACCTGTCCTCCCAATTTTGTAAAAAATCTGAAAAGATATTAACATAAAAATCCCCGTAAGTCAATTACGGGGATTTGCTTAAAAAATAGTTAATGAGAAATGCGGACAAGACACGAGCCGACAAAATCAAAGCGATCAGCGCTACAGAAAAAAATGCGAAGCGCCGGAAGAATGGTGGGGAGGGCGTCCGCTCCCCGGCTTCAAGAACCAACACCGCCGAACGTCCGGTGGTTCGGGTGTACTCGGCAGCGAATTTCTCCGCGACTTTGAAGTATCCGTGATTGTACACATGAACTTCTACATCCGCGTAGCCACCGCTAAGGTTCAGACCGCAATGATCGTAGCCGGTAATCGTCATGGCCAGAAAACGGCTTTCCGCTTCCGACGGATTCAGAAAAAGTTTCCGAAGCCAGCCGAACGCCGACCGAGAATCAAACCGCAGGCGCGGCAACGGATCGCCGAAAGCGCCGGTGCCGACGCGCGAATGAAGATAAAGACCGGGGAAATGGCGGGCGGCCATTTTCTCAAGCGCGCCTGACCTGCTATCGTGAGTGTCCACCAAGCTACTTTCTCCTTTGCAAAGACCTGCATATAATATTATCATCCGGTCAGCAGACGGATTACGGCTTTGTGAATGACCTGTGGAAAAGCTCTGGATAATACGTTTAAGTAGAGTGCCCTACTGGGCCTGAGCACAATTTAACATATGCCCTCGTGGCGGAACTGGCAGACGCGCGTGGCTTAGGACCACGTTCCGAAAGGATTGGAGGTTCAAATCCTCCCGAGGGCACAATAGTTAGTGGTTAACGACTAATTGTTTTATAATTACAGGTATGCCGAAGCCTTTAGTGTTAGCGATTCTGGACGGAACCGGACTTTCGGATAACCCCGAAGGTAACGCCGTCGCGCTCGCGAAAAAACCAAACCTGAAAGAATTCGCTAAGAACTATCTTGGCACCAAATTGAAAGCCTCCGGAATTGACGTCGGGGTGCCGTGGGGTGAAGTCGGCAGTTCCGAAGTCGGCCACACCAATATCGGCGCGGGCGTGGTGCTCTATCAGAACTATCCGCGCGTCAGCATCTCCATTCAGGACGGCAGTTTTTCCAAAATCCCGATTTGGGATGAAGCAATCAAAAGACCGAACATTCATCTGATCGGATTGTTAAGCCTCTCAGGAATTCACGCGCACCTGGATCACCTGGTCGGTCTTTTGGAAATGTTGTCCAAGAAAAAATATAAGGGCGGCGTCTACATTCATATCTTCAGCGACGGCGAAGACGCCCCGCACCGGTCTGCTCCGGACTTTTTGAAACAGCTGCAGGCCGCGATGAGAAAATATAAAATTGGCGAAATTGCCAGCATCGGCGGCCGCTACTGGGCGATGGACCGCAGCAAAAACTGGGATCGTGTTCAGAAGTTCATTGATGTCCTTCGCGAAGGAAAAGGACCGTCCGGTGGCAGCGCCGAAGAAGTGATTAAGAACGCCTATAAAAACGATATTGAGGACGAGATGATTGAGCCGACGGTGATTACCAAAAAGAAAGGCCTGCTCTCTTCCGAGCGGATTCCCGTTGCTACTATGAAAGATTCTGACGCCGCGATTTTCTTCAATATCCGGCCGGATCGCGCCCGACAACTAACCGAGCTTTTGGAAAAAATTAATGGCTTGCTGACTATTACTATGACGCAATATTCTGAAACGCAGAAAGCGCCGGCGGCCTTCCCTCCTCAGTACATTACCGAGCCGCTCGCCAAAGTAGTCTCAGATGCCGGCAAGAAGCAGTTCCATATCGCGGAAAGCGAAAAATACGCGCACATCACCTACTTCTTTAACGGAGGTAAAGAAACCCCGTTTAAAGGTGAGGATCGGGTCACCGTCCCCTCTCCCAAGGCGACCAGCTACGACAAAAAACCGGAAATGGCCGCCAGGGAGATTGCGGAGGAGGTTTTGAAACGGCTGGACCAGGATAAGTATGATTTCATCGCGATTAACTTCGCCAACGGCGATATGGTCGGCCATACCGGAGTTCTGCAGGCGGCCGCCAAAGGACTTGATGTCATTGATGAATGCCTTGGGAAGATTGCGAAGAAAGTTTTAGAAATGGATGGCACGCTGGTGATTACCGACGACCACGGCAACTGCGAGGAGATGCTAAACGCCAAAACGGGCGAAGCCGATACCGAACACTCTACTAATCCGGTAATGTTTTTTATTATCGGCAAGCCGTACTATTCGCCTCAGGTTCCCGCGATATCAGTTGAAGCCAGCGGCATCCTGGCCGATGTCGCTCCGACAATTCTGGAGATAATGAATATTCCGAAGCCGAAAGAAATGACCGGCCAAAGCCTGCTTCATTCCATTGGTCGCATAGACCTTCCTTAGCGGCGCTTGCCGTGAAAGGCTTCGTGTATTTCTTTTAAGTGCTTATTGGTTAGGTGCGTATAAACCTGCGTGGTTGCCACATTCGCGTGACCAAGCAGTTCCTGCACGGAACGGAGATCCGCTCCGTTCATAAGAAGATCGGTGGCGAATAAATGACGGAGGCCGTGCGGGGTAAGGCGGCGAGTAATACCGGCTTTCTGCGCGTAGGTCGCGACCAGGCGCTGAACCGCGCGCGGGGTAATTTTACCGATCACCTTCCCGCTTTTATCCAGGCTGACAAAAAGATGCTCCAGGGTGTCGCCGCGCTTATCCAACCAAATCTTCAAAGATTTTCTCGCGCCGTCCGAAATAAATACCAGGCGTAGCTTCTCCCCTTTTCCGCGGACAGTCAGCTCGCCGCGATCAAAATTTAAATACCGATTGAGGGAGCAGAGCTCGGAAAGGCGGAGGCCAGTAGAAAAGAAAAGTTCCAGAATCGCCTTGTCCCGAATTCCACGAATGGTCGCGGCGTCGGGCGCGGCAAGCAGACGATCCAGGTCGTTAAACTCCACCAAGTCGATTTGTCGCTGAGCTATCTTCGGCAGTTCTATTTTATCAGGCGCCACCACGTCGTAATCCTTTTTAATCAGATACTTTAAAAAATTGCGGATTGCGATTACGTAGTATGACTGGGTGACTTTTTTGATATCTTTCTCTCTCGCCATCGCCAGCCGAAAATTTTTAATCCTATCAAAAGTTAGGTCTTTCAAATTATCAATCTTCTGATGAGCCAGGAAGGCGTTAAGATAGCGCTCGTAGTTTTGTCTTGTTTTCGGCGAGCGATTCTTGTCTATTTCCAGATAATCCAGGTAGTCCTTAAGTAATTCTTTTATATTCGCCATCTACCTTCATTATACAACAACGTTTTGCGACATATGCGCCTGATTGTCGATTTTCACTTTCTGTGGCATTATCTAGGAACAACATGGCTAAGAGATCACCTATCGTAGTAATTATGGGAAGCGTTGACCACGGTAAAACTACCCTGCTCGACTACATCCGCAAGACCAATGTCGCCGCCAAAGAGGCCGGCGGAATTACCCAATCAATCGGCGCATACGAAATTGACCATCACGGAAAGAAAGTTACTTTTATCGATACACCGGGGCACGAAGCTTTTTCCAAGATTAAGGCGCGCGGAGCGGGAATTGCCGATGTCGCCATATTAATAGTAGCCGCGGACGACGGCGTTCAGCCTCAAACCAAAGAAGCGATGCGAATCATCGAGGAGACAAAAACGCCTTTTATCGTCGCGATCAACAAGATTGACCGCCAACCCGATACCTCCAAAGTTAAAAACGAGCTCATGCAAGCCGGAATCTTTCTGGAAGGCTACGGCGGTAATGTCAGCAATCAGCCGATTTCCGCGACTACCGGTGAAGGAGTAAGTGATCTCTTGGAGCTCATTTTACTCACAGCGGAAATGGAGCATATGGACTATGACCCGACGCACCACGCGAGCGGCATCGTTTTGGAATCTAAAATGGACCGCCGCCGCGGCGTGATGGCGACTTTGATAGTTACCGACGGCACGCTAAAACAGGGAGATGAGATTATCGCCGGCAACGTTTCCGGCAAGGTAAAAATATTGGAAAATTTCCTCGGTAAAAAAGCTGATAGCATCTCCCCGTCCTCCCCTGCTATCGTGATGGGCTTTGACTCAGTTCCGAAAGCCGGAGAGCAGTTCCATGTCGGACCGGCTTCCGAAATTGCCGCTACTCGGATTCAGAATAAGCGACCCGTTCTTAAAGAAGTGAAGGAAGGAGTAGTGAATTTAATTTTAAAAGCCGATGTCAGCGGTTCCGTAGAAGCGCTCGCGCAAGTCATTAAAGCCTTACCCCTGAAAAAAGAGCAGTCAGTTGAAATTGTGGAAGAAGGTGTCGGCGACATTACCGATGGCGATGTGAAGCTGGCGGCTTCAACCGGCTCAATTATCATCGGCTTCCGCACCGAAACTATCAAAGCGGCCGAAACAGTGGCTCGCGCCCAGAATGTGAAAATTGTGCAGTCAGAGATTATTTATGACCTGGTAAAAGCTGTAGAGGAAACCTTGCTCACAATCGGAAAGCCTGCCGCGCTGGGACGCCTGGAAATCCTGGCCTTGTTCAGCAAGAAAGGCACGAAACAGGTAATCGGCGGAGAAGTTAAGGAAGGCGCTATCTCCAACAACGCCGTATTGGAAGTTGACCACGCCGGCAAAACCGAAGGCACCGGGAAAATTATTAATCTTCAGCATAATAAAGTGGATGCTAAATCAGTACCGGCCGGTAAGCAGTGCGGGCTAATCTTTGATTCCCATACCGAAGTTAAGGTCGGAGATATTCTCATTCAGCGCTAATGAAATTTCACAGACCCGATCGCGTCAGCTCTCTACTGCGTGACCAGTTAAATAAATTACTGCTTAGGGAAATTGAAGTTCCTGACGCCCTGATTACGATTACGGAAGTTATCGTGAGTAAAGATGTGACCGAAGCAATGGTAAAAGTAAGCGTACTGCCGTCAAATAAAGGACCGGAGGCGTTGGAAATATTACAAAAGGCGAAGCGGCACCTGCAGTATAAGCTTGTCCGCATGATGAACATCAAGCCGACACCGCACGTAGATTTCCGCCTTGACCTGGGTCCGGAGAAAGCCGCCGGAGTTGAGAAGGCGTTACTGAACGAAGATCTGGAGGAATAAAAGCCGCGATAATCGCGGCTTTAAAAAAGTTGAAAAATCAGCGAGAAAATATCATAATGCCACTTATGGCGCCGTAGCCAAGTGGTAAGGCAGCTGTCTGCAAAACAGCTATACGCGGGTTCGATTCCCACCGGCGCCTCAGGTCAGCAGACCCACCCCGCCCGGGTGGCGGAACCGGCAGACGCAGAGGACTTAAGATCCTCCGACCGTAAGGTCTTGTGGGTTCGACTCCCACCCCGGGCACATCATAATTAAAATCTATTGGGGAGGCGAAGACCGCAGTCCCGATTTTTAGTAGAAAATCGGGGCGAGGGGCGGCCTGCGAGCCAGCCGTTGCAACGGCTGGACTTGTAGGCGACTCCCACCCCGGGCACAAATGAAAAATCCCCAATATGGGGATTTTTAAAATTATTTACCGAGCACCAGCCGCAGAAACGGATTCTTCCATCCCAGCTTTTCGTTGATATAGCTCCACAGACAGTACGCCAGGCAAACAGCAAAGGATATTACTGTTCCCCAAAAATCACGGGATCCGCGATTTTCCAGAACGGAATGAACAGAAAGCCCAATTCCCAGAAAAACCACGCTAATCGCGGACACGAGCCAGAAGCTGTTCGGCCCATTCATAATCCGCCGTAATAGTAGCGGACCCATCGCCGCTAAAATCATTCCAACTCCGGCAAGAATGAATAAATCTCTCATAGCGGACATCGCACGCCTCCTTTTGTTAGTCCCTAACCGAGCCACCAGAGCCGCAATATCGGAAACGCGGCACGGCTCCGCCTTCTGACGGCACTGTAGCCAAGAACATCTCAAGCGGCCGAGCCCATACCCTGTGAGGAACTTCCATCTCTATATAAACCACGCATTCTTCTCCAGTTTCTGAATTGCAAGATACGCACAGTACCTCGTACTTCTTCCCTTTGTAATGCTGGTACACGCCGAGAGGAAGTTTGCCGTTCGTAAGATAGCGCTCCTTATCTCTTTGCGCGGCGAACGCCAATCCGCGTAGACCAAGCAAAACCAGAAGTACAAGAATGAAAATTATCGGTCCGGCGCTAACGAATGGCTCGTTATCCATTGCCCACCTCTTAAAAAGCTTCCCCTATAGTACCAATTAATGCTTGGCAAGAACAGCAAGCGCCAGCGAAGCAAAAATCAGCCCAAAGTCGCGGAAAGTAACATCCAGCGCGGTCGGGTTCGCGAAAAGAATACCGGCTAACATTATCAAAGATACAAGAGCCGCTAAGCTGGTCCGAATGCCGGATACCAGCCAGACCGCGAGAAAGATCTGGAAAATGGAGATGCCCGCCATTATCATCGGCGCGAGCGGATTGCTTCTTAAAAATTCCGGTAAAAAGGCGATCCAGTTATCAGGACTCTGCAGTGCCGAAATTGCCGCGTAAAAATAAGTAATCGCCAGACCGATACTTAATAAAAGGATTGCGATGCGGACTTTAACGATATGACCTACCATTGCTTCAATTATACCAAACAATACAAAAACTCCCCTTTCGGGGAGTTTTTGCTTTTACTTAAGGACTACTATCTCCACACGCTTGAGACCGAATTTGAGAGCCGCTTCGCGGGTCTCCATCCAGATATCCATGCGCTCGGTATAGCGGCGATTCATCCTATCCTCAACCACGAAGATCTTTTCCCCGTAAAGAGAAGGGATCTTAACTCGGGTGTGCAGGGGTAAGAAGTTAGCCGCCACGATACCATCCGCCACATGAGCTCCGGAAGCCGTAATAAACGGCGTATCATCGGTCTGGTCTTCGGTAGAAGAGTAGGCGGTCATATCCACCGTCATACGCTTCACCTCTTCCTCCATCGGAGCAGTAGCCGTCAGTACGGAATCCTCAATCTTCTCTATAATCGGCATCGGGGTTTCCGCGTCCGCCTTAGAGATCGGAGCGAGAGCCGCGATATTCGCGATAATTGAGAAAGAAAGCAATCCGTTAATCAAAGTCTGTAAGATTGTATTCATATTGGGTAATAAAAAACCCCCGCATTAGGGATCCTTTATAGGCATATTCTAGCATATGGCTTTATCCTTGTCAAGGATATAAAAAAGTGGTCTAATAGGCTAATTTGAGCCTATTTAACCATTATTTTATTAACGCTATCCAGCCTCAAATGACCTTATTTCTAAGGCTTATAGCATTGATTGCGACAATAACCGTGGAAAGGGACATGAATATAGCCGCCAACGCCGGCTGAAGGATCAGCCCCTTGGAAGCCAGGACCCCTGCCGCGAGCGGAATTGCCACCACGTTATAACCGGTCGCCCAAAATAAATTCTGGATCATTTTGGCATAGGAAAGCTTGGACAGCCTAATTATCTTCGGTATATCTCTGGGGTCATTCTTAACCAGAATAATCCCGGCCGACTCAATGGCCACATTGGTACCCGCGCCGATTGCGATGCCAAGATCCGCCTGGGCGAGAGCCGGCGCGTCGTTGACGCCATCTCCGACCATCGCCACCTTCTGACCGCGCTCCTGCAACATTTTTACTTTCTCCGATTTTTTGTCAGGCAATACTTTGGCAAAGTATTCGTCTATGCCAAGCTCGCCGGCAACCCACTTCGCGACATCTTCGGTATCACCGGTAATCATAGCGACCTTAATCCCCTGTCCGCGGATAGCCCGAACTGCTTCCCGAGATTCGTCCCGAATTGCGTCAGCCAGAGCGATAGCTCCTACAAGATCGCTTTTCATAATTACGTAAACGATTGTTTTACCCTGCTCCGATAAACGCCCAATTTCCTTAACTGCCTCCGGCGGTACGGTCAGCTTGCGGTCCGTGAGCAACGTCGCGTTGCCGACGACAATCTCCGCGCCGTTCAGTTCCGCCCGCGAACCTTTCCCGGGTAATCGATGCGCGTTTTTCACCGGCAAAATATCAAGACTTCTTTTCTTGGCCTCCGCGGTAATTGCCCGCGCGATAGGGTGCTCCGACTGACTATCTACTGAAGCGGCATATTTTAAAATCTCATCACTACTCTTCTTCCCGGCCGAGATAATAGCGGCAACGCCGAATTCTCCTTTCGTTAGCGTGCCCGTCTTATCAAAAAGAACAACGTCTATATCCTTGGCCGCTTCTAGTGCCAGCCGCTGTTTTACCAAAAATCCGTTTCTGGCCGCCTTGGCCGTTGAAATTGAGGCGACTAAAGGAATCGCCAACCCTAAAGCGTGCGGGCACGCGACTACCAGCACAGCCACCATTCGCTCAACCGCAAAACCAGGATCGGCAAGGAACAACCAGACGACCAAAGTCAGACTACCGGTAATAACGGCAATCAGCGTGAGATAGTAGGCCGCGCGATCGGAAAGCATCTGCAGTCGCGACTTGGAACTTTGCGCCTCCGCGACCAGCCGCATTACTCCGGCCAAAAAAGTCTTCTCACCGATGTTCGTTACTCGAACCCGAATTGTGCCGTCGCCGTTGGTGCTGCCGGCAATAACCTCGCTTCCCGTTTTTTTTGCCACTAAATTTGACTCGCCGGTAACAATAGATTCGTTTACATCCGACGCTCCCTCTTCCACTAAGCCGTCTGTCGGGATCTTGCCGCCCGGCCGAACTAGAGCCAGGTCGCCCACCTTCAGGTCAGATAGCGGAACAATTACCGAAACGCCATTTCTAAAAACTTCCGCCCGGTCCGGCAAAAACTTGGAAAGTTCTCTTAGCGCGTTCTGAGCGCCGGAAACCGCCCGCATCTCCATCCAATGACCAAGCAACATAATTGTAATCAAGGTGCTCAGCTCCCAGAATAAGGACTCGCCTCTACCGGCGAAAACAACATAAACGCTGTATGAGTAAGCCACCAGAATTGCCAAAGAGATCAGCGTCATCATTCCCGGCAACCTGGCTTTTAATTCGCGGAAGGAAGCGGAAATAAATATCCAGCCACCGTAAAAAAATATCAAGGTCGCTGAAGCGAGCGGCAGATATTCCGAGCCGGGAAAAACGGGGGCTTGGATGCCGACCAACTCCCTAGTTATCTCTGAATAAAAAACAACGGGCACCGATAAAAACAGGCTGACCCAAAATCTTAGCTTGAAAATATTGGCGTTATGCCCCCGATGTTTATCAATACTTTCCGATGCTCCAACGGCTTCGGTTTTTTTATCGCGCGGCACGAGACGCATGCCACATTTCGGACATAGGCCCTCCCGATCCGAAACTACCTCCGGATGCATCGGGCAAGTATATGTTTGCGCCATATTATTCATCACTTATTAAAAATACAGGATAACGCCCTCTAAAGCTAAAGTAGTGCGTGTGGAAGAACAAGCCTCGCCCACACTCCTTCAGAGCATGGGCTCGGTCGGACCCTACGCCGCACCCCGTTCCGGGGCAGGTCTATTGTAATCACATGAGGCCGCCCGTCAGCGAACGCTGACCCCCCCCGCTTCGGACACCTTCCGGTTTCCGAATCCTTCCAACACGGGGTGCGGCTAGATCCGATTCCATGCATGAAATCGGACCTTCGACCTCTGTCTTACTTGCCCCGTACTAAATATGCTGAAATTTGTGCGTGTGGAAGGAATCGGACCTTCGACCTCTGTCTTATCAGGACAGCGTTCTA
>CAYGEK010000010.1:12743-17210 GCA_964348885.1 uncultured Candidatus Saccharibacteria bacterium | reverse complement strand
GCCAATTAGGCTCAGGAAAGGTCGCAAATACCTAAAAAATATTAAACTATGGTTGTTGAAAGCTGGCTTAATGTTCTAAGGGCTTCTATCCAGAATCTCTGGCTCACCGTCTCGGGCTTTTTGCCTTCGTTGGTAGGCGCCTTGGTCGTCTTCATCGTCGGCCTCGTCGTGGCTTCAGTTTTGGATAAAGTCGTAGAGCGATTGGTCTATTACCTCAAGCTTGACTCTTTATTGCGTCGCTTGGGCGTTGAGGCTTTCGTGGATCGGGCTCACATGAAGTTGAACTCCGGAAAATTGATCGGTAGACTCGTCTACTGGTTCTTCGTTCTGGCCTTCCTTCTCGCGGCGTCTGATATCCTCGGATTCTTCACACTTTCAGGCTTCTTGCGTGACGTACTCGCGTACGCTCCGCAGGTCATGGTAGCGATCCTCATTCTTTTGGCGACGTTGGTAATGGCGAACTTCCTCCGCGGCTTGGTAAAAGCTTCGGTGATGAGCGCCAATATGCATAGCGCGAAAGGTTTGGCGGAACTTACCTGGTGGGTGGTATTCATCTTCGGCTTCCTGACTGCTTTGGTGCAGCTCGGAGTCGCGGTGAGCATCATTAACACCCTGATCACCGGTTTGATCGCCATGTTGGCGCTTGCCGGCGGTTTGGCCTTCGGATTGGGTGGCAAAGAAATGGCCGCTCGTTCCCTGCAAGGAATCAAAGACGAGTTCGATCACAAGGCGTAAAGCTTTGCGGTAAACTCACCACACAAAAACACCCCTTCGGGGTGTTTTTGATTCAACTATTTCTTCTTTCGGAGGAAGGTCGGGATGTCCCACACGTCATCATCTTTCTTCTTGTCCTTGCCGTTCTTATCTCCTTTATCCATGGGCGTATTTGATACAGGCTTCTCCATTCGGTCTTCGTTAGGCAGATTGGGCTGTTTAATGCTTGGTCCGCTGAAAAGAGTGCTGTTACCGCTATCCCCTTTCATAGAGCTGCCGTTGAAGCCTGTCGCCACCATAATGACCTTAATAGCGCCTTTTTTGAGTTTGCGGTCATGGTAGGCGCCGAAAATGATCTTAGCCGCGGGATCAATGGATTCGCCGATAACTTTGGCGATATCGTGAATCTCGTTCAAACGCATATCCTTGCCTCCCGATACCGCGAACAGCACCCCGCGAGCGCCATCAATAGAAACTTCCAGCAAAGGAGAGTTGACCGCCTGATCCACTGCCGACATCGCGCGCTCCTGACCCGTAGCCAGACCGATACCGACAAGCGCCGTACCCGCGTCTTTCATAATGGCCTTCACGTCGGCAAAATCCACGTTGATGATTCCCGGCATGGAGATCAGCTCGGCGATGCCCTGCACGCTATACCGCAAGACATCATCAATAAATTCAAAAGCTTTAACAATCGGAGTATCTTTTTTTATAACGCTGAAAATCCGGTCATTCGGAACCACGATAAGCGTATCTACTTTCTCTTTCAGTTTCGCGAGCGCCTCCTGGGCGATCTTCGCGCGCTGGGCGCCTTCAAACGCGAATGGCTTTGTGACTACCGCCACAGTCAGCGCTCCGTTCTCCCTTGCCGCTTCCGCGATCACCGGAGCCGCTCCCGAACCCGTACCGCCACCCAAGCCCGCGGTAATAAACACCAAGTCCGCTCCTTTCAACGACTCCACAATCTCCGAGCGATTCTCTTCCGCCGCTTGCCGGCCAAGCTCCGGGTTCATTCCCGTACCGAGACCGCGGGTCAAATTTTTTCCGATATAAATGCGATGACGGGCTTTGCAGTAGTCCAAATCCTGCGCGTCGGTATTAATAGCTACAAAATCAACGGCCTTAACTTCAAACCCGTCTTGCATGCGGGAGATCGCGTTGCCTCCTCCTCCGCCTACTCCAACTACTTTAATTTTCGCGGTGTAGTCTATGCTTCCTTTTTTCGGCTTGTTGTTTGTATTGGCCATATTTTCGTGAAAACCTTTATTGATACTTAAGTATACTAGGGTGTGAAAATATTGAAAAGCCTTTTCACCATCTCGCCCACCCCTTTCCTGGACGACTTGCCGGTGGCGAGCTGATCGGCTCCCGAGAGTAGGAGGCCAAAAGCGCAGGCCATCTCGGGATCCTCCGCCTGGGTCAGTATTTCCGAATTAATGATATCCAGCTCGGATAGGTTAGGCACGCCAATCTGAGCGTTGAGTTTAAGCTCCTGCCTGGCCAGATCCACCATCGCCGGCATCTTAGAACCCCCTCCGGCCAAAATCACTCCGGCCGGCAGACGGGAGTGTTTGCCGAGCGCTTTAAGATCGCTATTCACAAATTCCAGCATCTCCGACAAGCGGGCTTCAATAATCTCGGCGATGTAGCGACGGGAGGCTCCGCCGCGCGTCCCGGAATCAAATTTAGTCAGATCCACCTGCTCGCGAGTCGGCGCTTCCTTAGCCAAAGCGGTACCGAGAGAAAGCTTTATATTCTCCGCGGAGTTCACGCCGATCTTCAGACCGATAGCGAGATCGTTGGTGATATTTCCCGAGCCGACGGGAAAGATTGAGCTGTGCAATAATTTATTTTCTTCATAAACGCTGATACCGGTCTTGCCGAAGCCGATATCCATCAGGACCACGCCGAGCTCTTTTTGATTGCGGCTGAGCATCGCCCTCGCCGCCGCCAACGGAGAGAAAAAAAGGCCGGCGATTTCGCCGCCCGCCGCTTCCACGCACTTGGTTAAATTTTTTATAGACGGCCCGAAAGCCTCAATGATTGTGCTTTTTACTTCCAGCCGGTTGCCCATCATGCCCAGCGGGTCGCGGATGCCGTTCACGCCGTCAACGATAAACTCGTTGGTAATCCGGTGAATGATCATCCGGTTGCCCACCAGCTTGATTGCTTGCGACGCTTCCACCGCGCGGTCAATATCGTCCTGGTAAATTTCCGAATCGGCTCGGGACACAGCCACCATACCCATACCGGTCTGCGAACGGAAGTCCGGACTGCCGACACCGAGATAAATATTCTTGATTGAACTTTTCGCTATCTGCCGAAGCTCGCCGAGCGCCTGACTGATCGCTCTGGTCGCCTCGCCAAGATCATCCACGACACCGCGCCGCATACCGGCGGACGGCGTTTTCAAAACGTGCACCAGAGAAAGTTTGGCGTTCTTTTTTACCTCGGCCAAAACGGCCTTGATAGAATGGGTCCCCACATCCAGTCCTACGATATACTTGTTCATTGTTGAAATGCGTTAGTGAACAGTAATCGAAGGGCCGCCGAATCCGCCCTATTTACCCTTTACTGCCTCCTAACTGATGGAGCAGTTTCCGCTCCATTTTTTCCATTCTAATAATATCACTTTTCCTATGGTGGTCATAGCCGAGGATGTGCAAAAGTCCGTGAATCAGCATGTATTCCAATTTCTCGCCTTCTTTTTTAATATAACCGGGATTCAAATAGACCTCGCCCAGGAACCGGCCGCCTTTGCCGCCGGGAAAATTCTTGGGGGCAGGAAAAGAAAGAACATTCTTATTCATAAAGCTGTTATCAACCAAAATCACATCCAACCGGGCGTCGCCGACATTCAAAAACCGCCCCAAGCGAGTGGCGGTTCTCTTGATTTTTGACATTAATTTATCGGAACGCTTATCCCAAGACTCTACGACAACCTTCATATTAATTTTCAATTTTTAGTTATCAATTTTCAATCAATGACTCAATTCCCAATCTTCGGGCTATGTAGCAATTGAAAATTAGAAATTGATAATTGCAAATTATTTCGCTAACTGGCTCTTTACCGCCTCGTTGATCATTCCCGAATCGGCTTTACCGCGCAGCTCCGCCATCACCGCTTTCATTACCGGCCCCATCTCCTTGGATCCGACTTTCGCGACAATCGCCGCGACCGATTTTTCCACTTCCTCCTTGCTCATCTGCGCCGGGAGGTATTTCTGAATCACTTTCAATTCGGCCTGCTCCTTATCGGCAAGATCCTGACGGCCGCCTTTGACAAACGCGTCGATTGAGTCTTTCCGCTTCTTGCCTTCGGTAACCAAGACCTGCATCACATCCTCATCCGGCAGCGGAGATTTCTTTTTTTCTATTTCTTTATTGCCCACCGCGGAAATGATCATGCGCAAAACACCGAGCGCCACAGCGTCGGCTGATTTCATCGCGCTCTTCATATCTGCCTGAAGATTTTCTTTAAGAGACATTTAGTAATCCTTACCCAAACCCATCTTACGAGCGGCCTCCATTTCTTTCTTGCGAACTTCACGGTGCAAAGCGGAAAGCTTACGCTTCAAACGATTCTGCGGGCGGCTGCGGAAGCGGCGCTTCTTGGATTCGAAAAGGACGCCCGTCTGCTTAACCCGCTTGATGAAGCGGAAGATTAGGGAGTTCGTGGATTCGCCTTCGCGTTTTTTGACTTCTGCCATAGTGTGTAGATAATAGCCTATTCTTCCTTTTTCGTCCACCCCC
>CAYGEK010000010.1:10621-12643 GCA_964348885.1 uncultured Candidatus Saccharibacteria bacterium | reverse complement strand
CCACCCCCCGAGGAGATGCAGATGGAGATGATCTACCACCTGACCGCCGTCCCGTCCTACATTGAAAACCAGCTTGTAACCGGTAAGTCCAAGCTTATTCGCCAGGTCCTTGGAAGCATAAATAATGCCCGCCAATACCTCTTTATGGTTACCTTCGAGATGGGCGATGGACTGGATGTGCTCTTTCGGGATAACTAAATAATGCACCGGGGCGGATGGCTTGATATCTTTGAATGCCAATAGGCTGTCCGTTTCCATGGCAATCTCCGCCGGAATTTCTTTACGCGCGATTGTGCAAAATACGCAGTCCATCGCCTAACGAAGCTTTTTCTTAATCACCTCAATAATCTTTTTCAAAGGCACGGTCTCTTGGGCGCCGCTCTTCATATCACGAATGATGATGGACTGCTCAAACGCTTCCTGCTGGCCGAAGATGAGCGCGTATGGAGACTCAATCTTGTCGGCAGACTTGAGCTGAGCGCGGAGCGACTCCTTGCCGAGGGCTTCAACCAGATCCAATCCCGCGTCGCGAAACATTTCCACAATCGCGAGCGCTTTCGTCTTAGCCAAATCGCCTATATGAATTAGGTGCAGGCGCGGCTTGGTTTTACCGAAAAGATTTATCTCTTTTTTCTTAAGAAGCTCTATTACCCGCTCCATGCCGATGGCCGCCCCCACGCCCGGCGCCTGCTTACCCAAAGATTCCAAAAGATAATCGTACCGGCCGCCGCCGCCCAACGCGGAATTGAAATCCGGGTGAAATATCTCAAAAACCGTCTTCGTATAGTAATCAAAACCTCGCACCAAGTGGTTGTTCATGCTGTATGGGATCTTCACCTCCTCCAGATACTCAAGCACCTTTTTAAAGTGTTTGCGGCAGTCGGAGCAAAGGCTGTCCAAAATATTCGGCGCGTCCTTTTTAATCGCGCGGCATTTTTCTTCTTTGCAATCCAGCAAACGCATCGGATTCTCCTTCAGGCGACGCTTATCATCCGCGCACAGATTCTTCTCGTGGTTCTTATAATATTCCACCAATTTTTTGCGGTAATTCGGCCGGCACTTATTGCAGCCCGTGCTGTTCAGTTGCAGATCCAGGTCCTTAAGCTTCAATTCCTGCAAAAAGCGGTAGGTGGTCAGGATCACCTGGGCGTCGTAGATAGGATCGTTGTCGTTGCTGATAATCTCAAAGCCGAAATGGTGAAACTGGCGGAAACGTCCGGCCTGCGGATTCTCGTACCGGAACATCGGCCCTTCATAATAAACCTTCAAAGGCTGGCCGAGATGGCTTAAGCCGTTCTCAATATATGACCTGGCGATAGAGGCCGTGCCCTCAGGGCGAAGCACCAGACTATCGCCTCCCTTGGTCTTGAGGGTGAACATCTGCTTTTCCACTACTTCCGAGGTCGCGCCGAGCGGGCGCACAAACAACTCTTCTTTTTCCAGAATAGGAGTTTCTATGCGGGAGAAATTATAAAACTCGGCCGTCTCCTTACCGATCTTTTTCACTTTTTCCCAAAGCGGAGAGTCGGGCGGCAAAATATCGTGCATCCCTTTCGGGGCAGTGATAATGGAAGGCTTTGGTTTTTTATTTAATTTCGCCATCTGAAGCACATCTTACAGGGTTGCGGGGATTTTTACTAATTCTAAATCGGTTAGCGGCAGAACGCGGAGCCGCACCACGCCGATTATTTCACTTTTTTTCACCGGACCCCAATTACGGGAATCAAAACTATTATAACGATTGTCACCGAGAACAAAATACTGGTCAGCCCCCAGTCGGACGTCGGCGTGGCCGTTGGTATCGCCGCTAATCGCGATTTCTTCGTTATTACTGAACACCGTCACCTTGCCGTTCCGCACAACCACCCGCTCACCGGGTAACCCGATAATTCTTTTTATGAAATACACATCCGGATCGTTCGGGTAACGGAAAACTACCGCCTCGCCGCGCTGTGGCTCGCGGAAACGATAGGTAATTTCATCAATAATCAGATAATTATTATTGGAAAAGGTCGGCTCCAT
>CAYGEK010000010.1:0-10521 GCA_964348885.1 uncultured Candidatus Saccharibacteria bacterium | reverse complement strand
GATAGGTAATTTCATCAATAATCAGATAATTATTATTGGAAAAGGTCGGCTCCATACTGGCTCCGCTAACCAAAAACGGCTGCGCCAGAAAATTTCTTATTAAAAACACCGTGACCAAAGAAATGAACACGATTTCAACTATTTCCCAGGCCGAACTCCAGAAGGCTTTCATCCCGTTAGAAGTGGGACCGATTTTGCGACGTAAGATTAATAGTCATAAGTTTATTGTGTTATTCAGCGCAAGCGAGATGGCCGCGTTGAGCAGCCACTTCTAACGGGACTCTTTTCCTTACATTATGAACAACTGGGTGCTAAAATACAAACCATATGAGCTTTAGCCCAAAACTAATCATCGGACTCGGGAATCCCGATAAGAAATACGAGAACACCTACCATAACGTCGGCCACCTTTTTGTAGACTATTTGGCCGGTGAGGCGCTCAAGTCCGATGAGTTTATGAACGAATCCGGTAAGTATGTGGCAAAGGCGGTGAAAAAATTCGGCGTAAAGCCAGAAGAGCTTTTAGTGGTTCATGACGATAGCGATATAGAGATAGGAAAATACAAACTCACTCCCCCGGGGCACGGATCGGCGGGGCATCACGGCATTGAGAGCATTGAACAGCATCTCAAGACCAACAACTTCTGGCGGCTCCGCATCGGCATCCGGCCAAAGCAAAAGGAAGGAGAGGAAAGGATGAAGGCTTTGGATTTTGTGCTGAAAAAAATCTCCTTGGAAAACAAAAAGATTTTAGAGACGGTGTTTGAGGAAGCGAAGAAAGAACTAGCGAAATAAAAAGCGGCCATCTGGCCGCTTTATTAGCAGGTTTCATCACCGTTGGTGTATTGGTTTCGGACTTTGACTTCGGAAAGGCACGATGGGCAGTTCATTTTATGAAAGAAGTGCGCCCACTGTCCCCGGTAGCCATCCGTCCCAAGCTGAACCTTTTCGATATCCTCTTTCTGGAATTCGAACACACAATGACACTCCGGGCATTTAAATTTCTGTCCTATCAAACAGAAGGGCATCTTATCTGGTCCCACAGAAAGTCTTGCTTGCCGGAAAATCTCCGCGTGCTCAGGGTCGCCATTCTTCAAAATCTTCACGCATCGCCCTCACTAAAACTACAGCAAACTTAACATAAATTGACGGGTTGTCAATATTTTGCTAATATCTGGTCAGTTAATTGCAGGAGGCACACTTGCTTGAACAGGTGAAGATTTTTTCCGGAACCTGCGATGATACTCAAGGTATCGAATCTTTGGTGAATAAATGGCTAGAGAAGAATCACCAAGAAATATCAGTCACAAGTCGTAAGATGAGCGTAGGCAGTACGTACATCGCCATCGCTATCTTCTATACCGCCCGCAACTAAAACCACCCCGTTAGATAGGAACTTATCTAACGGGATTTTTATTTCCTTAAAACTTCAGCGAAGAAATCTTGAAATTCAGAGAGAAGGCTACCGAACCGTCCTCGTTCACTTTTATGTTGGAAAGAGGTAAGGCTACGTCTTTAAAATTGGCCTCTTTGGAAAGCGCGTTTTTAAACGCGATCACGGCCGAGTCGCTAACCGCCTTGCCGATAAGTAATCCCGAAAGATTCGGCTCCACATAAATACGGCTTAAGGAAATCTGGGTGCCGGTCAAAACCCGCATCTTCGCGTAGAAACCGGACCAGGCCGGAGTGGCGTTCTGGGCGGCAATCGCGTAATCCACTGCTTTGTTGAATTTCAAAACATCGTCTTGCAGAGCCCTGATTTCTTCAATCGAAACCAAAACTCTCCCGGCCAAATCCTTTTCGCCCGCGGAAATAGCGCTGACAAGGAAAGAGTCGGACACGAGCAGAGCCACCAACATAAAGGCGATCATGCCGGCAAAAATATTCCGCCAGGAACGGATAAATCCGAGCGCGAGCTCCCGATAGTATTCCTGCTCCACGCCGATTGCCGTCAGAGAAATATCGCTGTCCTTCGCCCGGGGAACCAATCCCCGCTCCAACGCGCCTATGGCGGCGTACCATAATGGTGAGATCGCCCCATATTTAGATACTTGAAAAGGCTGTATCTCCAAGCCGAAGCTTGAACGGATCGTCTGATTTATATCCTTGGCAATCGGACTATCCACCAGAAGAACGTTCTGAATCGGCTCGCCCCACCGGCTGGTATAAAAGTTCATCACCTGTTTGATATTGCGGGTTAAAAATTCCTGCACATCAGCCGAGCCGATCTGCCGGCCGCCGATCTCCTGTTGTAAGGCCGCCCAGGAATTAAAATAGTTGAAATAGAGATGCCCGTTCTTGATGACCATCAGATCCGGACCGTCACTGCCCAAATACGCCACAAGATACGGCGCTTCTTTTTTCAGACCGGCGCCGTAATTCCTAATCAGGCGGGTTACCGCCAAAGCTGGAAATTCAACGGCTACCGGATTGAACCGCGCCTCCTTCAAAGCGGCGGACAACTCGTCTACCTCCTGGCTGTTGACGAACGCGCCCAATGCCTCCAGTTGGCCTTTTTTATTCTCGCCGATCATCTGGTGATCATAATAAGCGGCGTTGATATCCAGCGGAGAAATACTTTGCAGATTCAGCCTAGCCGTCTCCCGGATGTTCTTCTCGGCCACCAGCGGCATCGCGAAGGCCTGGGTATAAACATTATTAGTAGGAATCAAAAGAATCACATGAATCATCTTACTCATCGGCGCGATTTGAAGATGCAATCCCTTCAGAGCCGCCGCCATCTTGGCTTTATCCAAAAGTTTTCCGCCGTTAATAATTCCCGGAGGAAGCTGGACCGAGGCCTGACGCAAACGCCCGTCCTCGTTAATCACAAGGCGAAGAGCCAGATCGGAAACTTCCATGCCGCCGATCGCGGATACGGGATTCAAATATTTTTTAATATCAAAAGAAAGTTTCATCCCGTTAGAGCTAGGTCGTAAAACGACCGTAATTCAGCCGCTGGACGAGAGCGCTTTCCATATTACTTATTTCGTTGATTATTTTTATAGTCATATTTTGATTATCTCTAACGGGATTCATTTTAAAATTCTACTTCGTTAAAACTTACGGTATCCACCTGACCGCTAAGGCAATCAACATTCAACAGAGCGCGGACCTTTCGGTTGCGGTTCAGCGCGGTACCGACGGAATCAACCTGTGTCTGAGTGGACGCTGGATTGGCCGGATCGGGACTGCACGGCAAGACCGCGCCCGGATGGGAGATGGTGACGTTAGCGACGCGTCCGTTGGCCGTTGTTAAAGAATAGGTGGCGGGGCAGTTCGCGTTGGGACAGTTTTTATTAAGCACTATTTTAATAATCGCGTCCTGAGCTCCGGCCCGAGCCGCCTCCAATGATTCGGAAATTAACCGAGAGGAAAGATTGAGAGTGTTAAAGTAATAAGCCAAAAAAGCGATAGCGATTGCTATCTCAATGATAATGCCGCCAAGAAGCAACATTGTCGGCAGAGTGGAAACACCCGCCCGCTTTTTAAGGACTGTAGCTGATAATGATGTCATCGATGTGGGGAGCCTGGTCGCCGGTCCAGCCTAGCCACACTTTGTACCGGATGTAACGATCGTTGTTGTGATAAAGGCGGGAGATTTTAATCTGACGGTTGGGACCGGCCGGATCTTCGTAGACCGTAGTCGCGTCACCGCTCGGGCCGATGAAGTTCCACGGACCGTTGGCATTGTCGGAGGTCGCAATCTGAAAACCTACAATTCCTCCGTTCAAAGAGCCCTGCCAGGTCAGGCTGTTAAAAGCGGCGCCGCCAACAACACGGGTATCAAAGGCGCTGGATTCCAGCCAGCTATCAGAGTCCGTACCGCCTGGACCGGCGCCATTAGACGGAGGAGCGCCACCACGCCAAGAGGTAACAACTTTATAGTCGCTGGACGGACACTGATTACCGATGCCGCTGTTGTTGCAATTGAAGCTGATCCAGCCGATTACGTCATTCCAGGCCCAACCGCTGAAAATGCCGTTAGTCGGGTCTATGCGCACCTGATAGGTCGG
The DNA here is from genome assembly GCA_964348885.1 of uncultured Candidatus Saccharibacteria bacterium. Lineage (GTDB taxonomy): Bacteria > Patescibacteriota > Minisyncoccia > UBA6257 > WO2-44-18 > JAHFLQ01. The sequence goes on along the minus strand of CAYGEK010000010.1, from coordinate 6,505 downwards.
GCTGCCGGGGCAGCCACCAGTCGGACCGGAACCAGCCGCCGCGTTGCCACAAAAACTAATCCAGCCGATTATATCACTCCAGGCCCAACCGGACAGATTACCGTCGCCGTCATTAGCCACCCACCAGTTCCCGGCCGGAGCGCCGCAATTGGAGACCGGCGCCGAACCACAATTCAAAACAAACTTCCCTATCTGAAGGCCGTTAGCTGCACCGGTCAAATTCGTATCGGCAACGTCTACGCTGGCATCAAAATCCAACCAACCGGTCACGTCCGTCCAGGCATGATGCTCGCCGGGATTAACGCTGATGTTGCCGGCAAACGCTACCGACGCGCCGCAGACGGACACAGCAGTGAGCAGACCAACTAGGCTTATTTTTAAATATTTATTCATTATGGAGTTATGGTTTCAATTGCTCCAGCCACTCCGGTGGTGTCTATATTGCTCCCCTTCGCGTTGTAGCGGTTATTCGGAGAAGTAATCGGGCCCGGTTGACCGGTAGCGCCGGACCAATCAGTCTGCGTAAATACGAAATTCTTACTGCGTGTAACAAATTTATTCAGCGTTACACTGGCCGGACCACCCGGCTCCTGCCAGGAAACCGTGACTAAGATTTTTTTAGTTGAAGGATCGGCATTGGCCGGAACATAACCAGACTCTTGAATATTTCCGGTAATCGGATCGCGTGACACTTCCTCGTAAATAAAATGGCGGCTGAAAGATAAGCTATCGATTACAAAAGCTTCCGATCCGGCGACCGAGACGAATGCCGGACCCGTTGTTGCAAGGTGGTACTGAGTTGCGGCGTTTAAAGTGTCCAAGTTGTGCCAATTACCGGCGGAGAAATCGCTGACCGAGTTAACCAGCTCCTGAGCCAAAGCAGTGGCCGTCTGGCTGTTTTTATTCTGAACGTTGGAGCGGAGCGTGACCGCGATTGTCGCCGCGACGCCGCCGACAATAATTACCCCGACGGCAATGCCGATAAGGATCTCTATCAAAGACTGACCGCTTTTTTTATTGTATGACTCCTTGCGCATTGACGTTAATAGTTACAGATGATGTCGGCTCACTGACTAATCTAATTATAAAGGTAGCGGGGGCGCTGGGCAATCCGCTGATTTTGGCAAAGGTCAGATCAGGATAAGATGCCGCGAACTCTACGTTTGAAGGGAAGGTGGTCCGCGCTGTCTCCGCGCCGCCACTAAGCACGGCGTAGTAATCTCGGCCGCCAACCTGATGCACGATACGGACTCCCCACTGCTGACCGCCTTCCTGGCTAACTGATTTCTGCTGTGTATCCCGGAGCACCGTCACCAGATTCTGACCGGCCAGACGCAAGGATTGTTGTGAACGGAAGCCGACTAATGAGAGCAGACCTACTGTGGAAAGAATGACGACCAGCGCCATCACAATCAGGAGCTCGAGAAGAGTGAATCCTTTATTCATCTTAAAACTGGGTGACCAACTGATAAATCGGCACCAGAATTGAAAGGGCAATGACGGCGATAACGAGACCAATCATCATCAGAAGCGCCGGCTCGATAAAGGTGACCAGCGTCTTAACGGATGAGCTGATTTCGGAATCATAAAAATCGGCTAAAGTCTTCAATACTTCATCCAAATGACCGGCACGCTCTGAAATCGCCACAAGATTGGTAACCACTGGAGGAAAGACGGCTTCGCGGCCGAAGGACTCCCCTAAGCTCATACCTTTCGTCACGCCCTCTTTGGCAATCCGTAAAAGAGCGTCTTTAATCTGCGGATTCACAACCGCGTCAGCGGTAATGCGAAGGGCGTCCAGAATAGGAATGCCAGCGGCCATCAAAGAGCTCAAAGTGGCGGCGAACCGCTGAATAGCAATCTTGCGCACTACCACTCTGACAACAGGAGTGTGATTTAAAATCCAAGCTACGAAATTCTTTCCGGAAATAGTTTTCTTTACGAAAATCCAGCCACCGGTAACCAGGATGACGAGCGCTCCCATAATTAAGGCCAGGTTGCTATTGAAGAAATTACCAACAGAGAAAACTATCCTGGAGAAAACAGGCGGATTAAATCCGCCGCTGCCGAAGACTGACGCGATACGAGGCAAAGCGAAAGTCACCAAGAAAAACAGTACGGTTAACGAAAGGACAAAAAGAATAATCGGATAAGTTAAGGCCGACTTTATGCGGCTTTCCAATTCATGCTGCTTCTCAAGGTCAACGCTAAGCTCCTCAAAGACTTTTTCCAAATTACCCGAAGCCTCACCCGCTTTCACCAAATTAATGAAGACCGGGGAAAAATATTGCGGATACGCGGCAAAGGTCTGATAGAACGGCTGTCCTTTTTCCAAATTGGTCCGCACCTCGAGGAGGAGGGATTTCATGACAGGCTTATCAAAGTTCGCGATCAAAATATTGATTGCCCTAAATAGATCGGTACCAACCCGCAACATCAGCGCCAGATACTTCGCCAAGAAAACTTTATCGGTCAGGGTAATGCTTCCGCCAAAAAGATTCCGCCTCGTACGAGTAGACTCCTTTTCCGGCGTGATGGAAATAGGCTTAAGGCCGCGCGTCGCCATCATCTCCAAAACCGCGCCGGTAGTCGGCTCTTCCGCTGTGCCTTCAACAATTTTGCCGGTTATGTCCTGTGCTTTATAACTGAATTTCATCCCGTTAGAAGTGGAACCGATTTTGCGACGTAAGATTAATATTCATAAGTTTATCGTGCTATCCAACGTAAGAGCGACGGCCGATTTGGGCAGCCACTTCTAACGGGATGAATCACCTTCATTTATTATAGCAAACTACTCTCGGATAACCCGAAGCACTTCTTCTATCGTAGTCATCCCCCGCTCCGCCTTACGGAGCCCATCCTCAAACATCGTAATCATTCCTTTAGTTCGGACGATCTTCTTGACGTTGTCCAAATTGAATTTCGGATCGACAATGGCGGCTCTAATCTGTTCATCAACCTCAAAAACCTCGTAGATGCCCATTCGGCCGCGATAGCCGACGTGACCGCAAACCGCGCAGCCCTTGCCTCGGTAAAACATCTTCGGCACGGTATATCCCGCGGGGTCCAAGCCAAGATTTTTCATCTGGCTCTTAATCGTAGTGCCAATATCCGCGGTCACCTTATAAGTTTCAATGCAATCCAAGCATATCTTTCTGACCAAACGCTGAGCCAAGATGGCGTTCATAACGGCCGCGGCCAAAAACGGCTCCACCTTCATATCAAAAAGACGCGGAATCGCGGATGTGGAGTCGTTAGTGTGCAAAGTTGAGAGCACCAAATGACCGGTCAACGCCGCCTGCACGGAAATGTCGGCGGTTTCCGAATCGCGAATTTCACCCACCATGATCACATTCGGATCCTGACGAAGCAGAGCGCGGAGACCGCTGGCAAAAGTAATGCCGGCAGCGTTATTCACCTGCATTTGATTAACATATTTCATTTCGTACTCTACTGGATCCTCAATAGTGCAAATGTTCACCTCGGTTTTATTCAGAAGCGCCAGCGCCGAATAAAGCGTGGTACTTTTACCGGAGCCGGTCGGACCGGTAACCAACACGACGCCGTAAGTCTTCGCGATGTTGTCCTTAAAAATTTTTACCATATCCGGCAACATTCCCAACTCCTCCAAAGAAAGAGCGCGGGCCGTCGCGGCCAGAAGACGCATCTCCACTTTCTCGCCATGAAAGGTCGGGATTACGGAAACGCGGGTATCCATAAAATCGCCTCCTCCGGACTGGTAGCGGAACCGGCCGTCCTGCGGCTTGGAGTGCTCGTCTAAACGAAGACTGGATAAGAGCTTTAAGCGGGCGACAATCGCGTCGTGCACCGCTTTCGGAATCTTTGTAACCTCATGAAGAACTCCATCAATACGGAATCGTACCAGTACCGAATCTTCCAAAACTTCTATATGAATATCCGAAGCGCGAGAAGAAACCGCGTACGACATCAGATTATCCACCACCGCCACAATCGGCACCTCCTCGGCGGCGTCTTTGCCGGTTTTCCCGAAAATCTCGGAACGGAGCGAGGCCTGAACATTTTCCTCAATCAGCTTTTTAAAATCCTCCGCGGAGCGGCGGCTGTACATGGTGAATCCCCTGTTCAGGTCGTCAGAAGACCCTAAAAATGGACGGATCTTCGCTTTGAGGCGATTGGCGAGGAAATCAATCACCGCGAGATCGGTCGGATCGTCCATCGCCACGTCCAGCGTGCCATCGGCCTCTTTAGCAAAGATAACCACTCTCTTCTGCCTCGCCAAATCTTCCGGCAACAAACGCAGGGAAACTTCATCTATCTGCTTAGAGGCGAGCTTAGCCAGTTCAACGCCGAAAAATTTTGAAACCAAACCGTAATAAAAATCCCGAGCCACATAGTTTCGGGAAATCAAAATTTCCGGCACAGACTGACCCATTCGTCCGGCTTCCGCGGAGATCTTGTCAAAATCTTCCGCAGTTACCAAACCTTCCTTCACTAAGGAATCTTTTAACTGCTGAAGGGGAATTTGAACCATGTACCTAGTATAACAGTTACGATTGCACCCGACACCCAAAGATAATAAAGTGAGGCACGTTCTTTATGATTTTTATGAAACACGGCAAAAAATATCTGCCAGGCTAGAAAGACCAGCAACAGGAGTGGCACGTACAATAACCAACCGGGATGACCTACGAGTAGAAGCGCGGTCGCGAAAATCCACGGCTCACCGGGCCAAAAAAATCGATTCTGAAAACGACGATTCATAATTGTAGTCGCGACCAATCCGAGCAAAGCTGCGGACATCGCGATGAGGGGCGCGGTCCAAAAATTGGTCAAAGCGTACTGGATAAAGTAAGCGATTGAGGTAGTGGGCGGCAAAAGTAGCCGGGCAAAAGGACTGGCGCTCCAAATCAGATACTGCTGGCAGGTAAGATAACCGGCGGTAAAAAATACCAGGAACGAGGAGATTGCGAAGGCCCAGCGACTGAGATACAGCATAGTTCGGCTCGGCTCGCCATAAAAACGAGGGCGCAGAATCTGCGCCCCCATTAGTAAGCCGAGTATAACCAGGCTAGAAAGAGAGACCAGTAACATTACCTACTTCACGAACGTTGGGTAAGGTGCCTCCATCATTGGACTCAACATCGTCAGATCCGGCGTTGCTATAGCGAGCGCTTTCCATCTCGGCGTTCATTTCAAAAAGGCTGCTGCCGTCGGTAGCGTAGGAATAGAAGAAGTTACCGCCGGTAAGAGTGTTCCTCGGATCCTTAGGAAGCACGGAAAGAGGAGAGCCACCAGGAGTAGAATTGAAGTTTACCGGAACCCAGCCAGTGCCGTCGGTAGCGAGAGTAGTGTTGCCTACAACGTTAGCGCGACCAACGTGTCGGGCGGCGCAGTTGGCGGCAGGAACAATCGGGGCGGCAGCCGGATTATAGAAGTAGCAAGTGCCGGCGGCTCCTCCAATGGCAGCTCCGCTGGTGGACTGATAAAAAGCGATAGCCGACTTAAGAGTGCCTAGATCAGAAATACGCTGGGAATCACGGGCTTGGCGAAGAAGCTCGGCCGGATTCAAAAGCAAGACGACTGCTGTAGCCAAAATCGCGATAATGGCGATTACGATTAATAATTCAATAAGAGTGAAACCTTTAGTTTGGGTTGTGTTCATAATATAGATATTATCTTTTATCTGAATAAGGATGTCTAATGACCCCCCTGTGGATAACTCCTCATTCGTGAGCTGACCTTATTTTCCGTCACCAGAATATCTTTTCTCCCGCGGAAAAGCTTTCTTCGCCCTCGGCAATCCGCAAAGCGCCGAGCCGGATTGCCTGCGGGATGTGCCGGAGAAATAAGGTCAGCTCCCTCGTTCGTTTAGATTAGATGCTGTACGCTCCGGGCCGCTTGGCCAAGTGATACCCGTTTGTGAGGAATCTTACTCGCTATAATTGGTCTATCGGGCAAGTTCTTTAACCTTAAGGACGATATCCTCCAGTGAGGTCTGCGCCTTAACGATATATTCCGCTCCCAACTCCTTCCCCTTCTTCACGTCCATATCCTGTCCGAGGTTGGAGGTGATCAAAACTTTGGTATTTTTCAAATCAGGAACCTTCCGAATTTCTTCCAGCACTTCAAAGCCGCTCTTGCCCGGTAAAATCACGTCCAAAAGAATCATATCAGGGCGCATCTTATCCTCCAGTAAAATTTTTTCCGCTTCCCTACCATCTTTGGCAAGCGTTACTTCAAAACCTTCCTTAGTCAGGCGATTTACCATGATTGAGGAAAGAAACTGATCATCTTCCACGAGTAAAATCTTCATCCCGTTAGAATTGGAACCGATTTCCCGACGTTAAATTGATAATCATAAGTTTATTATACATGTCCTGGAAAGAAATGGCGCCGCGTTAGGCAGCCACTTCTAACGGGATTCATATCAATGATTATGGGTTAAAACTGAAAATAAAAAAAGGCCAGGATTCCATAGACAGGAATCCGGGCACGAGCATAAATAGTCTTAATTATAAAAAGC